>JAFIEX010000176.1 GCA_020832365.1 Crocinitomicaceae bacterium
TGTGATATAGGCATATTCACCAAAAACCTTTAAGTCCCGCCAAACACTCTCTCCACCAGCATGCCAATAAACCTCAGTTGGGTTCGATGGATCAGCTAAACTTACAACACTCACTCCCTTTCTTGCACCAACCAAAGCATATTCATTACCTTGTTCATCAACATATCCCCAAACATCATTTAGGTTAGTTTGATGCATGACTTGATAATCCAGCTGACCGATAAGAGCTGTGTTTCTCTGCTGCGCATTTAGATGAAGTAAACAAAGGAAATTCAACACAAAAAAACAAACCGCTCTTTTAATAATACTCATAGGTAACAACTTTATTATGCAAACGAAGATATTCAAATATTCATAAACTAACTAGAAAAAAAGGTCAGGTTAATATGTATAGTTATTTTTCAACGTCAATTCTCGTTAAGTTTAACCTTATACAATTTATAAAACCCAAAACCTTTAGATGATAAAAAGTACATCCAGCCGTTGACGATTTTAATCTTTTGAGGAAAATTTAACTCATGTACCTGCATGACTTCTTGTGTAGTTCCAGAATCAAAATCATAATGATGAATTGAAATGGTAGCACTAGTTAAATCATAAAAGTAAAGCTTTCCAGTTCCTTCATCTTTAAGCAAAGTCAACCTTGTAGGTTTAAAATTTACCGATAATGGTGTTTTTTTAGCTAACCTAAGTTTGTTATCAAATTGTAAGACTTCCATATTCTCTGTATCAAAAAGATACACTCGATTCCACAGTTCTATGCATGGTATATGTAACTTTTTAGCTTGAAACTTTTTATACCAAGAAATCATCCTGTTTAATTCTCCATCAATACTGAGTTCCATAACATCTCCAGACCACAGGCCTAACTGTATTATATTCTCACCGCTTGATACACGCATATTATACTTCGCAATTATTTCTTGAAAATAATCTTGAGCCGCTTTAGCACCTTTTGGGTCTGTTATTTCATAAATTAACTGTGGCTCATGGTATTGTGATAATTGAAAAAGCTGCATATCTCGATTGTGATTTGTAAAATATTGATAAAGTAATGAAGAATCACTCCTCCAAACGCAAGGCGCTATTTGACGCTCAAAATCAAACAAATCCATAGCGCCAACAATTTCTATAGTATCAGTAAAAATAAATTGATACACACTATCTTTTGTTTTGATATGTAAATTCTTAAAACAATCCACAAATAAAGCCTCAGGGCGCTTCAAACGAATATCAAAGTCAAAATATGTTGTATCAAAACCTATTAAAGCAACGTTGTATTGCTTCTCTCGAACTTTTCTCGTTAAAACCAATATTTCATTATTAATCAAAGGAATAAAGTCAATGATGTTCTCATTGTAAATATCACGAACACTCTTAATCCTTTCACCTGTTACAGTTATACCTTCAAAAAATTGAACTTGCTCTGCAATTTCCATAAAAATAGTAATTCGTCTTCCTTCAAAGTCATCGGAACTTAAAATTACAGACTGACTCCTATGTCTAGGATGGAAAAGCACTAAATTATGGTCCCAATCAGCATTTATAGAGAACTCTCCCTTAGCATTGGTATATGTAGAGTCATTCGTTGTTTTATTCACTACCAGAACTTCACTAACGGGCTGATTATCATAATTTATTACTACACCCTGAATCTCCTGCGTCCATATAGTAAGCGGAATAAATATAAAGGAGGTTATTAGATAAAAAATATTAACCTTTGGCATAGTTGAAAATTTGGTTCTGAAGCAAATATAAAAAAATTATCTGGTTGCTCTGTTTTCGAAAATAACATATCCATAACTCAACTGAGCAGTGAGTGGTTGATTTTGACTTGGGAAATAATTAGTGCTAAAACGCAATGGACCAATAGGAGAATGAAAAACTAAGGTTCCGCCGACCATAGGGGTTCCTTGTTGCAATACGTTAGAATACCCCACTCCTCCAGATGTTGTTCTTACAATTTGCCTAAAAGGCTGAAAAAAATGTGCGTCTATTCGAAAATCTAAAAAGTTAGTAAAATGAAAAATAAAATTACCACCGCCAGCTAGGTATTGTGGTGCGCGATATTCTTCCATAAAGAAAGTCTGGGCATCTGGAAGCGGAGAAAACTCTGTCATAGCTAATAAAGAAGCTGTATAATTTGCAAATAAAGATTGACTATTTAGAACCCCCTTACCATTGTATCCAATTGTAAAAAAATCAGTAATCTTCAGATACCTTTCCCCTTCTATTGTTAAATTAATCCATCGATGGAATTTACGCACATCATAGTCGATTGGAGAAGTAGAACCCGAAATACTCTGTTCTCTTCCTTGTATATATCTAAATGAGCATGAGAAAGCAGAGCCTCTTGTTGACCATTGCTTGCGATTTAATGTATTATGCTCAAACTTAAATATAGCTGACTGTCCATCAAAATAGGTAATGTCAGCAGTATCAGCTCCTGTAAAGTTTTCAGATTGATAATATTCATCACGCAAGTAAAAACCTCTAAAATCAGTTGAAACCCTATACTTATTTCCAATCGGCATAATAATTCTGGCACCAAAATAATTTTCATTTTGAACTAAGAAAGAAGGCGTTGTCTCTTGAAAAAAGTTATTAAAGCTTAAAAAATAATCCCACCTATTTTGAACAAAATAAGGGAAAATTCGAAGTGGCACTTTAGCAGGTATATCAAAGTAACTTCTTAAAAATGCAGCACCGTAAAACTTACCAAAATAAGAGCCCAAGTCAAGGGAGAAACCAGATTCACTTAAACCTTGATAACCCAGTCCAACAAAGCCCGTATTCACAGGTCTAGAAGAAAAATGCCCGCCAACCTTCAAATTAAAAGGTTGTTGTTTAGTAATATCCAAAACTAATTCATGTTCAGATTTATTCTTTTTGTTCACTGTTGGAAAAATGTACTTAATTTGCGGAGCAGCATAAAGCCTAAAATATATTCGTTCAAATTGCTCGAAATTAATGCCTCCTCCAAGGCTATCTTGAATAAAAGTTTGTTCAACAAACTTTATATTTTCATTATTCTTGTTCTTTGCAACGACACTAGTAAAGTTTAAAGACCTATTATTCGCTTTAAAAACAGATCTTCTCATAGCCAATTCTTCCGTTGTGACACGTCTTTCAATGGCAAATTTAATGCTATCGATATATAAAAGTGCTGTTTGATAACCAATATCTATTGCTTCCTTTGCCCTATTGAATTCGAATGTCCCAACATTATTTTGAGGCTGAATTAAAACCCCATTTTCACATGGAAGATGAAAATCCGTAGGAAAAACCAGCATGTTTGTGATTTGACTTATTAAATCGTCTTCTGATGGAGGTGCAGCATTAAAAGAAACATTACTACCTATAAGATAGTCTACATCAAAAGCATCTAATAATTCCTGAGCAGGAAAATTATCATAGAGCCCCCCATCAAAAAGCAGTTTATTGTTGATCCGAATTGGATTAATATAGAAAGGAAAAGTCATAGAGGCTCTAACAGCTGCATTAAGGTGACCATTCCTAAAAACAACAGACTCTTTGTTAACAATATCAGCAGCCACGCATAAAAATGGCACAAATAAATTGTTAAAATCATTATTTTTTTGGATTGATGTTACACCAAGGTACTTGAACATTTCAAAATCCATTAGAGCAGGCGTTATAAAGTTAGTAGGTAAAGACTTCAAAAAAACAGAATCTTTAGAGAAGGGAATGTTTAATAATGAAGCGTCTGGAAGCTCCTTTTTCAGCATAAAACGTTGTCCTGGTAAGAACTCGCCATTCGCCATCTTAATATACTCAGGAGATAATACATAGGCCTCAATTTCTTTTGGGGAAAAACCTACCGCATACATCGCTCCAATCAATGCTCCTGCGCTTGTTCCTGCAATATAATCAATTGGGATTTCATTTTCCTCTAAAGCTTTTAAGACCCCAATATGAGCTAATGCTGTTGCGCCTCCACCGCTCAGCACAAGACCAACTTGTTGCGCATTCAAAAACGCACTAAAATTTAGGAGAAAAATAAAAACAAGCGATTGTTTCATGCTATACAGAAAAGAATGCCTTATTTTGTTATCGATTGCGAATATACGCAATAATCAAAGAAAAGTAAAAATGAAAATTGACTACATATTAATAGCCATTGACCATTTGGGTATATTCTTTTTTGCAATCAGTGGTTTACTTACAGCAGCAGAAAAGAATCTTGACCTGCTTGGTGGATTAATCATTGCTTTTATAACGGCATTAGGAGGGGGAACAATTAGAGATTTACTGCTCAATGTTGAAGTTGCTTGGCTTAGCTCAATGTCTTACATCGTAACTGTAATTCTAGGAGGTATTTTTGGAATATTGTTTATGCGTTTTTTCTCAAAACTACGCAAAACAACATTCATCTTTGATACACTTGGTATTAGTTTATTTACAATTTTAGGAGTTCAGAAAAGTATCAGTTTAGACCAAATGTTAATCAGTGCTTTATTTTTAGGTATGATCTCTTCCACTTTCGGGGGGTTATTAAGAGATGTATTATGTAATGAAATACCATTAATTTTTAGAAAAGAAATCTATGCCATCCCATGTATAATAGGTGCATCTCTTTATATTGTTGGCTATTTGTTCGAGTATGGAGATGAGCTTTGGTTATTCATTTTAAGCACAACAATAATAGCTACCATTAGGACGCTTGCTGTGGTTTTTGAATGGCAAATGCCGACGCTTCAAGAGATACAGCATAAAAAAAATAGATTATCTTAATAAATTCACATGCCCAGTGAGACTTCTTCGAACATCTGAATTCAGCTCTTGAAAGGTTATTTTCCAAATATATACACCATCAGGGGCCGGTTTATCCCCATAAAGTCCATTCCATCCTACAGCAGCGTTAAACGTCTCAAATACAACTTCACCCCACCTGTTAAAAATCAACATCTGAAAATCGAAAGGATCAAAACCACTTGTGAAAACTGGAGTAAATACTTCATTTAACTGGTTTCCGTTTGGCGTAAATGTATTTGGAACATAAAAAATCACTTCATCTTCAATTATTATGGTTCTCGTAATCGTATCCGTACACCCCCCCTCACCTATTGCTACTAGCGTTACAAAATATTCTCCTGGTTCCTCAGGAAAATTAAAAGATGGATTTGTTTCTGTTGAAATGCCAATTCCGTTAAAATTCCAATTATAAAAAATAGCTCCGCTTGATTGGTTAAAAAAGTTAATGTTTGTATTAATTACGGTAATTTTCTCATTAGGTAATAAAAAGTCGGCTGTTAATTCTTCTGGTTCTTCAATGTTAAAAGTTTCCGAAATCTCGCACCCATTAATGTCTGTAACTAGAATTGTATAACTTCCAGCACAAAGATCGGAGCGAAATGCACTAAGCACTTGACTATCTTGCCATGCGAATACATAAGGAGAGACACCACCAGCAGCTGAAACATTAATCGTGGCGTCGCAATCACCAAAGCATGTTACACCATTAAGTTCTGAAGATAGACTTAAGGGAGATGGGGATAAAACGGTTACATTTTGCTGAATAGTACAGCCATTTGCATCTTGAATTGTAACCGTATAATTCCCTGCACTAAGTTGGGAAAATGTGGCTGATGCTTGAAAATTTTGCCCATCTAAACTAAAGGTCAAAGGCGCTGTTCCTCCACTAAGATTATTAACAATAATTTGTCCCGATGCTTCTCCGAAACAAAGAGCATCTTGGCTATTTATGCTTGCATTAATCGGTTGTGGCTCTGTAATCGTTAATGTTTCATTGAGTACACAATCATTTTCATCTCTGATTTGAACTGTGTAACTTCCAGCTTGTAAATTCGAAAAAGTTGTGTTATTCGAAAAAGTTGTTCCCCCATCAATGCTAAACTGAAAGTTTCCACTCCCCCCTTGCAGGTTATCGATAACAATTGCACCAGTCGCGTCATTGTTACATTGCAAATCAGTCGTGCTTATATCAGCAGTAATAGAATTTGGGGAGTTTAATTGAGCTGGCATTAAATCTGCGTTACAACCATTGGCATCAATTACTGTAAGCGAATAGTTTCCTGCTTCTAAAAACTCAAAAGTCTGCCCAACTTGTGTAGTTAGCCCCCCATCAATGCTAAAAACATAAGGCGATGTGCCTCCATCCACCTGTGTAAATGTGATTACCCCAGTATTATCACCAAAACAAAGTGGTTCAATAAACGTAAAATCAAATGTAACGCTTGGAAGAGCTGTCACCAGAACAGTTGTATCTAATTCACAATCATTGGCATCCCGAATCACAATTTCATATGTACCACTCTCTAAACCTGTAAAGCTTTGAATGGGTTGAAAAGTAACACCATTATCAATACTAAT
>JAFIEX010000177.1 GCA_020832365.1 Crocinitomicaceae bacterium
GAGCCTTGCAATATGCGTTGCAAATTTTGCTTCGCAGGTTTTAAAGACGTTAAGCAAAGTATTTTGCCTAAAGGTCATTTACCCAAAGAACAAGCCATTCAAGTTGTTCAACAACTTGCTGACTTAGGCTTTGAAAAAATTACATTCGCTGGTGGCGAGCCAACTCTTTGTAGTTGGCTGTCTGACTTGATTGCAATAGCAAAACAAGCAGAACTTACAACAATGATCGTAACTAATGGAAGTAAGCTAAACGAGAAGTTTCTGCTAGACAATCAAAAACACCTTGATTGGATTGCAATAAGCGTTGACAGTTTAAAAAATGAAACCAATGCAGCTATTGGCAGAGCTATTTCGGGCAAGACTTCCTTACATTCAGACTATTATTTTGACCTTGCAGACAAAATCAAACAATATGGTTATGGCTTCAAGGTAAATACGGTTGTAAACCGCAAAAATTTTGACGAAAATATGAGTGACTTTATTCGTTATTCAAAGCCGAAACGTTGGAAGATTTTTCAAGTATTGCCAATGGTTGGACAAAACGACCAACACATTGACTATTTTAAAATTACAGACAAACAATTTCAACATTTCCTGAAAAATCATTCAGACCTGCACAACTTGACAGCTTTAGTTCCCGAAAACAACTCACAAATGAAAGGCTCTTATGCAATGGTTGACCCTGCGGGGCGATTTTATGATAATGTAAAAGGGACTCATAATTACAGCAGACCAATTCTTGAAATTGGAGCAGAACAAGCCATAAGAGAAGTGAACTACGACTTTGAAAAATTCATCCTTCGTGACGGACTTTATGACTGGAAAACAATAACGACTGAATAGAATGCCAGCAGGTAAACATTTACCCGAGTAGTCGACAAAAGCGCTAAAAAAAAGCGATGAATTTGCTTAATCTTCATCGCTTTTTCATTGAAATGCTGTTAGTTAACTGATTGCTTTTGTCGATCTACTCGCTACACTCGGCTTTGGCTATAAGACACTTTACTGTTTACGATGCTTTAGGAAATATGGTTTGGGCTTCAAACTATACGCAGCCAGTGAAAGCAATAACTTTAGATATTAAAGACTGGAAAACCGGCAATTATTTTGTGTTAATTGAAAATAGTGCTGACCCAGTCGTTTTGAAATTTCAGAAAAACTGATAGTTAAGTTATTTCAAAGTTGTAAACTTTCGTTTGCGCTGTATGGATTGATCATCTGGCGTCACAAAGCAACTGAAAAGCACAAAGTCATAGGTGGCATGCGCAGCGATTGCAAACCATAATCCGTAGGCTTCAAAACCAAAGGCGAGGAGCAAAATGAATGGCAATACCGCCAGTCCCGGTAAATTTTTCTTCCAACTTGTGAAGCTGAAATAACCATGAATTGCAACGAAGATAAAGCTTGTTATCCAAGGACCTAAATAGAACTGCATACCTGCACGAAACAACAATTCCTCTCCTACACCTGCGCAAATGGAAATAAATAAAATATCACCCCAATTCAGACGAAGAGAACGGATCATTCTTACTTGCCTCATCGATTGCTCTTGGAAAACAGGGAATTGACCTAAAATTAAAATGATAAAGGCATAAAAAACTCCTGCATTTACCCCAAGTAAGACCATACTTAAAGTTAGTTTGTCTTTTTGAAAAAAATCAGCTAACGAAACGTCTTCAAAATAATGCAACACCAAAAAAGCAGGGAGCGGAAACAGCAAAAGCGTTATCCATCCTAGTAAGTGAAATTGAGCTTTCGGAGGCATAATTTTATTAATTTTGGGCAAAAATAAGTAAATCAATGAGGGAACTAATACTGAACTGGATTAAAAGATTTTATTTTGAAGATTCAACCAAAACCATTGAAGATTTAATAGCTCATCCTGAATTTGCAACCCATAAGTTTTTTTGGATGTTAGCCCTTCTGATTGGGATTTTTGTTATTTCTATGTTGATTTGGTGGGTAACAAAAGAAATTTTACTTGGCTTCATGGTAAGTTTTGCAAGTAAAACAAAAACCAACTTTGATGATTTATTGGTAAAGAATAAATTTTTTAGAGCAATTGCGCATCTGTTACCCTTAATGTTTTTGGATTATTTCTTTTCCATTGCTTTTTTTGCTTACCCTAAAACACTGGAATTTGCTGATCGTATTAATGAAGTGTTGATTGCTTTCACAATTCTTGTTGCATTGAAGCGTTTATTGCGGACAACCGGGCAGTTCCTCCGAGATAAGCCGGCATTTGAGGGTAAGCCAATTAACGCTTATGTGCAAACGGTAAACATCGTGCTGTCTATTATTGTTGGCGTAATTATTTTGTCCTTATTGACTGGTCAATCTCCAACATTCTTTTTAACTTCTTTAGGTGCAATGACAGCCATTTTGTTGTTGGTATTTAAAGATACTATTCTAGGTTTTGTAGGGAGTATTCAAATTGCCGTGAATGATATGGTTCGTGTTGGTGACTGGGTAAGTATGGAAAAGTATGGGGCAGATGGTGATGTGATTGAGATCAACCTGACAACAGTAAAAGTGCAAAATTGGGACAGAACAATAACCACCATTCCAACATATAATTTTATAGCAGACAGCTTCAAAAACTGGAGAGGAATGGCTGACTCTGGTGGTAGAAGAATTAAAAGAGATATTGCCATTCGCATGGAGTCTGTTAAGTTCGCTTCTACTAGGCTTATTGAGAAGCTTCAAAAAGTGAAGTTTCTATCAGAGTTTGTTACCCAAAGACAGCGTGAAATCGCGAACTACAATCAAGCACACAACTTAACTGATGAACAGTTGAATGCTAGAAAGCAAACCAATATAGGTTTATTCAGAAGATATTTGGAGTATTACCTTAAACACAATCAAAGTATTCACCAAGGAATGACCATTATGGTCCGTCAGTTACAGCCAACATCTAACGGTGTACCCATTGAAATTTATTGTTTCACCAATACCATTGCCTGGCTAGAATATGAAGCGATTCAAGCGGATATTTTTGACCATATCTTCGCCGTTGTAAACGAATTTGAGTTACAAATACATGAAAACCCCTCTGGTGCAGATATGCGTGCTTTCGTTGACTCAAAAACCGTTTAATGGTAACAGTATTCAAATAAATGAATTAACTTTAAAACCGTAATGCGAACAAGTGGAAGAAGAAGATTTCGATTATAGAAGTGAAGCAGAAAATCAAGATAAAGAACTGGATAAAGTACTTCGTCCAAAGTCTTTGTTGGATTTTACTGGTCAGAAAAAAGTGGTGGAGAACCTTTCCATTTTCGTGGAAGCTACCAAAAAGCGTAATGAACCATTAGACCATGTTTTGCTGCATGGCCCTCCCGGACTTGGTAAAACTACCTTGGCAAATATTATTGCTAATGAACTTGGCGTTGGTTTCAAAGTGACCAGTGGTCCGGTTTTGGATAAACCAGGCGATTTGGCAGGGTTATTAACGAATTTGAACGAAGGAGATGTCCTTTTTATTGATGAAATTCATCGCTTGAGTCCTGTTATTGAAGAGTACTTGTATTCTGCAATGGAAGACTTTGTGATTGATATATTGATAGATTCTGGTCCGAACGCAAGGACAGTGCAGATTGCGCTTAATCCCTTTACCTTAATTGGTGCAACTACCCGCTCCGGTTTGTTAACCGCACCGCTGCGAGCAAGGTTTGGAATTAATGCCCGCTTACAATATTACAATGCCAAGACCTTAACTTTAATTGTTGAGCGTTCAGCTGGTTTGCTAGGCATTCCAATCACACCAGAAGCGGCTTATGAAATTGCGAGTAGAAGTAGAGGAACTCCTAGAATTGCTAATGCATTGTTGCGGCGCGTGCGTGATTTTGCTCAGATTAAAGGGGACGGCACTATTAATGTTGCGATAACAAATATTGCCTTAGAGGCTTTAAACGTCGATAAGTATGGTCTGGATGAAATGGATAACCGCATCCTTACTACGCTTATTGATAAATTTGCAGGTGGTCCGGTAGGAATATCAACGCTTGCTACGGCCGTTGGAGAAAATGCGGGAACACTAGAAGAAGTTTACGAGCCGTTTCTTATTCAAGAAGGATTTCTTATTCGCACGCAGCGAGGTAGAAAAGTAACGCCTAAATCCTATGAGCATTTGGGTAGGTCGCCTGGGTTTTCTCAAGGTGGATTATTTTAAAAATGGCTAGTGACGCAAAAAGAAATCATAGCTGAGAAAAATACGCAATGGATTAAAGCTAAGGCCAAAGAACTTGGATTTTTTTATTGTGGAATCAGCGAGGCTGCTTTTTTGGAAGAAGAAGCTAAGCGATTAGACGAGTGGTTGAAGGCTGGTAAGCACGGGAAAATGCAGTACATGGAAAACCATTTCGATAAACGGCTAGACCCTAGGCTGCTTGTTCCTAATGCGAAAGCTGTTGTTTCTCTATTGTTGAATTATTACAACCCTGACAAACCATCGGATAAAACAGCGCCTAAAATATCGCAGTATGCTTATGGGCAAGACTACCATAACGTAATTAAGGATAAGTTAAAGCGCTTCTTGTCTGCGATTCAAGATGAAATAGGAGAGGTCAGTGGACGTGTGTTTGTGGACTCAGCCCCAGTAATGGATAAAGTTTGGGCAAAGAAATCAGGACTGGGCTGGATAGGCAAAAACAGTAACTTAATTCATCCGAAAGAAGGATCTTTTTTTTTCATTGCAGAATTGATTTTGGATCTCCCACTTCAGCCAGATGGACCAATGAAAGATTACTGTGGAACGTGCACAAGATGCATAGATGCTTGCCCTACTGATGCTATTTCACAACCTTATGTCGTTGATGGTTCTAAATGCATTTCTTACCTAACGATAGAATTAAAGGATGAGCTATTACCCAACGAATTTAAAGGTAAAATGGACAATTGGGCTTTTGGTTGTGATATTTGTCAAGATGTGTGTCCATGGAACCGATTCGCTAAAAGACACAATGAACCAGCTTTCATGCCGCATGAAGAGTTATTAAGGATGAATAAAGCCGATTGGCAGGACTTAACCGAAGAGGTTTTTCAAGAATTATTCAGAAAGAGTGCGGTGAAAAGAACAAAATGGCGAGGTTTAAAGCGAAATATTGATTTTTTAAGCGACAAAGGTTAAACCATAAAACCCAAACCCTAAATCAGTTAAGATAATTTATCCGCTAAAATGCGCATTTCGATAGTAGGAGAAATTTTTTCATAGATGATATTATAAACTGCTTCTACAATTGGCATTTCTACTTGGAATTTTTTATTGATCTCAACAACAGATTTAACAGCGTAATAGCCCTCTGCTACCATGTCCATTTCCATTTGGGCTGTTTTTACGGAGTATCCTTTTCCGATCATAAATCCGAAAGTTCTATTCCTAGAAAACTTGGAATAGGCTGTTACCAGTAAATCACCCAAATAAGCACTTGTTTTTACATCCCTGTGGATGGGACTTACCTCATCAATAAAGTTTTCAATTTCTTGAATGGCGTTGGCAATTAAAACAGACTGAAAATTATCTCCATACCCTAGACCTGCACATATCCCTGATGCAATAGCATATACATTTTTTAGTACAGCAGAGAGTTCTGTACCAAAAAGATCATCAGAAACAGTTGTTTTGATGTACCTACAAGCCAAAAGCGTTGCAACATCCTCGGCAATATCTTCATTTTGACAAGCAACAGTTAGGTAAGATAACCTTTCTAATGCCACTTCCTCTGCGTGACATGGGCCACAAACTATACCGATTGAATCATAAGGAACATGAAAACTTTTATGAATAAAACGAGCTGGAATGGCATTGTATTCCGGAATGATACCCTTAATGGCAGAAAAAACAGTTTTGCCTTTGAAAATAGCCGGGTCGATATCCTTAAAAAGGTCACTTAAGAAGGCAGAAGGCGTCACTAAAAAAATAATTTCAGACCCTTTTATGATTTCTTCCAGGTCGGTACTGACGTTGATTTTAGATAGATTAAACTCTACAGACTGAAGGTATTTAGGGTTGTGTTTGTAGGTTTGAATATATTTAACAGACTCTTCTGAGCGTATGAACCAATTCACTTTATCTAGGTTGTTGCACAAAATTTTTACCAGTGCCGTAGCCCAGCTTCCACTTCCAATAACTCCTATTTTAGCTTTTAATTCTGTCATCCAAAAAGCAAATCTAATCAATATATCTTAGAATTGCCAAATTGCCTGCATGAGACACATGAAATCTTTGAAGAAAGTATTAACAGAAAAACCAAAGAAAATTAAGGATTAGTCTAACATCTAAACTCTAAAGTCCAATGTCTAACATCTAAACTCCAACATCTAAACTCTAACATCTAAATTCCAACAAC
>JAFIEX010000178.1 GCA_020832365.1 Crocinitomicaceae bacterium
GGAAGACATGAATTAGTGGCATTTGCCAAAGCAAACAAGGTTCCACACGATGTATGTGGAAAAGTGGTTGTAGCAACAAAGAAGGAAGAATTGCCTTTCATGGATAAAATTTTCAATAACGGAATAGAAAATGGCATTGAGGGAATTGAAAAAATTACTGCTCAACAAATTAAAGAGCACGAACCTCATGTTGAGGGTGTTGCTGGTATTTGGGTGCCTGTTACGGGCATAATTGACTTCCGTTGCGCTACAGAAAAAATGGTTGAGCATGCACTGGGTTTAAATGATGCTTCGAAATGTGTATTAGGCGAAGAGGTCATTGCCATAGAAAAAGGAGAACTTACGAATACAATTGTTGGAAGCACCCAAAAATTTAAAGCAAAAAATTTGATTTTCTGTGCTGGATTGCAAGCAGATCGACTAGCTCGAAAGGATGGTGTTGAATTAAAGGAGCAGGTTGTTGGCTTTAGAGGTGATTATTATGAACTCACCGAGGAGGCAAAATACAAGGTTAAAAACTTGATTTATCCTGTCCCAAATCCAGACTTCCCGTTTTTAGGAGTACACTTTACGAGAATGACAAATGGCGAAATAGAATGTGGTCCAAACGCTGTATTCACTTTTAAAAGAGAGGGATATGGAAAAACAGACTTCAGTCTAAGAGATACTTTCGATGCACTAAGTTATAGTGGAACATGGAAATTATTCTTTAACAACATGAGCTTTGGAATTAATGAATACAGACGAGCTTTCTCAAAAAAGTTGTTTTTAAAGACCCTACAGGGGCTAATACCTTCATTAACCATGGAGGACATCAAACCGGGTCGATCTGGTGTGAGAGCGCTCTTGCTCGGGGCTAATGGAGATACAAAAGATGATTTTAGAATTGTTTACCATGGCAAATCCATCCACGTATTGAACGCTCCATCTCCTGCCGCAACCGCATCCTTGGCAATTGGAACACAAATTGCTGATATGGCAGAGCAGCACTTCACCTTGAAATAAACTCACATGCAAAATATTTGGAAAAGATTTTCTTATTACGGTATTGGCTTTGTCATTGGGCTCATTTTTGTCATTTTTTTCTTTCAAAATCGAGGTTGCGCATGGTTACCAGCGAATAGGGTAAAAAATACTATTTTGGATAAAGTATTGGTCGTGCCTGAGGATGAGTGGCAACGTATGCAAGCAATTGGATTGAATAAAGAGGATGTCCTTTCATTCTTAAACGATGGCAAAGTACTATTTAAAAGTAGTTTAAAGGATATGAATGTCTACCCAAAAGTGTATGTCTTTGAAAAGAAAAAGCGCAATGACAACATTCGACTTCAGTTTTCTTTATATGATGACTCTTTCATCGCATTAGTTCACCACCTAGCAAATGATTCAGAAGCTCAGCGTTTTGAGCAGCTAGATGGATATGGCGTTTTCTTGAGGGCCCCAAGAGATTCTGCTTTGGTTTTTGTTGATCCTTCTAAATATACGCAATGTAAGGCATCAGGTTTGGATTTCCCTGATAAAGAAAATATTGAGAAACAGCTAGTAAGAACAGGAAGCATAAATCTCAGTAAAAGTAACTTAATGCTCCCTAAAGCCGAACATCATCTTTTATACGAAGAGGTAGGTGGCAGAAAAGTTGAAGGAAAAGCCATTTGGTTTGAGTCAAGGATTACTTTTAAAGATTTTTTCTGGGATGAAGCACTTCCCTGTGAAGAAAGCTTTTCTAATTTGTAGAAAAAACGTAAATTTGGAATATAAACTCAGATTGATGCGGTCCGTTAAATATTTTATAATCAAATTATTATTAGTATCATCAGTGTTTTCCTGTCGGCAAGAGGAAATAAATATCCAGTGGGGACATGAATACTTTGGTTGGGAAGAAGGTAAGTATGTTACTTATGAAGTAACTGAAATTTTCCATGATATAAATTTAATTCCTGCTAATGATACTTTTCGTTACATACTTAAAACAGTGATTGGTGAAGACATAATGGACAACGAAGGCAGGATGGCTAAAAAATATTTTCGTTTTTCCTATGATATTAATACCAATGAATTACTAGACCAGCGCGTTTGGACGACACTTATAGATGGTCGACGAGGAGAAGTGGTAGAAGAAAATCAGCGTAAAATACGATTAGTATTTGCGCCTACAATCGATAAAACATGGGATGTAAACGCCTTTAATGCTTTTCCAAGTCAACGAGCTTTTTATACGGATTTACATGATGCACGTAATATTGATAACTTTTTCTTTGACTCTACCATCACAGTAGATTATGATGATTTTCTATCATTGGTTGACTATCGCAGAAAATTTGACATCTATGCGAAAGATGTAGGGTTAGTGCAACGCTCTTTCAAAGATTTAAGAATCAATAATTTTGATACTTTAGATATCCGAATAGGCACTGAAACACACTATCGAGTGATTGATTATGGTGTAGAATAATGTGTTTTCAATCTTCCAATGCCAACCATTCCGTTTTGGGTAATTCTGAATACCCGTTGTCTTTAAGTTGTTTTGAAAGTATAAGTAAATTGTGTATATTGAGGACAACTCCTTTTTTTGCTACATTGGCAAATGTAATCTGACCACTGTAGTTTTTGATATTTCTGAGATAAGCTTTTAAATGAGCACATAAATCATTCATTTCCAAATATAAATCCATTAATAGCTCAATTAATTGTGGATTAAGGTATTCTGCATATTTCATATTTAATATTTCCCAAAGATGATGAGATTTTTCCTCAAAGTAGTTTAGGTTTTCTATGGTGTAAAATTCATTTTTGACCAAAGCATTCCAATCATCTGGAGAGCTCATATTTACGATTTCATCAAGAAATTTCTCTCTTTGCAAGCGCCATTGGATTAATTCTATTTGCCCTTCTTCTTGTTCAATTTTAAATTGAAAGGCGCGCAGTGCTAAACCGTCTTGAAATCGGAAAATAAACCTTGAAATTAAATAGTCAACCTTACCATTCACCCTTTTCCACCTCTTATTTTTGGAGCGAACCAATAAAATATTGACCACCAAAATGATAAAAGCAGCACCAATTAGCTCAGATAAGAGGTTTTGAGATAATTCTTCATCATATCGCTTAATGAAAGTTGTAGCATAAATTGCCAAAAATAAAATCAAAAAAATGATAACTGGCGTATCCGTTTGGGATATTAATTTCTTATCCAACTGTTCACGAAGTGGTTTTGCTTTTTTTAAAATCTTCATACCTTTCTGCTTTATTGTTAGCGGGATTTGACCGATGAAAACCTACTATTAATTTGCCTTTCCAATAAAGTTAATGTAATTTTGTAATATCTTGAGTATTTCAAGTGAGAATTATATTTTAAGTTAAATGAGTAAAGTAAAGTCAAACGACAAAGTCCAAGTTCATTACACAGGGAAATTAGCTAACGGTGAAGTTTTTGATAGCTCAGCAGGAAGAGAACCTCTAGCCTTTCAAATGGGACAGGGACAATTAATTCCAGGTTTTGAAAATGGCATCATGGACATGTCTGTGAATGAGAAAAAAACAATTGTTATTCCAGCAAGTGAGGCGTATGGTGAGGTGCAACAAGAGTTAATTCAAGAGGTACCTAAAGATCGTTTACCACAAGAAATTCAACCAGAAGTAGGTATGGGCTTAGTTTCTACAACTCCTGATGGTCATGAGATACAATTAGTTGTAAAAGAGGTAATGGAAAATGCGATTATCGTTGATGGTAATCACCCGCTTGCAGGTCAAGAGTTAACTTTTGACGTAGAAGTTGTGAAAATTGAAGAATAGTCTTTGGAATAAAGCAAGCAAATTTTTACACGCTAAAGGCTAGCTAAACAATCAATAATTAGAACGGGACAAACTGGCTTATCGCCGCGAATTTATTCGGGGAGGAAAGTCCGGGCAGCAAAGAGCACCGTACTTCCTAACAGGAAGGGTTCACATTGATGTGGATACAGATAGTGCAGCAGAAAATATACCGCCTCGATTGTTGTCGAGGTAAGGGTGAAAAGGTGCGGTAAGAGCGCACCGCGCTGGCGGTAACGGCAGTGGCAGTGTAAACCTTACGGGCTGAAAGACCATGTAAACCGAGGTTGTTCTTCATAGAGCTGAAGGGTTGCTCGCCCAACTCGGAGGGTAGGTCGATAGATCTTGATGGCGACATCAGGGCTAGATAAATGATAGGCATTCACTTTTGTGAAAACAGAACCCGGCTTATAGGTTTGTCCCTTTTTACTAATTTCTTTCTTGTTTCTCGAACCGTTTGTTTTTGAAACATGAATACCTATTTTTGAACCATTAACATTAAGTGAAGACAATGAAAGATTTAACTTAATGATCCTTCAATACTGAATTGTTTTGTCTCATCAGCTTTTTCAACTATCATTTTTTACACCAAGCCACCATTCAAGTTAATAATTTGACCTGTCATATAGTCTCCAGAATCTAAAATTAAAAATCCGATTAATTTACAGATTGATTCTGGCTCACCTAGTTTTTTTAGTGGTATCTTACTGATGATTTCTTTTTGAAGCTCAGCAGGCACATCTTTAATCATTCCTTGATTGAAATAACCTAGTGCAATGCAATTCACGGTAATCCCAAAAGGAGCTAATTCTACGCCCATATTTTTGGTCAAACCAAACAACCCAGCTTTAGAGGCGGCATAAGCTGCTGTTCCCAAAACGCCTTGTTGAGCCACCACAGAAGAAATATGTATAATTCTCCCCCACCCTTTTGCCCGCATTTTTTGAACGGCATAGCGACTCATCAAAAATGGAGCGGTTAAGTTAACATCTAAACTGTTCTGCCAATCTTCCGTGGTTGTTTTCCATAAAACATTGCTATTGGAAACTCCTGCATTATTAATTAAAATATCCACATTTCCCCACTTTTCCTCTACGTTTTCAAAAAGCTGTTGAATATCTCGCTCCCTGGTTAAGTCAGCTTTGCAAATCATTAAACGTTCATGAGTTGACAAATCGATATTATTTTGGTGATGTTGCGCCACAACATAATATCCTATTTCCAAAAAATATTGAGTCAAATACTTACCCAATCCACCAGAAGCTCCAGTTATTAAAATCACTTTTATTTGTTGCGCGCTATCCATTTTCTTATCAGTTTATGCCACCACGGAGCCTTATCATAAAACAAAGCATGATAAATCTCATCCGATGCGCCAAATTTATAATTAAATTGCTGAACGCCTTCAACATTTGAACCGCCAAAATCCAAATAATTCTTAGAATAATTTACAGACTGAACCAAATGATCCATTAATAAATACATCCCTCCTTGATTTTTAAAATTACTTATACAAGTGCCTTTAAGGTAAAGAACGGTATCATTATAATTAAAATAAATTAATCCTCCAACAACTTTATTATCAGAAAATAAAGCTATTGAACTTAAATTTTTAGTTTCAATATTATTAGTTGTCAATCTTTTCAAGGTATGCATATCATTCTTGGATAATATACTATTTTTTTCACATAATTCTATTTGAATTATTGCTAAAATATCGGTCAGTTCTTTTGTGTTTTTAACGGCTAACCCAGACTTCCTCGCCTTGTTCAACATTCGTTTAGCTAGTTTGCTGTATGACCTTGGTTGGGCATTCAATACTTGGTGTTTCTTAGGGCTAATTTCAAATTGATCTTGTCGCTCAACTTCTCCCTTCCAATTGATTTGAATTAATTTAAATTGCTTGGTCAATGTCTTTGAAAACACTTTAAAATCGAAATTATTGAGATTTCCAACAACTTGCGTGTATCTGAAAAAGACGGGGGTAAAAATCATGGCCACTCCTAACCATTTTTTATGTGCTAATGGCACAAAATAAGTTTCAGCTTCATCCATATAAATCAACCAGTGGTCTGGGGGTAATAGGTTATGTCGATAGGCTGATTGAAGAAAAACACTTCCTACAGAAGCGGCTGACAAGAATCGCGATTGCTGCTCTTTGGTTAATTGACTTTCTGGTATTAATTTACTCATGGTAAGTCATTAAAAGTTTGAAAGTTCGCTTTATGCTGCCAGCGTTTCAAGAATTTCTCTAACTGCTCAAAAGCATACAAAGTCATACTTTTAGGATGACCAATAACTACCATGTTCTCATCACCTCGCTTATTTTTTTGTTGTGCTACTCGGTTGAGTGCTGAGGAAAAATAACCATCACAGCTTACATGATTCCAGCTGCCAAATTTTAAGTTTTCCCATTTTCGTCCCGGTTGAGGAACAAAATTTCCGTCCCCCATCATTTTATGTCTTTTTGGGAACAATCGACCTAGCACATACAAACGCCAATAAAAAAGTGGACCATAGTGAGCGCTTGATATAGGT
>JAFIEX010000179.1 GCA_020832365.1 Crocinitomicaceae bacterium
CGTATCTTAACGTTGATGAATCACCGACGTGGTTGAGGGGTTATACAGGGCATGAGCATTTACCCCATTTTGATTTGATTAATATGAATGGTCGTATTTACGATCCTATTTTAGGTAGGATGTTAAGTGCTGACCGATTTGTTCCCGATCCATTATCAACACAAGGATATAATCGTTATGCTTATGTTCTGAATAATCCATTACGCTACAGTGACCCGAGTGGGGATTTGCCGGTTGCAATTTCAATTATAGCTTTATCTATTAAAGGAGCTTATCTTGGGGGTGCAATTGCTAATAACACATTCAGTATTTCACAATGGGCTTGGTCTGGGGAAGATGCTTGGAAAACATATACTGGAATAGGCGTTGGTGCTCTTGCTGGAGGACTTGGTGGTTGGAAGTTTGGGGCGAAATTATTCAATGCTGAGTTTGGAGCAAAAGCTTTCGCAGGAACAATGAACGCCGCTTATAATTACGAAAGTGGACAAAGCGCTTGGGCTACGTTAGGTTATTTTGGAGCCGGTTTTGGAGGAGCCCACATGGGAAGTCTTGCAAATAGTGCTTTCGCAGCCATGGCAGCTGGTGGTTTTGGTAATGTTGGTGTATATTTTACAGAACAAGTAATAACAATGTTAATCACAGATGGTGAGGAAGGTAGTCTTTCTGGTTATGGAATGGCTCAAAAATTTGTGAGTGGGGCGCTGAATTCTTATGCTGGATATACAATGATTAATCCTGGTGCTGGATACATTAAAGGATTTAAAAATAAATATTTATTTAATAACAAGATGCTTTCAAAAGGAGCTTCATATACCTTACAAAACCACGCAGCTACTTTTGCTTATACAGATCAAGATAAATATTTAAGCATGAGCGGTAGACAGTTTTTGGGGCTTGGCATTAGTGGGTTTTTATCTGGGGCGGCGAATTATGGGATTTATGGAGGCTCAAGTCTAGATAAAGGATCCTTAATGGATAGAATTCATAAATTCTCTGGAGGTATTGGGGTTAGCTATTTAGACTATATTGCCAACCATCAAATTATTTATGGCAACCATTATGGAGGACCGATTGAATACTATGGATATGGAAATAAAATGGGGGTTGGTGGCGTTAAAAATATTTTTTCTTGGTTAGTATTAGGAAGTAACTAATTAAGCTAAATGAGAAATTTCAGTCTTAAATACCGTTTAGTAGTACTCTTGTTAATGAGTGTTTGTATGTATTCATGTTACCCGTCTAACCTTAAAGTAATGGACAGTTACGCTTATAATAAGGAAATGAAAATTCCATTTTATATATTCAGAAATTGTAAAACTTGCCCTTCTGATGTTGAGCGAGGTGCTTTGTGGTTTTCTTCATATGATTGTTGCAATGTGGAATTATTTGATAGTATTTCTAAACTTTTTAAAAATACTTTTGAAAATCATGATTTGAACATTTTTAAACATGAAAGAATTAACAAATTTCAAATTAATGAAAATAACAAACAATGGAGAGTAAAACATAGAGAAACCGTCGATACTTCATTTATTAAGAATAATATTGATAGTGGTTTAAATTTAATCCCAATAATAACATATAAAGATTATTTCGGCTCAAACCCTGGTGGTTATGAGGCTTCAGCAAATATTCACTTTACAATTTTGTTATATGATAAATATTCTCTGATTTATTCAGCAACTGTTCAGAAAAACGCATCTCATCCTTTTATGATAGAAAAAAGCGAGTTTGATGTATCAAACATAAATGTGGATAAGGTTATTTCTGAACTTGTCGAAGATGCATTAAAACCTTATAAGGAACGATTAAAATGAAAAACAGAGGGTTAAAATACATGGATTTATATGGCTATTTAAGCATGAGCGGAAGACAGTTTTTGGGGCTTACAGCTACTGGTTTTTTGGCTGGTTTGGCTAATTATGGGATTAATAGTGATATAGATTATGAATTTAAAAACCAGACATTTAATAAAATAGCAATAAAATCTCATCGCTTCTTAGGAGGGGCAGGAGTTTCTTACTTGGATTATATCGTCAACCATCAAATTATTTATGGCAACTATTATGGTGGTCCTACTGAGTACTATGGTTATGGCAATAAAATGGGGATTGGTGGCATTAAAAATATTTTTTCATGGTTAATATTAAGAAACGATTAAAAAGAAATAAAATTCTTTATTTTAATTTCTTAGTTCTTTTACTATTTTCTAACTGTAGTAGTTTTTATCAAATAGTAAATGATTACTATCCATCTGAAGATATTTATATTGAAAATTATTATCAGAGAAATTGTGTCGATGTAACTATAATTTATGCTGAATGTAACACTTTATATGAAGATAGCCTATTTAATCTATTTAAAAATGAATTAAATAAGTTGGAATTAAAAGTGATTTATGAAAACGAAATAATTAACTTATATGATGATAGCTTATGGTTAATGAAAAAACATTACCCTGGTAATAATGTGAGTAAATTAGACACAAATCTCATTAAGAAAAACATTAAATACAAAGAACGATTAACTTTAGTACCAATAATAAATTATTTTGAAACTTATATCTTTAATAGAGCTAATATAAATTTTAAAATAGGTATCACATTATCAATATTTCTTGTTAAAAATGATATAATAATTTATGCGTCAAACCAAGTTGTAAGAGATGGCGATACTTTTATTGGAAGGGTTGAAGACCTCGATAAATCTATTATTGATATTGAAAAAATGTGGAGAGAGATTGTTCTCAAGTCCTTACAACCATACATAGAAAGACTAAAATGAAAAACAAAGGATTGAAACACAAAGATATATTTGGCTATTTAAGCATGAGCGGTAGACAGTTTTTGGGGCTTACAGCTACTGGTTTTTTGGCTGGTTTGGCTAATTATGGGATTAATAGTGATATAGATTATGAATTTAAAAACCAGACATTTAATAAAATAGCAATAAAATCTCATCGCTTCTTAGGAGGGGCAGGAGTTTCTTACTTGGATTATATCGTCAACCATCAAATTATTTATGGCAACTATTATGGTGGTCCTACTGAGTACTATGGTTATGGCAATAAAATGGGGATTGGTGGCATTAAAAATATTTTTTCATGGTTAATATTAAGAAACGATTAAAAAGAAATAAAATTCTTTATTTTAATTTCTTAGTTCTTTTACTATTTTCTAACTGTAGTAGTTTTTATCAAATAGTAAATGATTACTATCCATCTGAAGATATTTATATTGAAAATTATTATCAGAGAAATTGTGTCGATGTAACTATAATTTATGCTGAATGTAACACTTTATATGAAGATAGCCTATTTAATCTATTTAAAAATGAATTAAATAAGTTGGAATTAAAAGTGATTTATGAAAACGAAATAATTAACTTATATGATGATAGCTTATGGTTAATGAAAAAACATTACCCTGGTAATAATGTGAGTAAATTAGACACAAATCTCATTAAGAAAAACATTAAATACAAAGAACGATTAACTTTAGTACCAATAATAAATTATTTTGAAACTTATATCTTTAATAGAGCTAATATAAATTTTAAAATAGGTATCACATTATCAATATTTCTTGTTAAAAATGATATAATAATTTATGCGTCAAACCAAGTTGTAAGAGATGGCGATACTTTTATTGGAAGGGTTGAAGACCTCGATAAATCTATTATTGATATTGAAAAAATGTGGAGAGAGATTGTTCTCAAGTCCTTACAACCATACATAGAAATGGAATGTGTCATTAAACTGTAGACCAAGTTAAGCTATATAATTTAAAAGTAGTAAATTTAAGTTTTATGGCAGAAGAAAGAAAAAAGTACAGCAGAGAGTTTAAGATAACGGCTGTAGAGTTAAGTCTTGCTCGAGGGCAAGTAAAGGAAGTAGCGGAAGAACTAGGAATAGATCCTCAACTACTTTCAACATGGAAATACCAGTTCCGAAACGATAAAGACATCGCATTCCCAGGAAATGGTAAAAAGAAACGAACTCCTCAGGAAGAGGAGAATGCTATGCTTCGAAAAGAATTAGCTGATGCTAGATTAGAGCGCGACATCTTAAAAAAGGCTATAAGCATCTTCTCCTCGAGCGACCGGAAAAATATGCGTTCATAAAGACGCACCAAGGAGTTTTTCCAGTTGAGAAGATGTGTAAGGTTTTAAGGGTAAGCCCCAGTGCTTATTATGATTGGAAAGCAGGCCGATCGACCAAACGAATTGAACGAGAAGAAAAAATTAAGAATCAAGTAAAAGAAATTTGGGAGAACAGCAGATATACCTATGGGAGTCCTAGAGTTTGGGAAGCAATTAAAGCAGCTGAAGCGAACCCAAGGGTATCGAGATCATTGATTGCTAGGGTAATGAAAAAGTATGGCTTTAAGTCTATACATCCAAAGAAGTTCAAGGTAACAACCGACTCTAAGCACAATTATCCCGTATCAGAAAATGTTCTTGACAGAAATTTTTCAGCGGAACGAGAAGCACAAAAATGGGTCTCTGATATTACCTACATTGCAACAAGAGAAGGATGGTTGTATTTAACCATTATTATAGATTTATTTGATCGAAAAGTGATTGGTTGGTCGTTTAGTAAAGGGATGACAGCCAATGAGACTGTTATACCAGCTTGGCGCATGGCTATTGGAAATCGTCCGATTACCGCCCCATTATTGTTTCATTCTGATCGTGGAGTGCAATACGCATGTAAAGCGTTCAGGAATTTGATAAACAATCCATTAGTAACTCAGAGTATGTCTCGAAAAGGAAACTGCTGGGATAACGCAGTAGCAGAAAGTTTTTTTAAAACAATGAAGGTCGAAAGAGTTTATCAAACACATTATTTAACTAAGGATCAGGCTAAAATCGACCTGTTTCATTATATTGAAAGTTGGTATAACAAAAAGCGTATTCACAGTTCTATTGGAATGAAATCAGTGCAAGAATTTGAAAAAGTTAACAAAGATGATTATTTTCGCAATGTAGCTTAATTAGGTCTACAGAAAAGTTAGGCAAGTCCAATTGGTGTATTGGCCCTTATAAAGAAAGACTAAAATGAAAAACAAAGGATTGAAACACAAAGATATATTTGGCTATGTAAGCATGAGTGGACGATAGTTCTTGGGAATTACAGCTACTGGTTTTTTGGCTGGTTTGGCTAATTATGGGATTGGACAGAAAATAATTACTGATAACCCTGCATGGGGAACAGTATTAGACAGATCACATAAATTTTCAGGTGGTATTGGTGTTAGTTATTTGGATTATATTGCCAACCATCAAATTATTTATGGAGATTATTATGGTAGTCCAACTGAGTACTATGGTTACGGAAATAAAATGGGAATTGGAAGTGTGAAAAATACCTTTATACATTTAATTATAAGCCCTTGATTATGAGCCTTAATTTATTTATATCAAGTCTTGTTTTAATGGTATGTATGTCTTCATCTTGCGCGCCTACTCCTTTTTTTGCTAAAGATAGTTTTGATGCTGACGCTGAAATAGAAATTCCCTTTTACATTTTTAGAAGTTGTGCCCCAGAAGAGAATCCATTTGAAATATATTCATCTTTGTCGAGTGGAAGAAATTCTAACGAAAGTCTTTTTGATAGCATAAAAAAAAGCATAGATAAGTCAATACTAATTTCAGGAATAACTGTGAGCAATATTTCGGATACCAATATAATTTTATTTGACAATTCCACATACTCTTTACACAGTTCTTGGGAGAATTTGTTTTATTCTCATAAACAGTTAAGAGATAGAGCTTACATACAGCTTTATTTTAAAAATAAAAAATTATTAAATCTAATTCCAATTGTTACATATTATGATGCAATTGGAAGAAGTGCTTATGGTTATAACTATAGTGTTTGGTTTTATTTTTCTATCTTAATTTTTGAAGAACAAGACTGTATTTATTCAATGTCTGCATCCGGAAAATTGACCCATCCTTTTATAGTTGAAGAAAGTGAATTAGACAAGTCGCAATTAGATATTGAAAAATTAATAAGTGAAGTTGTTCATGAAGCTTTACAACCCTACATAAAAAGACTAAAATGAAAAACAGAGGGTTAAAACACAAAGATATATTTGGCTATTTAGGCATGAGTGGACGACAGTTTTTGGGGATTACTGCTGCTGGTTTTTTCGCTGGCATGGCTAATTATGGGATTGACCAAGGGTCTGGTAAATTTAAAGATGGATCTATTTTAAATAGAGTTCACAAGTTTGCAGGTGGTATTGGGGTTAGCTATTTAGACTATATTGCCAACCATCAAATTATTTATGGAGATTATTATGGTAGTCCAACTGAGTACTATGGTTA
>JAFIEX010000180.1 GCA_020832365.1 Crocinitomicaceae bacterium
ATTTGCTTTAACTTTTTCCATTTTAATTAATGATTATATACTTATAGGTTTACTCCTTTTCGTATTACTCATTCATGAATTAGGGCATTTCATCATGATGAAACTATTCGGTTACGAAGAGTTAAATATGACTTTTATTCCCTTTTTAGGTGCAATGGTTCAAGGTAAAAAAAATGAATATTCTCAAAAGGAAACCATTATCATGTTAATGGCTGGTCCATTACCCGGAATTATCTTCGGCTTGCTCTTAATCAATTACAGCATCAACAACGAAATTGCTTGGCTCGTTCAACTGAGTGTTTTACTCTTGTTTCTGAACATTGTAAATCTTTTACCATTGGACCCTTTAGATGGTGGTCAATTAGTAAAAAATTTATTCTTAGGTAACCACGAATTATTTCAATTAGTATTTGCTATTATTTCTTCTATTATGGTTATCATAATAGGATGGTGGTTTAATTCATGGTTTATCATGATATTTGGATTCTTAATGGGGTTTCGCGTCAAACAATTGCATAAATTATTTTTAATTCGAAAAGACTTGAAAAATGAGAATATTTCAGTTGAATCCTCTTATGAAAGTCTCTCTGATCGGTCGTACGCAAAAATCAAAAAAATAGTCATGGAGTACACTCCTGTTCTTAAAACTATTCAAGATGAATCAGATCATGAGCACTTCGATAAAATTGTAGCAAACCAAGTAGATAATATTTTACTACCACCCTCCGTGAAAGATGCATCTCTAACTTTTAAGTTAATGACCTTATTGATTTGGATTGGTGCATTTATTATGACTGCTTATGTTTTTTTAAACATCGATTTTCAACAATTGATCTATGCGTTTCAAAATTAACCAAAAAGTCGTTTTTCTGCATGAAGTAGGAGGCGGTATTGTTAGAAGCTACAACCCTAATAATCAAACTTATCAAATAGAAGACGAAACTGGGTTTGAACGCCCTTTTCCAGAAAATGAACTGGCTGCCTTAATAGCCGACCAAAGCAATATTGACATTGAAAATAGCGCTCTTTTGAATAAAAATGAGCAACATAAAAACAATAGAAGCTTTGTTTCAAGTGATTTCATTCAAAAAAAAAATCTTTTTTGGGAAGTTGATTTACATACGCATAAAATCATGCAATCGGAAAGGGGGAAAACGCCCGCTGAACTGCTCAATTACCAGCTTTTTATTTTAAAAAAAACGGTCCGCGCTGTTCGAGATCAAAACGTACAGAAGTTAGTGATAATCCATGGGGAGGGAAAAGGTGTACTCAAACAGGAGGTATTGAACTATTTACAAGGCATAGACGGCATCAAAGAAATGTACGATGCCAACTTCCATGAGTATGGAAAAGGGGCTACAACAGTAGAATTTTTACAAAACAGTAAACATTCTTTCTGACGATACGTTTATAATTTGTGAGGTAGAATTTACTTCAACAGAAATATTTAATTTATTAATACCGAAAAAACATGAAACTTTTATTGGCAATTTACATAGCCCTTGGCTCAACCTTGTTAACAGCGCAAAAAAGCATCCATGAATTTACCGTTACAGATATTTATGGTGAAGACTTCAATATGGCGGATTTGAAAGGTAAAAAAGTTATGATTGTAAACACGGCTTCAAGGTGTGGCTTAACACCTCAATATAAAGATTTACAAGCACTGTATGAGGAAAAAGGTGGTGATAATTTTATCATTATTGGCTTTCCTGCGAACAATTTTATGAAACAAGAGCCAGGAACTGAAGAGGAAATAGCAGCATTTTGCGAAAAAAACTATGGTGTTACTTTCCCAATGATGTCAAAAATATCGGTGAAAGGAAACGATATGCACCCTTTGTATCAGTTTCTTACGCAAAAAGCCTTAAATGGTTTTTCTGACAATGATGTTAGCTGGAACTTTCAAAAGTACCTCATTGATGAAAATGGTAAACTTGTAGAAGTAATCTCACCAAGAACTTCTCCAACGGATAAAAAGATTTTGGATTGGATAGATCGCAAATAAATGCTTGCGAATTTAAACAAGTGTTGCCTTTGCGCGCTGTGATGCATTTTATGCATAAATTTAGCCAATGAAAAAAGCACTCATATTTTCTTTTTTATTCGCTTTTCAATTATTGGCTACTGGTCAAGATGACAAAGTTGAAAAGCAGATGCATGTCTTTGATGGTTACATTATTGCAGGTTATGTTGATCAAGGAGCCTATCTCAACTTTACAGGGCCTAATTTTAATTTGAAATGGAAAAAAAGCACCTTAGTTTTGGGAATGTTACCATCTTTAAGGTTAATTCAACTTGAGGAAAATAATCGCCTACATCTTTTTCCTTCCTTAGGCACAGGCATTACATACAGTTATAAAAACATCGCTATTCAGCTGCCTTTTTACTACAACTCAAGCACAGATTTGCATCAGGCGAAATGGAATATTGGATTCGGATTAGGATACTACCTCAACTACAAAGAAAAGTAAGATTTTGAAAACAAAAAGCAGCACGAAAAATTACAATACTTCTTTTATTTCACCAATGATTCGTTCTGCCAATTCATTGGCCTTCACTTCGTTTTCACTTTCTGAATAAATTCTAATGATTGGCTCTGTATTACTTTTACGCAAATGCACCCATTCCTTCTCAAAATAGATTTTTACCCCATCCGTGCTATCCACTTCTAATTTAGCATAGTTTGCTGCCATTTTTGAAAGGATATTGTCCACATTGATTTCTGGTGTCAACGCTATTTTATTTTTTGAAATCGTATATCTTGGGTAACTATCGCGTAAAGTAGATATCTTTTTTCCAGACTTCGCTAATTGCGTTAAAAATATTGCAATTCCAACTAAGGCATCTCGGCCATAATGCAACTCAGGTAAAATAACGCCACCGTTTCCTTCACCTCCGATCACAGCATTCACTGCTTTCATTTTTTCGACAACATTTACCTCACCTACTGCCGAAGCGTAATAATTGTGCCCATGCTTTTCTGTTACATCGCGCAAAGCCCTTGTGGAAGATAGATTAGAAACAGTTGCTCCTCCTTTTATGGAAAGGACATAATCTGCAACAGCTACTAAAGTATATTCTTCTCCAAACATAGAACCGTCCTCACAAACCATGGCCAAGCGATCAACATCTGGATCAACTGTGATGCCTAAATCAGCATTTTGGGCTACAATTGCCTCACTTAAATCCGTTAAATGGGCTGGAAGTGGCTCAGGGTTGTGTGCAAAATCTCCAGTCGGTTCGCAGTGAATCAATACGGGATTATTTACCCCTAATGCTGCTAGCAATTTGGGAACAGCTATACCTCCTGATGAATTTACCGCATCTACAACAATTTTAAAGTTAGCTTTTTTTATTGCATCAACATCAATATAAGGCAGCTTCAATATTGCTTTAATATGCTGATCTAAAGCCGTCTCATTTTTTTTCAATTTCCCTAAATAATCTACCTCTGCAAACTCAAAATCTTCATTTTCTGCAATGGCAAGCACTTCTTCTCCATCTTTTCCTGAAAGGAATTCACCTCGTTCATTCAGCAATTTCAATGCGTTCCACTCTTTAGGATTATGACTTGCCGTTAGAATAATTCCTCCATGTGCTTTTTCAAAGACAACCGCCATTTCTATGGTTGGCGTTGTTGATAATCCACAATCAATGATATTGATTCCAAGACTGCGCAGTGCAGATGCAACTAGCTTATTAATAATTGGGCCGCTAATGCGTGCATCACGCCCCATAACTACAGTTAGTTTTTTGGCATTATTACGCTTTTGCAACCAAGTACCATAGGCTGCGGCAAACTTCACGGCATCAATGGGCGTAAGGCCCTCTCCTACCCTTCCGCCAATTGTACCTCTAATTCCTGATATGGATTTAATCAAAGTCATGCGCAATTATTTTAATGTTTTTTTCAAAGCGATCATCTTCATACATGCAATGGCTGCTTCAACTCCTTTGTTGCCATGCTTGCCCCCAGATCGATCTATCGCCTGTTGCATTGTATCGTCTGTTAAAACACAAAAGATGACAGGTTTGTTGTACTTCAAGCCAACATCTTTTACGCCCAAGGCTGTTGCGTGACAAACAAAATCGAAATGTTTGGTCTCTCCCTGAATCACAGAACCAATAGCTACTACCCCATCAACATCAGTGTATTCTAGAAGATATTGACTCGCCAACGGGAGTTCAAAAGAACCGGGACAGTAATGCGTATGAATGTTTGCTGCCCTAACGCCATTTGCCAAAAGCGCTTGCTCCGCTCCCTTTAAAAGATTTCCTGTAATATTTTCATTCCATTCAGAAACAACAATGCCGATTTTGTAATCGGCACCGTTTGGAATACTTTCCTTATCGTAAACTGATAAATTTTTTTCTGCTGTCGCCACTTATTTATGATTTTGCTTTAGCTCGTGTAACGTATTTTTCTATTTGCTTTTGATTGGCAAAAACTGTAAAACGATCTTGAATGGTCTGATAGAAATTTGCTGCTGCTGCAAAGTCTCCAGCCTCTTCGGCATTTAAACCAGCTTTAAAAAGAAACTTTGGTGTCGTTAACTCATTCTCCACTCTTTGCGCTGCTCGCTCATAAAAATTTACTGCTTGAGCATACTCCCCTAACTCTGAGTAACTATCACCTATAGTACCAAGCGCTAATGACATTAAATAAGTATCATCTATTTTAACGCGATTTAAAACCTGGATAGCATCTTCAAATCTACCCTGCTGAAAATATAAGTTTCCTAAAGAATAATTGGCAATATGCGCTCCGTCATACCCCTTGAATTTACCCGCTACATATTCAAACTCCTCAATAGCTAGCGCAACAGAATCCTTTTCCATCCACATAATACCAGTAGCAACTGCTGCTTTTGATTGCTCATTTTTCGGAATACTTATAAAGTTCCTATACCCCAAAAAGATAAGTCCGATGGCTACAACTGCACCTACTGCATAAGTAGAATATTTTAAAATTTTGTTTCCTTTGAACTGTTCTATCAGCTCGTCTTTATTTAATCCGTCTGTCATAAAGCTTCTATTTAAGCGTGGCAAATTTACATTTTTTTTTTGTCGAAAGATAAGTTTTTATCAACAATAAGATTTTGATACTAAAAAGCTAATGTTTTTGACCATTAAAACACAACAATAGTGCCCATCCATAACGAACTTTTTGAATGTGTTATAAATCGCTATGGATTAAGCGGTTGTTATGTCTTACAGCAATCGTCTCTGAGCTCACTTCAACCCTACCTAAAAATCAATACCTAAGCCAACTCGATAAGAAAAGATAAATTTTGTAATTGGCACAATTGGGCGATCTTCATAGGAAAAGTCAAAAAAGTTGATCAAACTCAAACGCTGCGTAAGCTTTGAGTTTAGGTGAATGTTTCCTGAATACCTATTTCTAAATGCTTCAATATTGGGGTCATAACCCACCTGATAGTAAAGTAGTCCATTTAAGTTGAGTTGTTTCGAAAATTTATGCCTAAAAACTATATTTGTTGTTGATTTAATGAAATTTACCGTTACAGTTTCTCCACTTTGATATGGATCTCTCCATCTTTCAAACTCATAAAAAGCTCCTTGACTTATCGTAATTTCTGAACTTTTTTTATCTAAAAATCGATAACGTAAGCTGCCGCCTGAAATTGCGCGTGGTGCTAATCCCCTGAAGTTATCGTCTGACATTTGCGCAAAAACTTCGTAGCTCAGCTTTTCTCTTCTCAAGAAGTTAATTCTACCGTGTAAGTATCCGAAATTGATAAATGGATTGTCATTAATACGCAGAAAATTGCGATGGGCAATAAAGATGTAACCGTGTTTTTTCGGCATGTAAATACTGCTTAAGGAAAAGTTATATCCAAAAAGATTAACTGGATTATCAAACGCTGCACTCCTGTTATTGGCTGAAATGGAACCATTAAAATTAACTGCATAGTTTTTAATGGTGTCCTCTCCCAAAGAACGATATTTTTCTAAATTGAGAATTTGACCATTCAAAGTCGTCATAAAAATGAAGCTAAAAGTTATGGCAATACAAAATTGTAATCGGGGTTTTATAATCATCTGACTTTCATTTTTGTTTTGCAAAGGTAATGAAATGCCCTACTTTCCAAAACCATCAAGCGCTGTTTTTTTGGAACCATTAAGGCATTAAGAAAATGAAGAATTTTCAACTTAATGTCCCTTAATTGCTTAATGGTTTAATCGCTAAACCTACTTTCCAAACCATCAAGCACTGTTTTTGAACCATTAAGGCATTAAGAAAATGAAGGAGTTTCAGCTTAATGTCCCTTA
>JAFIEX010000181.1 GCA_020832365.1 Crocinitomicaceae bacterium
TTTCCCCTCCATAAAAATGATTCCATCCTTGTGCTTTAAGCGGTGTGGCTGCTCCTTGTTTATCTATAAAATAGAGGTCGTTTTTATCTGCTGTGGCGTGGCCTATAATGCTCATGTGTGGATTGCCTTTGATTTTTTCGTAATCTGAAGAGGAAATGGTGAAAAGCAATTCATAGTCTTCGCCACCATTAAGTGCTGCTGTGACAGGGTCAATATTGAAATCAATGGCCGTTGTGGCTACCTTGGTGTCAATGGGCAGCTTTTCATCGTAAATGTGCGCACCAACTTTACTTTGTTGACAGATATGGAACACCTCCGAAGCTAGACCATCTGAAACATCAATCATGGCGGTTGGTTGCACGCCTAATTCAGCTAAGAATCCTATTATATCCTTCCTAGCTTCCGGTTTTAATTGTCGTTCCAAAAGATAATCATAACCATCTAAATCAGGCTGAATGGAAGGGTTTGCTTTGTAAACTTCCTTCTCTCTTTCTAAAATTTGTAAGCCCATGTATGCTGCTCCTAAATCTCCAGAAACAACAAATAAATCATTTTCCTTTGCACCATTGCGGTAAACTACTTTTTCTTTAGCTACGACGCCAATTGCTGTAACACTGATTACCAAACCCGAAAGCGAGGAAGTCGTATCACCACCAATTAAATCTATTTGGTATAATTCACAAGCCTTTTGGATGCCTTCATACAGCTCTTCCAAAGCCTCCTTGGGAAAGCGATTGGAAACAGCAATGGATACAGTTATTTGCTCTGGCCTACCATTCATGGCATAAATATCAGAGAGGTTTACAATCACAGATTTATACCCTAAATGCTTTAACGGTGTGTACATCAAGTTGAAATGTACGCCTTCAATCAGCATGTCAGTGGAAATGATAGAATAATGATTTTCATCTCTTGCGATCACTGCCGCATCATCACCAATGCCATAAATGGTGCTAGCTTGAACACTTTTAAAGTTTCTGGTTAAGGCATCTATCAATTGAAATTCTCCCAATTCGGATAACTCGGTGCGCTTATTTTCGTCTGACATGCTTAGATTTTTTTACAAAGGTAAGGCTTTTGCCATATAACCTTTCGCCTTAATCAAATCAAATACTTCAGGATAAAGATTTTTAGCTCTTTCAAGGGTTTTTTGATTTTCATGAAACACTAAAATATCTCCAGCTTTAAGGCTGCTATCCAAAGATTTTAAAATGGCTGCATCACTCACATTCTTCTCCCAATCGTAACTGAGCCAACTCCATAGCACGATTTTTCTCTTTTGCGAGAGCGTTTTGTATGCGGAAGGTTTTATTTTTCCATAAGGTGGTCGAAAAGCACGTACACCAAACTCTTTCTCGAAAGCAGTCACGTTATCAAGGAAGGCCTCCTTGGAGATTTTCCAGCCATTGATGTGGTGCATACCATGACTTCCAACTAAATGACCTTGTTGCTCTGCTAATGCTAAAAATTGAGGGTGAGCTTTTAAATTTTCACCTAGCCAAAAAAAGGACAATTTTACATCTTTCTCCTTTGCCAAATCTAGCAAAAAAGGAGTGATTGTTGGATGCGGACCATCGTCGAAAGTAATGAAAACGGCATTGTCATCCTTTATTTTCCAAATGGTTGCTGGATAAAGCCACCGAAAATAACGAATTAAACGAAAATGCATATTGTGCAATTATTCCGTCATTCCACCAAGTCCATTTTCTTCCAATAATGCCTCGTAGAGCGCCACGAATTCATCTGCTTCTTTATTCATTTTGCGTTTAGTACTCACGTTGTTTTTTGTTTCGGTTATTTCCTTATTGCGCAATGCAGCCTCAATTTTTGGAACGATGACATTTGAAAGTCGGTTTTCCATGTAAAGTACTTTTTCTCCGAGTCCTTGCTGCTCATTCGCAGTATAAACTTCTCGGAACATGCGCATAAAATTCATACAAAACGCAATGAAATCGTTTTCGTTTTTGTAAACAATGTAAGGGTTGCTTTCTTCCATGAAATTCAGCATAGTTTCTAGCTGATCTAAGTATTCGACGGCTATTTCGTTAGCATACGCGATTTTTTCTACTTGATAAAGTAATGAAATAAGCTCTGTAATTCTACCATCAGTAAATACTTGTTTACCATTTGGTAATCTTCTGCCAGTAGGTCTTGGTTCTCCAAAATCAAGTACACGGTCCATCGGAAGCTCTGTCATGGCTTTTCTTATGACTTCTTCCACTCTATCTGCTGCAAATTCAGCATCTTTATTGTTGGAAGCTATTAAAGCACTTTTGTTATTGGTTGTATCCAACTCCATTGATTCTAGCTCATTTGCTCTCGCTGAATTCATGGCGCTTCTGTAATCTTGCGCATACATGATGGCCAAGTCGAAGAAATCTCCTCTAAACTGACCAGTGTGCCTTCTTACATAGTAGTCCACCAAAACACCTGGCGCTTTCAAATTACCATAATCGAAAACATTCATGATATGGTCATACATTTTCATTTTGGATTGCTCCATTGATGCTTGTGGTTTTAAAGGCAATAAAGAGTACACCTGCCCTACATTTTGCACCCGTCCTTCGGCATAAAAAGCTTTGGAAACATCCGAGCCAGCAGGACTGGAGAAATAGATACCTCTTTTCCAGTCAAAGTGAGCCAATATATCTAACATCATGACCTCTTCACGACTCAGACCTCTAACATCATCTTGGAACATTCTGCCTTTTCTAAAGTCAAAACGAATAACATCTTCGCATTGGTCGACAAATTGTTCGTCAATAATACCTGATGCAGCCGCATTTTCAGCATTTACAGGAATAATAAATCCTCTTGAAGGGAAAAACCTTAGTTTTCTTCCACCTTGTTGCGTCAGCATGTTTTTGTCATCTCTAACAAATTCCATGGCCATTTCGAGAGGGAGGTAATCCCAATCGCTAGTCCATCTTAAGGTTGCATCCTGCAATTGTTGTAATAATGCTTTATCTGCCTCTAGCTTCTTGGCATTTAAGTCACTAAATACTTTTCTAACAATTCTATCTAGTCTGTTATACTCATCTACTCCAGGATTTTCAATAGGTTGAGATAACTCAGCAACAATTTGTGGGATAATATCTTGCAAGTTTTTATCCTTGATTTCCATCATCTGAATTGCTCCAGCTAGTCCTGCTCTAAATTGGCGCAAAGAGCGCTCAAAAGCCATTTTATTATTTGTGATTTTGGCCTCTAATAAGTTTTTAGCAATGGCAGGATCTATCTGCTGACTATACACTTCATAATCAATAAAAAGTACAATATCTGTATTCCCAAAGCCCATTAAAATCTGGTCTTCTCTAAACTTAATAGGAAGAGGGTCCGAGTCGTAAGCACGCATCATCATCTGTTCTGTGTACCAGTCTGTCTGCATCAAAGAAAGGTTGGCTACACGAACGTCCGTTCTTACCCCTTCCACTGATTGTAAATACCACAAGGGGAAAGTATCGTTATCTCCATTTGTAAATAAAATACTATTAGGGCTGCAGCTTTGCAAGTAATTCCATGCGAGTGCTCGCGCTGGGGTTCTATTCGAACGGTCATGGTCATCCCAACCTTGCACACCCAATATGATTGGAGCAAGAAGTCCTAATGCCAAAGCAGTTGATGCCGCCGAAACAGCTGAAGCATTGATTTTCTTGAACAGCATAAGTAAAGCGGAGGAACCTGCGATCATCAACACGATCATCAAAGTGTATAAGAAAGTGGTACCGTGCGCACCGGCTCTGAAAAAGTCAGCAACTAATGCCAAAAACAACAAAGCACCAAGTATGATTCCTAATTTGGAAAGATGCTCTTTGGTGTAAGATCGGAAAGTTTCAAATAATCCATAAACACCTAATCCTATCCAAATCGCAAATGCATAGAAAGAGGCTGCATAGGCGTAATCTCGTTCTCTTGGCTCCATTGGCTTTTGATTCAGGTAAACAACAATGGCTATCCCGGTAAAGACGAATACTAAGAAAACTACAAAAGCATCTCTAGGCGCTTTTAATGCATGGAAAAACAATCCGATAATACCTAGTACCAATGGGATAAAGAAAAATTTATTATTACTAGGGTTATGACTTGTAAAGTATGGCGCATTTTCATTTTGTGCCCCCAATCTTTTTTCGTCTATAAAAGAGAATCCAGACGACCAATTACCGCGCATTTCATCTCCGTGACCTTGGATGTCGTTTTGTCTTCCTGAAAAATTCCACATGAAATAACGCCAATACATCCAGTCCATTTGGTAATTAAAGAAAAAAGTTAAATTCTCGGCAAAAGAAGGAATTGGTCTGCCATCTTCTCCGATTAAAGAACGATCCACTTTACGATTTGGATTATAGCCAGACCATGATTTATAGCCTGCTGTTCTGTTTGCATCACCTCTGTAAAACATCCTAGGAAAAATGGTGTTTTGCAGGAAAACGGGCACTTGATTTTCTCTTAACCCTTGATTGGTTTCGAAATATTTATGAACGATTTCCAGTTTTTTACCTTGGTCAGCTACAAATTGTTCTGCCATTGCTCGGTCTCGAAACGCAGCTAATTCTGCCCCCTTAGGTGTTACAACAACATGTCTTTTGCTAAACACAGGCGAACGATCTTGCCATTCATCTTGTTTTGCTACTTTGGAATTAAAATACTCACCATATAGAATCGGCCAAGAACCGTACTGCTCTCTTTTTAGATAAGCATGCAAAGTAACTAAGTTCTCAGGATTGTTTTGATCCATTGGTGTATTAGCATTCGAACGAATCACGATAGTGGCAAAAGAACCGTAGCCAATAAATAGCATAATTATACCTAGTACTACTGTATTAGCAATGACCATATTTTTCTTTCGGGTGTAGATAACTGCAAAAATTAACAACGCAATTAAAGCAGTAAAAAAGAAAATAACACCTGTTACAAAAGGTAGTCCTAGAGAATTTCTAAAAAATATTTCAGTTTTAGACGCTAATGCGATGGTCCCTGGTATTAATCCTTCTTGGATAAATCCTAAAACGAAGACTCCAATTATACCTGTTATAATAAAGTCTTTCGCAGTTATTTTTTGCCCTTCCTTGAGGTTATAGAAAACAAGGTAAGCGATTGCAGGCAGCACCAAAAGGCCAAGTAAGTGAACACCAATAGCCAAACCAAATAAGAACATAATCAGTACCATCCATCGTAACGGTCTAGTATCGTTAGAAAGCTTTCCTGACTGGATTAAGCGCATTTCTTCGTCCCATTTCAAAGCAGCCCAAAATATGACTGCGGTAAATAAGGATGACATGGCATAAACCTCGCCTTCTACAGCAGAGAACCAAAAGGACTCCGTAAAAGCGTAGGCCATAGCCCCAACAAATGCTGAGCCAAAAATGGCTATTTGCTGTCCTTTGGTAATGGTTTCCTCATCTTTCTGTGCAATTTTTTTAGCCAATAAGGTTATGGACCAAAAAAGAAACAATATAGTAAAAGAACTAGATAGTGCTGACATTCTATTGATCCAAAGTGCAACATCAGCTACATCTCCTAAAGCAAGTAATGAAAACAGCCTTCCGACCAGCATAAAGAATGGTGCGCCCGGTGGGTGACCAACCTCCAATTTATAAGCTGCGGTGATATATTCTCCACAATCCCATAAAGAAGCTGTTTCCTCAAGGGTTAAAAAATATACAATTGTGGCTATTAAAAACACTAACCATCCTATTCCTATATTCAATCTTTGGTAACTCATGCAATAAATTTGACTTGCGAATTTAAAAATATTAACCACGCGACAGAATATAATTTTTGCTTATTTTCAATTTTCGTAGGTAGCAAGAGGTTCATTAGGGTAATTTTTTTTCAATTTTCTGGTAAATTTTCTGTTGCATTAAAAATTATTTCTAAATTTGCACTCGCAATTGGCCTATGGTGTAACTGGCAACACGTCTGATTTTGGTTCAGAAGAGTCTAGGTTCGAGCCCTAGTAGGCCAACAGGATAGTCTTTAGTGAAGAGTGTGAGTCTTGAGGATTCACACTTTTTTTTTTGGAATAAACCAGGGCGAGAAGTCTATGCCGATGTATATTTTCAAGGGAAGCATGACCGTAGAAAATAACTATCGGTAAGCCCTAGTAGGCCAACAGGATAGTCTTTAGTGAAGAGTCTGAGTCTTGAGGATTCACACTTTTTTTTGGAATAAACCAGGGCGAGAAGTCTATGCCGATGTATATTTTCAAGGG
>JAFIEX010000182.1 GCA_020832365.1 Crocinitomicaceae bacterium
ATCCATTTACACCATCTTGAATGATTTCAGTGTTTACACCGACAGGGGACATGATGGTGGGGACTTCCAGAGACATATAAGTCAACCCTTTTAAGCCACACTTGCCTTTAGTCCATTGTTCATTAGGAAGCGGCATAATACCAATGTCAAAGGAATCAATCACAGCAACTTCGGTTTCACTTGACCATCCAATACCTTTAATGTTCAGTAACTCATTTACATAAGTTTCATCCCCCATAACTTTGATATCTAACTTATCACCGTATTTTTCTTTAAGTTTTGCCAAAACCGGAATTGCATACTCAAAATGCTGAATGGTTGTGGAACTTCCACTCCAACCTATACAAAGTTTTTCAACTTGAGATCGGTCTGTCTTTTTATTGAAAATTTGAGTATCAACAGTTGTTGGAACAATATGAACATTACTGTTAAATTGCATGGCATAATTTGCAAGAAAATGATTTCCAGCTAAAACTAAGGAAACATTTTGAATAATTTTACTGGTTTTTTGAGGGTTTTTAAGAAAAACAAATTTTTTATTTGCCTCCGAAACATTCTGTAACCAAATAGCATCATCAAAATCGAATATCGTAGGTTTAATTTTAGACAGCTGACGCTCGAAAAAAGTCGTTCCAATAAAGAAAGCTTCTCGGTAAATAAAAACCAGATCGTAATTTTTAGCACTGAGCAAGTCTTTAATTCGCTTGACAATAGATTTTAAAAGAATCCATACTTTTGCAAAATATTTTCCTTTAGCATAAAATAATTTATCATCTTTCTTATTCAAAAGATAAGACATATGAAGTTCATAGCCATTTTCGCTAAGAAATTCTAAATATTGTTCAAAGCGATATCTCTGACCAGGCGACCTATCTGGGTAATGATGACAAATAATTAAAACTTTCTTTTTCAAACTACTGTCTTTTTCCAATCGCATGCCAATACGGTTCATTATCAGATATAATTATTTCTGACAATCCTGATTTAACCATCATTTCTGTAATTTCTTTTCGTGAAAAACGTTGCTCCAAAGGTGTTCCAAATCTATCTAGCGCATCATTCTTAATAATATTAAATGAATGTGATGTATAGTACGAAAGTGGCATTTTGTTTGCCAATTTTTTCAATCCGATTTTTCTTAGACCTTTTGATAATAGTACAAAAGGCATGTACACTAAAACTGCGATCAACCAACAGGTTTTAGTCTTAAAGAATTTGGGTAAGGAAGAAATAAACCTTCTTAAAATATTTGAGAAAAAGAACAATGATTTAAAGAGAAATCCTCTATTTTCAAAGTTGTAATATAAATAAACTAAAAATGAACCACCTGGTTTAACTTTCTTTACACAAGACTTCATCGCTTGCAGGGTATCTGGAATATGGTGCAATACACCTAAACTAAAAACTAAATCAAAAGTGTCGTCTTCAAAAGGTATATTATCAACTCCAGCCTTCGAAATTCTGGTGTTCGGACAATCTTTTAATAATTTTGCTGCTGAAAACACTGCATCACTGGGGTCAATACATTCTACGAAAGCAGCTTTTTCTGCCACATACTTCGTCCATCTTCCAGTGCCACAACCAACATCTAAGACATATTTATTGTTTAATAAATCATCTGCAACGATATCGAAATACTGATCTCCTGCAATTTTTATTTCCTCATCACTAAATGAACTAAATGTCGTCCACTCATCCCCAAATGAAGCTACAGTTTTTTCATCTATATTTTGTTGGTCTTCGTGAAAAACAAAAATCTCCTTTGGCGAGGAGTCATAAACAGTATAGTTCACATTTTTAAATGGTTTCATAGTCTATATTGATTAACACAGAAAAACTACTTATAACATCCTGAATGATAGAGATTAAGTAATTAATTCAATCTTATATACTTTAATTCATACAATTCACAAACTTAAGTATTTTTTCTTCCTAATCTGTAGAAATTAATTGTGAATAATGCACATTGAAAATATAAAAATAAATGAGAAACTTTGATCATAGAAAACAATCAGCAACCATCTAAATTATTGAGCAATCAAATAGTTTGTATCTTTACGCAATACTGTAATAAAACCTATAAAATGAAGCACTTTTTATCTCTGTTGTTAATCGTAAACTTAATTAGCTGTGAACAGCCAAGCATTGATTCTCAATCTGAAAAGAGCACGATCATCCAAAACGATGTATATAAATCAACGGATAAATACATACAAGAAATAGATGAAAATTTGGACAAATTTCAAAAAATTGAAAGTCTAAGCTGGCATAAAATAGTTGATGATAAAAACATCATGTTAGAGGTTGAGGCGTATATTGATGAATTTGGTAGTATTCTAAAATTAGCAGAGAAATACAATAATGAGACAATTCAAGAGCTTGGTGCAAAAGAATTTTACTTGAAGCATGATGCATTAGTCGCAACTAAACATACAACTGATAACTTGTTAGAAGATGGCAGCTATCAAGCAAGAAGAATTACTACTTATTATGAAGACGGTGAACCACTTCTTTCATATATTCAACAAGCCTCTTTTATAGAAGAATTAACTGAAACTGATAAAAAAGAACTGAAAAATACGGTATCACTATCTATACAAGAGAGTTTAGATGCCTTAAATAACGAAGGGGCATTCACAACATATTACCTAAGCTATGTAGAAAGCGGAAACTCTATTTTTCTAGTTTTAGGTGAACCAAAACCCGTAAACCGCTTTTCAGCGACTGTACTGGTAAAAGAAGTTACGCCGTTTATCCAACAATTAATTGACAATCCAGAGAAATATCAATATCAGAAAGTCAACATAGTGTATAGATCTATTGGCGGAAACGGTCAACCAAGGTTTAAATTACTTGAAGAAATTAAGTTTGCCGAATAAAAGCGCTTATTTAAGCTTCAGGCGCCAATCTAAGGACGATACCATCAATCTCCTCTGAAATAGGGATTTGGCATCCTAGTCTACTATTTTCTTTCACGAAAAAAGCTTGATCCAACATGTCCAATTCATCATCACTTTGGTCTGCCAATTCATGTTCAGACTCTAAATAACACTGGCAAGAAGCACACATCGCCATTCCGCCACAAGTTCCCTCTACAGGGAGCTCATAAGACTTACATACTTCCATGACATTCATATTCATGTCCGTAGGTGCCTCTAAATCGTGTTGTACACCTTCCCTATCAATAACGTGAATAACGATCATATTTTCAGCCATAACATTTCAATTTTTCGCAAAGTTAATATAAGTAACAAAAACGCTAAGAAAAAGATTGACGCAGAATCAAAAAAATCGAACTATCTAACCGACAAAATTATATGAGTGATAACTACAAAGGATATTTTATAGCAACAAAAAAGCCATCTAACAATAGATGGCTTAAATCTTGTATCGAGACAATTTTAGAAATCCCATACATCATGCTCGAACAGACGGATATCTTCCGTTATTCTGCGCGACTCCATTAAGGCATCAACACCTACACGATACTTATCAATATTTCTATCATATACATTCTCTTCTTTATGAATAAAAGAGGCGAATCTTCTTTTCCAAAAGTAATCATCAAAACTCATCCAACGCGCACCATTCTTCTCGTTGTAAACGAAATAGTTATTAAACACATAACGACAATCAGTTGGAAAATACAACCAAAACAGTTCTCTTGTCCCCGTAATATTATTGTTTCTATCCTTTTTATAAACAACTGGTGCTAAACCAAGAATACGAACATCCAAAACAGAACGTTGCTTATCAAAAAACCAATCTTCTTTGATGCGGTACTGGATAATATCTTTCGAAGTGATCCAAGTTGTATCTCGAGGCGGATAAACCGTTCTAATTTCACCATTTACCTCTACAACAGAATCATAACCATCAGCACCTTTCAGGGTAATCATACTTCCAAATTCATCAACCTCAACAGGAGCCAATTCTCCTAACATTCTGAATACCTCAGAGCGGAAAATGGAATCCGTATAATAATCTTTTCCAGCTTCAGGTCTAACAGGGTGCTTGAACTGGTCACCATCAAAGATACGACCAATTGCTGCAGGGTTTTCTGTATCATAAACAACTAAATCTCCAGTCAGAACATGGTGTCTTATGACAGTCCATAAAGACCAACGCGTAGTATTTCGAATCCATACACCAGCATTGGTGATTTCATCATGAGGGAAGTATAAAGGCAAGTTAATCTTTTCTCTTAAGTCTATTGTTCTCCAAACACGTTTACTCCATATAACATCCGCCTCACGAACATTCACATATGGAATCAATCGCTTCGTTGGAATATGAGAGGACACATATACTCCATCAATAATACCCGTTTCAGTTCTGGTATTAATAGGTCCACCATTGATATCCCCTTGGCCGAAATAAACCAGTGGAAAGCATATCAAAAAGGTAAAAATAAGACTTAAACTTTTCATACTTCAATTATTAAAACTCGGTTATTGCTATAACGCAATAACCGAGATAAAGTTACATTACATTTTAACAGTTACAGCGCCCTTGCTAACGCGTCCATCTGGACCTCTATAATCTACAAGGAAAGTAACAGTTGCACCAGCCTGAGCTTGGCGTAATAAGTTTTGAGCTTCAGGAGAAATTTGGTTCCCTTGACCTCTAACCGTTCTACCCATGAACTCCATTTCCCATTGTGTAATGCTAAAAGTTGCTTTCAAGGTAATAGCTTCTGGATAACGTGCAAAAAGTCTTGTTTCAGAACGTGACCCCTTCTGTCCGTTAGTCGCTCCACCAAAAGAAATCTGAGGTGGTGGTAAAGGTCTTACGTCAAAATCAAAAGAGCCCAAATTCTGCGTAGAACCATCTTGAGCAACTCCCATAATACTAATCGTAGCCTTGTTCCCTGAAGACGGATTTGCGATATATTGTTGTCCGCGTTGCGTCATTCTAACATTAGAAGAAGCAGACAATCTGTAAGAGGGAAAACCTGAAGCAGCTCCTTCAACAACGTTTTCATAACCTCTATACAATACACGCATTTCTGGAAGAGAAACCGTACCAGAAGGCTCACCAACTGCAAAGTTAAAGTCCCATGGCTTCCATTCTTCTTTTCCTTTAATCTCTACGGCAGTATAACCATAAATGGTATGTTCACCTGAAGGCATGTTCTTAAGCACCAACTTATCCATTGGGTTTTCGCTCTCAAACTTCAATACATTTTCAGGATTTCGCGTAGAGTCGTTGATCCAATATTGCAACTTCATCGGTTTCATAGAGTCAAAGGCAGCAACCATAACTTGTAAACCAAGAGAGTCACCTCTATTGATATAACTTGTTTGAGCAAAAGCCAAAGGTTGAATTTTATTGAAACTAAAAGATGGTGCATCAATCTTAGATAAGAAAAAGTCTATAGCTTGACTTTCCGCAGTAAGCACATCTACTTTTAAGGCAGTCAACATAGCAGCTGCTGCAACGATTGGAGCGTGGTCAAACATCACAGATGGCCAAGGCATATCAATAGTTCTACCACCATGCCTTACTGTGATCGTCTCTGGAACACTTAAAGCATTATAAACTCTTCTAATAGCTTCTCTATCCGTACCGTCTGGGTTTACCGTCTGCAGCGCTTCCTCTAGCATACTTGTATCAGCAGGAGCCTCAAAAGTAAACTGCTGACCACCGAATGAATAAGTTCCCATTTCTCTAGTCACGTAATCACGGAAAGCTATAATAGAATCTCTAAGGGCCAAACCTCTGGCGATAGGTTGCCTAGGGTTTCCACCTATAAACATATTGGTTGGAATATCATAATTATCCATAGCTTTGATATCGAATAGCGATTTCAACTCTGTAATGTATTCATTACCCGTTGATTCATCTTTCCAAGTACCTTCAACCCAGTCCTCTTTCTCAGCCATTTTAATCATTTCATTCGACTCACTTAAAATGTGATGAACAATTTGATATTTTCGACGTTGCGTTCTCACCGCTTTATCAAACCAAAATTCAAAAGCAGCTAAAGTGGCCGGGTCATTACCCTGTTGTTGAATTCCTAGTCTTTTCGCATCAAAATCACCAAATGAACTTCGTGTACCTTGCTGAACAATTTCACCACTTAGGGCGAGCTTGTCATTGATAGTAACAAAGGCCGTGATTATCTCTTTAGACACGTTAAGTGCCAAAA
>JAFIEX010000183.1 GCA_020832365.1 Crocinitomicaceae bacterium
TCCTTAATTTCTTAATGGTTTAATCTCTAGCCGTACTTTCCAAAACCGTTAAGCGCTGTTTTGCACCATTAAGGCATGAAGACAATGAAGGGATTTCGGCTTAATGTTCCTTAATTTCTTAATGGTTTTAAGCGTTAATCAAGTTTTATTGAGCAATTAAAAATTTAAATACATTTGTGCCCTTTGATTGTCTTTAATATTATTCTTAGTTAAACTATTTGAATTGTACTTTGTTCTTAAAATATGAATTTCCGTGGCTATACTTTTCGTCCTTATCAAGCAGAACATCTATCTCCATTCGATAGGTTATTTGACATATTTAGCGAAATTATTGTGCATACATCTGGTGATTTGGATGAAGCTTTCGAGTGGTTACAAAAATTAGATCAAGAGTATGTTTTGACGAATAAAGATTATACCTTGGATGATTTTTGGGAGGAGTTGAAAAAGCGCGGATACATCAAAGAAGCTGTTGAGGGGAATAAGGGAAAAGAAATCATTACCGCTAAAACAGAACGAATTATCAGGAAAAATGCATTGGATCAGATTTTTGGTAAGTTGAAAAGAGCTGGTTCGGGAAACCATAACACTAAGAAACATGGTATCGGAATGGAAAATACTGGGGAATTAGGGCCTTATCAGTATGGCGATGATTTCGATAGAATTGCACTTTTGGAAAGTATTAAAAAAGCTCAAATCAATCATGGTTTCGAGCAATTTTACCTGCAAGAAGATGATTTATTGGTAACGGAACAATTTCACCAATCCCAAATGGCCACAGTGCTGATGATTGACATTAGTCATAGCATGATTTTATATGGCGAAGATCGCATCACGCCAGCAAAGAAAGTCGCTATGGCCTTGGCAGAGCTAATTACTACTAGGTACCCTAAAGACCTTCTAGAGGTAATCGTTTTTGGTAATGATGCCCAACAAATTGCGATCAAAGATTTACCCTATTTACAGGTCGGGCCTTACCATACGAACACCGTTGCAGGTTTAGAGTTAGCCTTGGATATGTTGCGCAAGAAAAAACACGCCAATAAGCAAATCTTTATGATAACCGATGGGAAGCCTAGCGTTGTAAGATTACCCAATGGAGAATATTACAGAAATAGCAATGGTTTGGATAAGTTTATCGTGGAACAATGTTATACAATGGCGAGAAGAGCAAAGAAATTACAAATTCCAATCACAACTTTTATGATTGCGCAAGATCCCTATTTACAGCAATTTATAGATGAGTTCACCAAATGCAATAGTGGAAAAGCATTTTTTACAGGTTTACAAGGTTTAGGAGATATGATTTTCCATGATTACGACCAGAATAGAAAAAAGAAAATGAGATGAATTATACAGAAATTAACACGTTAGGAAAACTAAGAGCTTCAGGATACACTTCAAAATCCTTAAAAGAAGAGCTTAGAGATAACTTGATTCAACTTTTGAAAGAAGGCAATCATCCTTTTCCTGAAATGATAGGTTATGAAAAGACAGTAATTCCGCAATTGGAACAAGCTATTTTAGCAAAGCACAACATTAATTTATTGGGTTTGCGAGGGCAAGGAAAAACTAAAATTGCTCGTTCTTTAGTAGGTCTATTGGATGAGTACACTCCGGTGCTTTCAGGATGTGCTATTCCTGAAGACCCACTGCATCCAATCACTCAAGAGGGGCTTCAAAAAATTGCGGACCTGGGTGATGAAGCACCCATTTACTGGATGCATCGTTCGGAAAGATTTTTTGAAAAATTAGCCACGCCGGATGTTTCAGTAGCTGATTTGATTGGAGACGTAGACCCCATTAAGGCAGCGAACATGAAAAAATCTTTAGCTGATGAAAGTGTTATTCATTATGGGATGGTGCCAAGAGCCCACCGTTGCATTTTTGTAATCAATGAGTTACCAGACTTACAAGCTAGGATTCAAGTAGCGCTTTTCAATATTTTGGAGGAGGGTGATTTACAAATTCGAGGGTTTAAAATGCGCTTGCCTATTGATGTTCAATTTTTATTTACGGCCAACCCGGAGGACTACACGAATCGAGGAAGTATTGTTACGCCGTTAAAAGATAGAATTGGGACTCAAATTTTAACACATTACCCCCAGTCTTTAGAAGTTGCTAAAAAAATTACCGCACAAGAAATAGCTAGAAGCAGTAATCGATCCGTTGCGATTCACATTCCAGAATATGCCAAAGATATTATTGAGCAAGTGGCATTTGAAGCAAGAAAAAGCGAGTATGTTGACCATAAAAGTGGTGTGAGTGCAAGAATGACTTTGACTGCCTACGAACACATGATGAGTGCAGCGGAGAGAAGAGCACTTTTGACCAATCAAAATACAACATGCATAAGAATGGAGGATTTATTAGCTATAACCCCTGCCATAACTGGAAAAATTGAGTTGGTGTATGAAGGTGAGCAAGAAGGTGCTGACGAAATTGCTGGAATTTTATTGGGAAAGGCAACGGTTGCTATTTTTGAAAAATATTTCCCGAGAATTGAAAAACTGAAACGGAGGGATAATGGAAAGTCTATCTATGATGATTTGGTGCAATGGTTTCAAGAAAATGACGCTATTGAGTTGACAGAAAATCTGGATGACAAGGCCTATCAGGCAGTTATCAATGGTATTTTGCCCTTATCTCGATTTGTTGAAGAGTTTCTCCCTCAACATGCTGATGAAGACAAGATTTTTCTTGCGACTTTAGTGCTTTGGGGGATGGTGGAAGGAAAATTGTTGTCAGCAGACCTTTCTGATAATGGCATCAGTATCGATGATCCTATGCGTCAGTTGTGGAAATAGCTGCGCTTTTGTTGTCTTTTCTAAAGGATAATAAATACAATCCTAAAAAGCACAATAAACCATTGATGCCTAATAATTCGTGACCTGTACGATATTTTTCGAATATGTCGGCCTCAAAAGTTTTGTAAACCCACAGTATTGCAGGAATCGATAAGCATACCATCCAAGTAAGTTTATCGTGTACTTTGCGCTTAGTTATAATCCCAAAGAAAAACAACCCTAAAAGTGGGCCATAGGTGTAGCCAGCCATAGCAAATAATGTGTTTATCACATTTCGATCTTTGTAGGCATTAGCAAGAAGAATAACCAAAAATAAAACTATCGTCATTCCAATATGAACCCATTTTCTAACTTTTTCTGCTTTTGCTTTATTTTCCCATTTATCAACTCCAATAATGTCAACACTAGTGGAGGTAGTTAGGGCCGTGAGCGCAGAATCAGCGCTTGAATATGCCGCAGCGATTAGTCCAAGAATGAATGTAATACCTACTACTTTTCCTAATCCTCCTTTAAGTGCAATTAGCGGAAATAATCTATCTGCACTTTTGGTGCTGTCCATAGTTAAAAACTCTTCCGTTAATATTGGGTTTTGTTCTAAGTATAAATACAACAAACCGCCAAGAATAAGAAAAATAAGGTTTACAAAAAATAAAACAGAGGAAAACCACAACATGTTCTTTTTTGCATCTCCAATGGATTTACAAGTTAGGTTTTTTTGCATCATATCTTGATCTAATCCTGTCATGGCAACGGTGATGAAAAAACCACCTAAAATACCTTTTATCCAATAATTGTTTGCACCAAAATCTTCAGTAATAAACCAATTAGTTAGTCCAAACGATTGCAGTCCGCTTTGTATCTCTCCAGCACCTAATGCTTCATGAATAAGAAATATTGAAACACCAAGAGCAATTAACATAAAGGCAGTTTGCAATGTGTCTGTCCATACGATTGTTTTAATTCCTCCTTTGAATGTGTAAATGTAGATCAGTAGTAAAGTTAGAAATACAGCAAATTCAAAACTTAATCCATAATGACTAAGCACAAAATAATCTAAGACATCAGCAACAAGGAATAGTCTAACAGCAGAACCCAAAATTCTTGAAACTAAAAAGAAGGATGCTCCTATTTTATGAGTTCTTGGTCCATATCTGCTACCCAAATACGCATAAATGGATGTTAAATTATGTTTGTAATAAAGTGGTAGTAAAACAAAGGCAATAAGTGCATAACCAAAAAGATAACCAATGACCATTTGCATGTAGGAGAACCCCTCCATGCCAACCATTCCAGGGACGGAAATAAATGTTATACCCGACAGAGATGCGCCAATCATTCCAAAACTCACCAAATACCAGTTTGAAGCCCTGTTTCCTGTGAAGAAAGCAGTGTTTCCAGCCTCTTTCGAGGTGAAGTGTGCTATGATTAGCAACACTAAAAAATAGACTATTATAATTGATAATATGAAAGTCCCTGACATAGCTTGCGAAGATAAGCCTTATTCCATATTAGTTTAAAAAAAGCAAGAATTTTGTTATGGGGATCTATGAGGATTGGTGAAACTTTTTTTAGGCTCCGATTACTCTTTTGAGTTCTTCTAAGGTGTTTTGCCAATACAATTGAACCTCCTCCAGCTCGTCTTCAAAAGCAAAACTAGTTAGGTTCAAAACAACCATTTTCGTCATCGGATCTACTTTAAATCTTAGCTCTAAAAAAGAGTCTATTCCATCTTCCTCATCCTCGATCCACTTGAAACGAATGAATTCATTGTTTTTTTTGCTCAAAAGTCTGGCTGATTCTTCACTTCCATTCCAGAAAAAAGTATAAATATCCTCTTTAATATTTACGTCATCAGCAAACCATTCACTCAAACCGCTGGGAGACATTAACATATTGTTTAATATTTTAGGCGATGTTTTCAGCAAATACTCTTGTTCAAACTTAATCTTTTGTTCCATCGTTCTTTCTTAAAGAGTGGATAATTCTTCTCTATACAGGTTGTTTCAGTAATAATTTGGCAATTTAATGTTTTTTTTCAAAAATTTGCTAACTATTGTAAAAAATGTTTTCCCAAATACTTCCTTGTTATTTAATTTAATGAACAAAATACAGTGTTACACTTGTTAGTTTCAAAAAACAGATTATATTTGCACCCGATTTGTGAGGTAGATTATAGCACAAACTAAACGGCGCGGTAGCTCAGTTGGTTAGAGCGCAGGATTCATAACCCTGAGGTCGGGAGTTCAAATCTCCCCCGCGCTACGAAAAAAGCTCAGAATTTTCTGGGCTTTTTTTAATTTATAGTTTTTGATTTTATTTAAAATCTTTCAGGTAGTAGGGTTCAAAATAAGCCACATCTTCAAAGCGCTTTTTTTCAAATTTTTGCGTAGCTATAGGAACTTGTCCTCTTGAACTAGATTTTACGTTTGATGCCCAAATAATGTCTTTTCTGTGTGCCCATATCTCCTTAAGTTTTGTGACGCCATCTCCGGCGATTACAAGACCCTGGTATTCTTCATAACTATCTTTTGTCAATATATCGGCTTGAATTGTTCGAATCTCCTCGAGATTACTATTATATATAGCACTGAAAACCTCCATTCTCCTTGCATCAATCATGGGTAAATATGTTTTACCTGGATAAAGTGCTTGCATTTGCGCAGCTATACTTCGCAATGCGTCAACTGCAATCAATGGTATACCTAAGCCATAACAAAGCCCTTTGGCAGTGGAAACTCCAATTCGTAAACCTGTATAGGATCCGGGTCCAGAAGTAACAGCTATCGCTTCAATGTCTTGCCATACAACTCCATTTCTTTCCAAAAGCGTTTGGATAAAAAAGGTGAGATTTTCCGCATGGGTGTATCCAGTTTCATCATCTTCAATGATGTCAAGTAAAGTACCTTTTTGGGATAACGCAACAGAACAGATCTTCGTTGCTGTTTCAATATGTAAAATCATGGTTCAAATATATAAAAGGAATGTCAATTTTGATGTGTTGATGAAAATTTGCCAATTGAATATCCTAGTCTGAATCGGACGTAAAATATAGGTGTTATCAAAGAGAATAATGACGAATGAATACGATTAGCTTTATTAAAGCTTTTGATCGAAAGGAATTTCCCTAAATTGCAAACTTTTTAAATCCCCATTAGAAGAAAATAAACTTTTAATTACTTTGGACTGAGCTGGAGTGTGCAAGACTATCGAGTTGACAGAAAAGTCAACGTCATTTTTAATTTCTTTTAAAGAAATACGATTTTCGAAGATGTATATTTTTTTTTGTTTTGTGCTGGAAATTTGCTCACTCCAAAGCTTAATTGTTTTGTTGGCTTTTTTT
>JAFIEX010000184.1 GCA_020832365.1 Crocinitomicaceae bacterium
ATTGCGTGGAGGTGCTGCTGGCGGTGGAACTAGAATGCGTCAAGGACTAGATAAACGCGAAGTTGAATCTCTAGCAAAAACTATGGAAGTGAAATTTACCGTTGCTGGCCCACCAATTGGAGGAGCAAAGTCTGGTATTAATTTCGACCCAAAAGACCCAAGGAAAGAAGGTGTTTTAAGAAGGTGGTATGCTGCCGTAACTCCTTTGTTGAAGCATTACTATGGTACTGGCGGTGATTTGAATGTAGATGAAATTCATGAAGTTATCCCGATAACTGAAAGTTGCGGTGTATGGCATCCGCAAGAAGGAGTGTTTAATGGACATTTTCAACCTAGAGAAGCACAAAAAATTAATAGAATTGGTCAGTTGAGATATGGTGTGCTCAAAGTGATAGAAGATGAAAGGTTCACACCAAGTATTTCACGAAAATATGTTATAGCCGATATGATCACCGGCTACGGTGTAGCGGAATCAATTAAACACTACTATTCGATTTGGGGAGGGGAGTTAAGGCAAAAAAGAGTAATTGTTCAAGGTTGGGGTAATGTTGGTTCTGCCGCAGCTTATTACTTAGCGCAAGAAGGAGCTAAGGTAGTTGGGATTATTGATAGGGTAGGAGGCTTGATTAAAGAAGATGGTTTTACTTTGGAGGAAATTAGAGAGCTATTCCTCAATAAAAATGGTAATGAATTAAATGCGCCTAACATGCTTTCTTTTGAAGAGGTTAATCAGCGCATTTGGGATGTTGAGGCTGAAGTTTTTATTCCTTGCGCTGCTTCCCGATTGATTGAGAAAAATCATGTGGAACGAATGATTCACAGCGGTATGGAAGTCATATCTGCTGGGGCTAATGTTCCTTTTGCTGACCCTGAAATATTTTTTGGGCCAATCGCTGATTTTGCAGACGAACATTTGGCGGTTATTCCAGATTTTATTTCTAATTGTGGAATGGCCAGAGTTTTCGCGTTTTTAATGTCGGTCGATTTGAAAGAAATGACAGATGAAGATATCTTCATGGATACAAGTGAGATCATTCGTCAAGCTTTAAAAAACACTTATTTGAAGCAGCCGCAGAAAACAGGTATCGCTAAAACGGCTTTTGAAATTGCATTGAATCAATTAATATAATATCATGGAATTATTTATTCTTATTGTTTTTATTTTAGGTTATCTTGCTATCACGCTTGAGCATACACTTAAAATTGATAAGTTAGTACCAGCTCTACTCATGATGGCACTTGCCTGGGCAGGCGTGACTGTAGGATTGGGAGGCTTTGATGCTTGGTTTGACTCTCACTTGGGATTCCCAATGGATGGAAATAATGGAACCTTGGATTTTGCCGCTCTGGGTATGGAGGAACGAATGCACGTAATGGAGAGCACTTTGTTGCACCATTTTGGTAAAACTTGTGAGATTTTAATCTTCCTCATTGGCGCAATGACCATTGTTGAGATCATTGATCACTTTCACGGTTTTTCAACTATTAAATCTTTTATTCGGACGAATAAAAAATCAACACTTTTATGGATTGTGGCAGGTTTAGCATTTATTCTATCAGCGATTATTGACAACCTTACTGCAACCATTGTTTTAATAACGATTTTAAGAAAAATGTTGGATAATGCGCAAGATCGCATCTGGTTTGCTGGTTTAATTGTAATTACAGCTAATGCTGGTGGAGCTTGGTCTCCAATAGGTGATGTTACTACAACAATGCTTTGGATGGGGGGTAAAGTTTCTGCTGAAAAATTATTTTTAAACTTAATAATTCCTTCTTTAGTTTGCGCAATAATTCCTACTCTATTGGCTAGCTTCTCAAAGCCATTTAAAGGCACGTTCAATTTACCACAAGAAGGGGAAAAGTCAAATCCTAGAGGCCCTTTTATGCTGTATCTTGGCTTAGGAATGATTGTTTTTGTTCCATTGTTCAAAACAGTTACACATCTTCCTCCTTATGTTGGTATGATGTTATCTTTAGGTGTGGTGGCGCTGTTTGCTGAGACAATTAGTGCTAAGCAATTTAAAATGTCTTATTTAGGTGTTATTAACAAAGACAATGAACCTGAATATGTCGTATCAACACCACCTAATCATCATGAAAGTCCTACATTTAGGGCTTTAACAAAAATTGAAATGCCTTCAATATTGTTTTTCTTAGGGATTTTAATGACAGTTGCAGCTTTGGAATCATTGGGAATGGTCTTTAATTTTGGACAGTCTGTGCAGGCGAGTATGCATGATGATGTATTCGTAATGTTACTAGGTGCAGGATCTGCTATTATTGATAATGTTCCTTTAGTTGCCGCAAGCATGGGAATGTTCCAAGAGGCAATGGATGACCATATTTGGCACTTCATCGCTTATGCAGCAGGTACAGGTGGTTCCATGTTGATTATTGGTTCAGCAGCTGGAGTGGTTGCCATGGGGATGGAAAAAATCTCTTTCTTTTGGTATCTTAAAAATATGACATGGTTGGCGCTTGTTGGTTATATTGCAGGAGCTGCTGTTTATCTAGTTTTATACTAATTCGTAACTATTCAAAGATTAAAACGTTAAAAGTAATATGAAAACCATTTTTATTATGCAAATTGCCGAAGATACCGCAGCTGTTGGTATTGAGGAAAACTACAAGGAAGTTGCAATCTGGCAGGCTATTGCAGATGCTGGAAGTGATTTCATGGGGATGCTAATTTTATTAGTCCTTACAGGTATGTCGTTTTATGCTGTCTATGTGTTTGTTGAGCGATTACTCGCACTCAAAAGAGCATCAAAAGGAGACCCCAACTTTCTTTCCCAAGTAAAGGATTATTTAAGTGATGGGAAAGTGGAAGAAGCTAAAAACCTTTGTGTAAGAACGGACTCTCCTTCAGCAAGGATGTTAGAAAAAGGTATTAGCAGACTTGGCAAACCTGTTGATATTGTTGCCTCGACTATTGATAATACAGGTAAATTGGAAATATCGAGATTGGAACAAAGATTGAGTTTTTTAGCTACCGCTGCTGGAGCTGCCCCCATGATTGGTTTCCTTGGGACTACTATAGGTATGATAAAAACCTTTCATGCTATGAAAAACCTGGACTCATTGGATTTGGGAACGATTGCCCCAGGTATCATGACAGCAATGGTTACTACGGTTGCGGGTCTTATTGTTGGTATTTTAGCTTACATGGGCTATAATTATTTGATTTCTAAGATTTCTAAAGTGGTATACCGAATGGAAAATGATGCCATGGAATTCATGGATTTGTTACACAAACCTAGCAAATAGAATAAAATGGGATTTAAAACGCAAAATAAAATAAAAGCGGAAGGAGGAATGGCCTCCATGACAGATTTGGTTTTTCTGCTGCTTGTGTTTTTTATCATCATGAGTACCATGGCGGAAAAAAATACGCCTATTGAACTTCCTCAGCCCACTGAAAACTTAGATACGTCTAAAGAAAATACAACTACAACAATAATGGTTACTGAGGATAATTTGTACAAGGTGATGCTGAGTCAGTCTAGTAAAATTGAGAATCCATTTGGTGTAAGAAGCGCTGGCGCTACTTATGATGAAATAAGAGACTTTATTATTGATGTCGTAGAAAATACACCAGAAAAAAAATTGAAAATTGCAGGTGCTAGAAATGCAGACTATGAAGCTGTTTTCGAAATTATAGCACTTTCGAAAAGACAAGGATGGAAACCAGTTTTGGCTTATGACTAAAGAAAATTCAAATAGTAGAATTCCAGTTGTTTTACAAGAAGACGACAGGAAGGCCAAAATTGTTACTGCTGTAACTTTTTTGCTTACGCTATTTTTATTGTTTTTCATTAAGTATCAGGAGCCAGATCCTCCTAGGAGAACGATTCCCATACCAATGTCTTTAGCTGATGAAGGCATTTCCAATTTTGAAGTGCATGCCGGAGGAGGTGGATCAGCAGGAGGAGAGGTGAATGAAGTTCCTGAGCAAGAAACACCATCCGCTCCTGAGCAACCTACTCAAGAAACTTCTGAAGTAACAACCCAAACTGGTTCTAGCACGGGTTCTTCTTCTCAAGCTACCACTACAATTAATAGACCTTCTAACCCTTTTGCTGGCGCAGGTAGTGGCTCTGGACAAGGTAGTTCATCTGGGTTTGGGCCTGATGACGGTCCTGGCCAAGGAGCTGGTCAACCTGGAAGAGGTGGTGGGGGTGATCGTATTCGAAAGTCTAACATGACCTCTCAACCCAAAACACCTAATTCTCAAGCTGGTACAATTGCATTAAAGCTTATCGTGGATGCTAGTGGAAATGTAGTTTCGGCTTCTTTTATTAGAGACCAATCCTCTATTCAAAATCAAACTTTGATTAATGAGGTGATTGAATTAGTTAGAAGAGAAGTTAAATACAATGAAAAGCCCGGAGCAGCCAATGAAATTGTTTATTACACTGCAAGTGTAAGTCCTTCCTAGTATGTTGTCATATAAAGAAAATTTGGATTGGTTATTTACTCAATTTCCTTCCTACCAAAAAGTAGGCTTAATTGCCTATAAGCCTTCTTTGGTTAATATCCAAAATTTGCTTAACTTGTTAAGTTTGCCGATTGAGAAACTCAAATATGTTCATGTTGCAGGAACCAATGGTAAAGGATCAGTTGTGAATTTTACTGCTTCTACCATGGTAGAAGCAGGTTATAAAACTGGTGTATTTACTTCTCCCCACATTGTTGATTTTAGAGAAAGAATTCGGGTTAACGGTCAATGCATATCAGAACAAAAAGTTAATGAGTTTATTCAAGAAATTCGTTCCAAACATTTGGAATTAGGAGCTCCTTCATTTTTTGAGATTACTTGGGCCTTGGCCTTAAAGCATTTTATTGATGAAAATGTTGCTATTGCGATAATAGAAACAGGACTGGGGGGGAGGTTAGATGCCACAAACGTTATTCAACCTTTAATTAGTGTTATAACAAATATAGGGTTGGATCATACACAACTGCTTGGTCCTGACCGTCCATCTATAGCCAAAGAAAAAGCTGGGATTATTAAAAAAAACATTCCAGTTATTATTGGTGAATTAAATGATGAAACAAAAGAAGTGTTTGAACATACAGCGAAAACTCAAAACGCACCATTATCTTTTGTGAGTTATCCAAGTGCTATCCAGTTTCCTGAGCGTAATAAGATGTTAGCTAATAAAATCATTCAAGGTTTAAATTCTTGTGGTTTTGCTTTGACTGAGGAACATTTTGAAAGAGGGCAACTTAATTTATTTAAAAACACTGGCTTTTTTGGTCGTTTACAAAAAATCAATCAAGACCCTCCGGTTTTTGTTGACGCAGCGCATAATGTAGAAGGGGTTAAAGCCCTTCTAAAGGTCATCCATTCGATGAATTGTCAAGATTTACATCTCGTTTATGGCGCTTCGTCTGATAAGAATATTAATCAAATACTGTCGTTATTTCCAAAAGATGCCAAAGTGTATTTTTGTTCATTCTCTTCAGAGCGCAGTTGCAAAAAAGAAGATTTTTATCCGTTTATTTCTAATTTGGCTTTTCAGGCTTGTTATTATTCAAGCCCAAAAGATGCTTTAGAAGCAGCACAAATAGCTGTAAAACAAGGGGGTATGATTTTTGTTTTTGGTAGTTTTTTCCTCCTAGAAGATATTTTTAAAAAATAAATATTTTTTTTCTTGGTATTTAGAATTTGTTAGCTATATTTGCACCCGCAATCAGGAACTAACATGATTGACAAAGGGCTCTTAGCTCAGCTGGTTCAGAGCACCTGCCTTACAAGCAGGGGGTCACTGGTTCGAATCCAGTAGGGCCCACATTGATAATTAAAGGGTTACAGAAATGTAATCCTTTTTTTATTTTGTTATTGTAACATTTTTGTAACACAAAAACGGATCAAGGATCAAGGCCAAAAGGGATCAAGACCAAAAGTTGGGGACTAAGCATAAATTTTAGTTAATCTAAACAAAAAATATTCAACATTTCTGACACCTCTAAACTGTGATCTGAATGCTTTAATTTTTGCATTAAATGATTCAGCGGCTGCGTTGGTACTTCTATTGTCAAAATAATTGAGGATTGACTCATAGTTGAGTGAAATGGTGGATCAAGACCAAAAGTTGGGGACTAAGCATAAATTTTAGTTAATCTAAACAAA
>JAFIEX010000003.1 GCA_020832365.1 Crocinitomicaceae bacterium
TTAAACCCCCATATTTCTAACGAAGTATGGGGGTTTTTCGTTTTTATAAGGTTTTTTATTGGTTTTATTTTATTCTTTATACTTATTACTCCTTCATCTTTCGATAGTTTTGTTAATTTTGTGTTTCTAAAATTTAAATTATGCCATATTTATTTACTTCAGAATCGGTATCAGAAGGACATCCAGATAAAATTGCTGACCAAATTTCAGATGGCCTTATCGATCATTTTTTAGCATTTGATCCAGATTCAAAAGTGGCTTGTGAAACACTTGTTACTACTGGTTTAGTTACATTAGCTGGAGAGGTGAAGTCCAAAATTTATTTGGATGTACAGGATATAACTAGGAATGTTATTAAAAGAATAGGTTACACTAAAAGTGAGTATCAATTTGATGCTATTTCTTGTGGGATAATTTCTGCTATTCATGAACAATCTGAAGATATTAATAGAGGTGTTGATAGAGGAAACCCTGAAGAACAGGGTGCTGGTGACCAGGGAATGATGTTTGGTTATGCTACTAATGAAACAGAAGATTATATGCCGTTAGCTCTTGATTTATCTCATCGGTTATTAAAAGAGCTGTCTGTTTTAAGAAGAGATTCAAAAGAAATTAAATATTTACGCCCAGATGCGAAGTCTCAGGTTACCATTGAGTATGATGATAACAATAAGCCAATTAGAATTGATAGTATTGTTTTGTCCACGCAGCATGACGAGTTTGATCAAGATGAGAATGTAATGCTTCAGAAAATAAAGGATGATATTATTCATATATTAATTCCTCGTGTTAAGGCAGGTTTAAAACCTGAAATAGCAGCATTGTTTACTGATGATATTATTTACCATATAAATCCTACGGGTAAGTTCGTTATTGGTGGTCCACATGGTGATACAGGTCTCACAGGTCGTAAAATTATTGTTGATACTTATGGAGGTAAAGGAGCTCATGGTGGTGGAGCTTTCTCCGGTAAAGACCCTTCTAAGGTTGACAGATCTGCGGCCTATGCGACACGTCATATTGCGAAGAATATGGTTGCTGCTGGTCTTTGTGAGGAAGTGTTAGTGCAAGTTTCTTATGCCATCGGAGTTGTAGAACCTACTGGTATTTATGTTAACACTTATGGCACTTCAAAGGTTAACTTAACGGATGGTGAAATAGCTAAAAAGATTTATGATATTTTTGATATGCGACCTGCTGCAATTGAGAAAAGATTAAAGTTACGTTCTCCTATTTACAGTGAGACAGCTGCTTATGGTCATATGGGAAGAAGACCTGAGATTAAAACATTGACCTTCAAAAATGCGGGTATGGAAGTCACAAAAGAAGTAGAAACTTTCACATGGGAAAAATTGGACTATTTAGATGTTATAAAGAAAGAGTTTTCGCTTTAGTGAATAGTAGTATTATATATTAAGGCCGTTCTTAGGAACGGCTTTTTTTATGTTTTATTAAATTATAAAATGGTAATGAAAAAAAGACTGCCAAATTCTGACAGTCTTTTTCTAGTATTTGTTATACGAATTATTTTGTTATTGCGCAGCCGACAATTTAATTAAATTTAGAGCAGACCCTGCTTTAAACCATTCAATTTGTTGTGCATTGTATGTATGGTTTAATCTAATCGCATCTTTTGAACCATCTGAATGAACTAACTCAAGGGTTAACTGCTTGCCAGGTGCAAAATCCACTAAATCTATAAAGTTGAAGGTATCATCTTCACGAACTAAATCGTAATCACTTTCATTAGCGAAGGTTAAACCTAACATTCCTTGTTTTTTGAGGTTCGTTTCGTGTATTCTTGCGAAAGACTTCACAATTACAGCTTGAACACCTAAATGTCTAGGCTCCATAGCTGCATGTTCTCTTGAAGATCCTTCTCCATAGTTATGATCTCCTACAACGATTGATGGCACACCAGCAGCTTTGTAAGCACGAGCCGTTGCTGGAACTTCACCAGTTTCACCAGTCAATTGATTAACCACTTTATTGGTCTCTTTATTAAAGGCATTTACAGCACCAATTAATAAGTTGTTAGAGATATTGTCTAAGTGACCGCGATATCTCAACCAAGGGCCGGCCATAGAAATGTGGTCAGTGGTACATTTGCCAAATGCCTTGATTAACAATTTAGCACCATTGATATTTTGACCATCCCATGGTTCAAATGGTGTTAATAACTGAAGACGATCTGAATCTGGATTAACTATCACTTCCAAAGTGCTTCCGTCTTTTGCTGGTGCTTGGTAACCATTATCTTCAACATCAAATCCCCTTTCTGGTAATTCCATACCTGTTGGAGGGTCTAATTTAACTTGTTCACCTTTATCATTGGTTAAAGTATCAGTAAGCGGATTGAATGTTAAGTCTCCAGCGATAGCCATTGCAGCTACTATTTCAGGAGAAGAAACAAAGGCGTGCGTATTTGGATTACCATCAGCTCTTTTAGAGAAATTTCTATTGAACGAGTGTATGATAGAATTTTTTTCTTGCTTGTCTGCTCCAGCTCTGTCCCACTGTCCAATACAAGGTCCACAAGCATTAGTGAATATAGTTGCGTTCAAGTCTTCAAAAACCTTTAAGATCCCATCTCTTTCCGCAGTGTATCTAACCTGTTCCGAACCTGGATTAATTCCAAACTCTGCTTTCGTAACCAAACCTTTATCAACGGCTTGTTTAGCGATAGAAGCAGCTCTTGTCAAATCTTCATATGATGAATTGGTACAAGAACCAATCAATCCCCATTCTAGTTTTTGTGGCCACCCCCCTTTTGCTACTGCCGCTTTCATTTCGTTAATTGGTGTAGCTAAATCTGGCGTAAATGGACCATTGATATGCGGCATTAGTTCGTCTAAGTTAATCTCAATCACTTGGTCAAAATATTGCTCGGGATTAGCATAAACTTCTGGGTCACCAGTTAAATGCTCTGCTACTTGGTCGGCTAATTCTACCACATCAGCTCTTCCAGTCGCTTTCAAATACCTTCGCATCGAATCATCGTACCCAAAAGTAGAAGTAGTAGCACCAATTTCAGCTCCCATGTTACAAATAGTACCTTTACCTGTACAAGATAAAGATTCAGCACCTTCTCCGAAATATTCTACAATACAACCAGTTCCACCCTTAACAGTAAGAATTCCAGCTACTTTTAAGATGACATCTTTAGGAGCTGTCCAACCGTTCATTTTTCCAGTTAGTTTAACACCTATTAATTTTGGGAATTTCAACTCCCAAGCCATTCCTGCCATAACATCAACGGCGTCGGCTCCACCAACACCAACAGCCACCATTCCAAGTCCTCCAGCATTTACTGTGTGCGAGTCTGTTCCTATCATCATTCCGCCAGGAAAAGCATAGTTTTCTAGCACAACTTGGTGGATGATACCTGCTCCTGGCTTCCAGAAACCAATCCCGTATTTATTACAAACAGAACTTAAGAAGTTAAAAACTTCGTTATTCTTATTCAAACTTTCTTGTAAATCTTTGTCTGCACCTAACTTTGCTAAAATAAGGTGGTCTGCATGCGCGGTCGAAGGAACTGCAACTTTATCCTTTCCTGCTTGCATAAATTGTAATAAGGCCATTTGTGCAGTAGCATCTTGCATTGCCACTCTATCTGGAGCGAAATCTACATAAGAAGCACCTCTTTCAAATTCTTGAGTAGGGTTACCATCCCATAAATGGGTGTACAAAATCTTTTCAGATAGTGTCAATGGTTTATTATTAACTGCTTTTCTTGCCGCTGCAATACGCTCTGGGTATCGTTCGTAAACGGCTTTTATCATGTCGATATCAAAGGCCATAATGAAAATTTATAGTTTTAAAAATTAGTGCGAATATAATAAATTGAATCCATGTGGTCAATAAATCAATTGAAAAAGTCCCAAGTAATTCCTAATCTAATCAGGAAAGGAGTAATTGGTATGTTGGGGTCTATTCTACTTTTTGGATTATTGATAAAATAATCTAAGTTTTCGGCTCTTACAAAAAATCGAAATTGATCAATCTGCAAGGAGGTGAAAAAATTTAAACGCCATAATGAAGGGGCTGTGAATTCACTCGGTTGTGGATCCATGGTGTTGGTAAGCGGATTCCAAGTTAAAATTTGATGACCTGTATCAAAGCCAAAGTCCGCACCTAATGCTATAATGAGGTTCTCGGCTTTAAATAATCCTGTTTTGTATGCGATTCTGTTTCTTGTTGAAAATAACGGTTGAAATTGAAAGTTGTCTGTATTGAAACGTAATGTAATACTAGGATAGAAAAACCATTTTTTTACATTAAATTCTCCTCGAATATTTAAAGCACCAACACTAACAAAATTGAGTGTATCTTGTCGCCATTCATTATTGATAAGGTATAAGCCATTATTAATGGTTGTCCATTGTAAACTAGCGTTAATAGCATTGGTGTCTCCATATCGAAGATCGCCGTGAATATGAAATATTTGTTGCGTGTTTAGTGTTGGAAGTTGCCATTGGATATTATTACCAAAATAAAAGCGCTGGTGTGGGATGGGTAATCGATTATCTAATCTTACACCTCCTTGTATTGCTAAATTGCGTAACGGAGAAAGTTGAATGCGACTATGGTTATACAGTTCGCCTAATGCACCTAATGTATTCAAGTAAAATTCATTTCTAACTTCAGTTCCTTTCCATTTCATCCAAAGATTGCTATGAATAAAAACTTCATTAGTATCTCTGCGAAATGAAAGATTATCATAACGCCAATACCTATGGTTAATGGTACCATCCACTTGTAAAAAGGAGGTGCTAAAGTAATAGCCAAATCCGTTTTTTAATTCTGCTGTTTGATACCAATCTCTCGTTTGATTGGAGTCAATAAATATGTTTTCGAAACCAGTACCAATAACAGGGGTTTCTTGATATTTTCTTTTGTTTATAGTATAATTAAAATGATAAACTGGGCCAGTGCTCAAAACAGAGTCTTGGTATAAAGCATAATAATTTCGCCAATTCAAATCTGCTTTTTCGATTTCATTATTGGCATTTGGTTTCCTAATTGGAATAAAATCAATTCCAAATATACCAATCAAACTATCTGATTCAATGCCACCATTTTCAGTATAGTCGTAGCCTCCATAATAGGCATCAACAACATATCTTAATCTTGCTCGCTGTTGATGAAATACGAAATGAAGGTCGTTTAAAGTGAAATCACTATTTCTAATAATTCCGTTAGATACCCTTCTATGGTATCGAAAGTGGAGATGAGAGCTATCCGAAAAAAAATGATGGTAATCAACATTTACGGCTTGGTTTAAGCCACTTCCAAATGCATACTGAAAACCAAGATAGGGGAGTGCTGATCTTTTAATTGCTACTTTATGACGGTTTGGTAAATAAGCAAATCCAGCGGGTTGCTCTAATAGGTTCTCTGCAAGATGATGCTCATGTACCCTTGCAAATCCAGCAGCTGGTCGCAAATGAATGGTGCCAATGTTGGCTTCATCAATTTGATGTAGTTGATAACCATTAGAACGATATTTTAGATCAATGGTATCAACATGCTCAATTAATAACTTTTCTTGAGCAACTATCGGTATCAAACAATGAAACCAAAAAACTAGACCTGCAATGTGTTTATTCACTATTGTTTTATGTTTGGCGAAAATAGTGTTTTTCGTCTAAAAATGGAGGATGCCATACAAAAAAGAGGTTGCCTATGGCAACCTCTTCAACATAAATTGTAAACTAACTAAAATCTACGCTTTTTTCAAAGTAACGTCTAAATCAAATTCGATTTCAGGACTTACGTTACCTTCCTCTGGTTTTTCAGGATCTGGAGTAGTCATAGGCATGTTTAATGCTGAAAAATCAAAAGTAAAGTTCCCATGTAATTTCATGTTTTCACCTTCAGCATGCGCATGAACTGCAACTTTTTGCTCTAATTCCATACCCAATACAGAAAGAACCAAATGGGCCATACCATCTTTAATTTCTGTGATTTTAACATCTACATTAGCGAATTCGTTAATTCTGAAGAAGTGGTCTTCTGAACCTTCTCTCATGCCTTTCAAGTGGTTTTCTAAACCTTCTTTTTTGTCTCCGTCTAAATCTGTTACAGTGATTGTTGACATATCAATTGTAAAACTACCTGTTACATCATCACCTTCTACAGTTAACATTCCGTTGGAAATAGCTACGTGACCAGTGTGATTTTTGGCTTCCATAGTTCCTCCATCTTCAGTTGGAACGACCCATCTTCCTATCCAATTTAATGGGGTGGCCTCTGTTAATTCGTACTGAACAGTCTCAACTACTGCTTCTTCTTCGTTTTCTGTTGCTTCTCCTGAATTATCGCAAGAAGTCATTGTAAAAGCTGCTAATACAAAAGCTGCGTAAACTGATTTTTTCATAATGTTATATTTATTTAATGAACTGAACAGCTAAAGTACTAATTTGTTTACCTTGGTATTTATTTTTTTAAGCTTTTTTCTCATTTTTCTTTATAACTTCGCTTATGATTTTATTCGTTCCAAGTTTTGTATGCATAGGAATTCATGAATATTTCATTTAAGAAATAAGTTTGAGATGAAAGGAGATGTTGAAAAGTATAATAGAAAAGGCAGGCAAACAGGGTTTATTTCTGTCATTGTTGGAATAGCCCTTGTTTTATTCATGTTAGGTTTGGTTATTGGTGCCTATTTTGGTTTGGAGAATTTACAGAACAGTGCTAAAGAACAAATTGAAATTGATCTTTTTTTTGATCCACAATTAAATGATGCTGATATTAAAATTATTGAACAAGAATTAGCGCAATGGAATGAAATTAAACATATTTGGTTTGTTTCTCCAGAAAGGGCGTTAGAAATATTCCTAGATAATGAGCAGCAAGCGCAAGAAATTTATGCCATTTATGGAGGAAAAAGTCCATTGCCCACTTCTGTAACCTTTCACCCTATTAGTTCTGTAGTCAACAGAGAGGATTTAGCCGAGTTAAGCAGTAGAATCTTAAAGTCTTATGAGGGAAAAGTCTCGGAAGTTAGTTATGATGAAAATAGGGTAAATGATGTGAATCTTGGATTTTTGCAATGGATTTACCTATTTGTTGCTATTGGTATCCTTTTAGCCATTGTTGCTTTTGCAATGATTAATAATACGATTCGATTATCATTGTATTCTAAACGTTTTATAATTAAAACAATGCAACTTGTTGGTGCGAAATCTAGCTTCATTAGAGCGCCGTTTCTTTGGAGGGCAATTTTGCAAGGTTTTTTATCCAGCTGTATTGGAATGGGGTTGCTTATGGCTGTTCTTTTTGGTATTTCGAAATATATGGAGCAATTGACCATCATTTATACTTTTGAAACTTTCTTATATATTTTTATATCACTTTTGTTAATTGGTATATTTATTAGTTTGTTTTCTACATGGTTTGCTTTAAACAGATATCTGCGCAAGCGTTTAGATGATTTATATTAGACACTGGTTCTGAGATAAAAACGCTTTTATGCAGAAATTACTTGTGATCGGTAAAACATGGCCTGAGCCCAAAACTACAGGTGCTGGAAGGAGGATGTTGCAGATTTTAAGCGCACTTACAACTAAATATCAAGTACACTTCGCATCTGCTGCTCAAAAATCTGATTTTTCAGAATCATTTGATGGTCTTCCAGTTCGGAGCCACACAATACATATAAATAACAATAGCTTTGATACTTTTCTTAAAGAAATAAATCCTGATACCGTAGTTTTTGACCGCTTTCACACCGAAGAGCAGTTTGGTTGGCGTGTAGCAGAATGTTTGCCACATGCGCTGCGTATATTGAATATGGAAGATTTCCATGGATTGAGATCCATTCGTAGGGATAAATTTAGTTATGGTGAATTAGAAAAGGATCAAACTGAATTGCTGCAAGCTGCTTATTTAAATGAAACAGTTCTTCGGGAAATTGCAGCAATATTTCGTTGCGATAGAACCTGGGTTATCTCTGAAAAAGAACAGAAGTTATTAAATGAGTTAAGCATTCCTGACTACCTATTATATTATTTGCCTTTTAAAGGTGTTGATTTTTGCAATAAGAAGGGGTTTGAAACAGGGTTTTCTGATCGATCTAATATGGTTTTCTTCGGCAATTTTTTTCATGCGCCAAATATTGATGCAATTGACGCACTCCGATCTGTTTGGCCTAAAATACATTCCGCTTTACCATTAGTGGAGTTGCATATTTATGGGGCTTATGGAGAAAGAATTGCAGTGCTTCAAAATTTGCCTAAAGGAATGATTTACAAAGGTTGGATTGATAATCTTAATATAGTTCTTAATGATTATAGAGTTTTATTGGCTCCGTTGCGATTTGGAGCAGGAATTAAGACGAAAATATTAGAGGCTATTGGTAGTGGATTGCCAGTAATTAGCACGCCTATTGGTTGGGAGGGTATTTGCGATGAAGAACATCTTTTACCAGGCGTTTCATGTGTTCAAGAAAATAGTATTATCGCCGCCGCCTTAACTTTGTATAGTTCAGAGGGGGTTTGGTATAAAACTCAAAAAAAATCAGCGTTATGGATGAATCTACAGGCTAAGGATTGGGATGGAATATTACTTCATCAAATACATCAGGACTGGGAAAATCTAAAGGAAAACAGAACAAAAAATATCGTTGGCGGCATTCTTCAATTGAATTGTTTTAAGACTTATAAATACCTCAGTAAGTACATCATGGCCAAAAATGATCAAAAATGAGGTGTTGTAGTTAAATAGCGTCTTTTTTATTTTTCATTAAATTCGCCAAGAAGTCCCTTGCTCGAAACAACTGCGCTTTAACTGTTCCAAGAGGCAAGTCCATTTGCTCTGCTATTTCTTCATAAGAAAGTTCTTCAAAATAACGTTTTTCTACTAATTCTCGATATCGCGGCTTCAACTTCTCTACGACATCGCGCATCATTTTGATTTTTTGTGTTTTGATAATTACTTCCTCTGGGTCTAGAGAGTTGGAAGGTATATCTATTCGCATTCCTTCACCATCTTCATTCGGAAACGCATTATCAATAGAAGTTATATGAACTCTTTTCTTTCTTAAAAAGTCTATACAGTTGTTGGAGGCAATTTTGAATAACCAAGTGCTAAAAGCATAATTTGGCGTGTATTGATCTAATCGATTGAAAGCTTTTCCAAATGCTTCGATAGTTAAGTCGTCTGCGTCATCTGTATTTTTCACAATTTTTAATATCATATAAAAAACAGCATCACGGTATTGCCCCATTAATGTGGCATATGCACTTTGGTCGCCATCTTTAGCAAGTGCTATCAGTTTTAAGTCATTGCGACCTTTTTCAGACAAATGGTCTCCTACTTCCATGCGTATTTATTCGTTTTTTCGGTGGTGTAAAATAATATAGGCGCAAGCAATGCATAAAATAAATCCCAAAAAGGTAGTCCCCAGATAAATCCTTTCTCTTTGAGTTTCATCAAGCTGCGTCCAAAAATCCACCATTTAAGAATTATTGTAAAAGCTACAGTACCAGCCATCCAATTATTCCACCCACCGACAATCAACAAAGAAACAAAGGATAAGTAGGATAAAATCAGCGTTAGGGGATAAATTCCTAACAAAAGCTTATTCATAACTCTGTATCTATCTGTTGTAGTGAAATGTCGTGATTTTTGTTTCATCCATTCCTCCCATGTTTTTTTTGCTTCTGAATAGCAGAATGACCCATCGTTAATACAAATGCTATAGTTGTTGTTTTTTGCCGCTTCTTGAATAAACAAGTCGTCGTCACCTGATTGTAAACCATAATGGGATTTAAAACCGTCAACAGCGAAAAACACTTTTTTTGTGTAAGCTAAATTCCTGCCTACTGCCATATATGGCTTTTTTGCTAAAGCATAGGACAAATAGTTTAAAGCTATAAAACTAGTATCTAAACGAATCAGTTTGTTTAATATTCCTTTTTCTTTTTTATAAGGGCCGTAACCTATGATAATTTGTTTTTTATCACAAAATTGACCTGCCATTTCTCGAATCCAATAACGCGAGGATGGTTCACAATCAGCATCTGTTAAAAGAAGATGTTCATATTTTGAACCTTTAATGCCAACTGTTAAAGGAAGTTTCTTGCCGTTGGAGAGGTGTTTACTTCGTTCTATATCAATTATTTTCAGGTGCTTATACTGCCGTTGAAGTGCTTTAAGTAAATGAGAAGAGTCATCAATGGATTGATGGTTGACGACAACAACTTCGAAATTGGGGTAGTCTTGTTCAAGTATTTTAGGTAACAACTGAAATAAATTATCTTCTTCATTTCGAGCAGCAATAATCACAGAAACTGGAGGAGTGTTTTTAATATCTTGTGTTTTGTGAAAGGCTAGTCTAGCATAGAAAAACAAGGTCCAGAATAATTGAATCCCGATGCAACATAGAAAAAAAACACTTAAGAAAATCAATAATATACTATCAAAATCATTAATCCACTTCATGCACTTCGTTTCTACAAAGATGCTTTTCTTCTTTAAATAGAATTATCTTTGTTTAATTTTTTATTAACAACGGTATTAGGACATTTTTTGATGATCAAATTTGATTTATTACATAAAGATGATAAAACCCAAGCTAGAGCTGGGATTTTACATACAGACCATGGAGCTATTCAAACACCGATTTTTATGCCAGTTGGAACAGCAGGAACTGTTAAAGGTGTTCACCAACGGGAATTGGAGAATGAAATTAATGCAGATATAATTCTAGGCAACACCTATCATCTTTTTTTAAGACCTGGTCTAGAGGTGTTAGAAGAAGCAGGAGGATTACATGCATTTAATGGTTGGAATAGACCAATATTAACAGACAGCGGAGGGTATCAGGTGTATTCCCTTTCGGATTCTCGCAAAATCAAGGAAGAGGGCGTGAAATTTCAATCCCATATTGATGGGGCATATCACTTTTTTACCCCAGAGAGGGCGATTGATATTCAGCGAGTTATAGGAGCAGATATTATCATGGCTTTTGATGAGTGTACACCTTACCCATGTGATTACAAATATGCAAAGCGTTCTATGCACATGACGCATCGGTGGTTAATGCGTTGCTTTGATCAAATGAAGCAAACTCAGCCTAAATATGGATATGAGCAAGCGCTTTTCCCAATTGTTCAAGGATCTGTCTATGAAGATTTGAGAAAGTTATCAGCTGAATTTATTGCCAATACGGATGCGGTCGGTAATGCTATCGGTGGTTTATCCGTAGGTGAACCTGCCGAAGAACTTTATGCCATGACCAAAATCGTATGTGATATTTTACCTGTGCAAAAACCTAGGTATTTAATGGGAGTAGGAACGCCAGTGAATTTGATCGAGTCCATTGCATTAGGTGTTGATATGTTTGACTGTGTTATGCCGACAAGAAATGCGAGACACGGAATGCTTTTTACTAGTCAGGGAATTATCAATATTAAGAATAAAAAATGGGAAAAAGATTTTTCTCCTATTGACCCTAACGGAACAGCAGATGTAGATCATTTGTATAGCAAGGCTTATTTGCGTCATTTGATTAAATCTAGCGAATTTCTTGGGTTTCAAATTGCATCGATACATAATTTGGCCTTTTATTTGGCGTTAGTTAGGGAGGCAAGAAATAGAATTCTAGATGGTACTTTTGCGACTTGGAAAAAAGAGGCTGTAATAAGATTGGATCGCAGGTTGTAAGCGTGGAAAATTGCTAGCATGTTAAAAATATTAGATCGTTATATCATTAAAAAGTTCATGGTGACTTTCTTCTTTATGTTGGGAGTAATCATGCTACTTGCAATGGTTTTCGATTTATCTGAAAGGCTTACGGATTTTATTCAAAGAGAGGCTCCAGTACAAGCCATTATTTTTGATTATTATCTTAGCTTCATTATATACTTTGGGAACATGTTTTCCCCACTAATTACCTTTGTTGCTGTAATTTGGTTTACGGCAAAAATGGCACAAAATTCGGAAATCATTCCAATGATAAACAGTGGTAGACCATTTCGCAGAATTTTAAGACCTTACATGCTTGGCGCGACTATTTTAATGTTGATTTCTTTATTTATGAATCATTTCGTTTTGCCAATTACAAACAGAAATCTACTTGAATTTGAAGAACAATATTATCGAAACGTCCGTTCTGTTTCTAACTACTTCGCTGAGTTTCCATCCAATCAAATTGTTTATTTTGATTCTTACCGTTCAGATAGAAATAACGCTCAAGGATTTGTGGTGGAGCAGCGAACTGAAAACGATGATGTTGTTTCGATATTAAGAGCGAAGCAAGCAGAACAAGATGACTCTACTAAAAGGTGGCTTTTGAATGATTATTTTATTCGTTATTTTGGAGAGACAAATGATTCAATCGTTGTTGGCACAGGAATGGTTCTTGATACGATCTTTCCATTTAGTATCAAAGAGCTAACGCAAAGGGAGTCTGTGGTTCGAACAATGGGATTTTACCAAATTCGTGACTTTATTGAGTTAGAAAAAAAGAAAGGTAGTGCCAACATTGCCAAATATGAAATAGAATTGTATCAACGCACTTCTTTTCCTTTCGCTAATTATGTATTAACACTAATAGGAATGGCTATTGCTTCAAGAAAAACCCGTGGAGGTATAGGCGCAAATATTGCTGCAGGACTTTTCTTAGCTTTTATGTACATCTTCGCTATGAAAGTAACGGCTGTAGCAGCAGAAAATGTCGGATTCCCTAGCTATATTGCAGTTTGGATACCTAACATAATATTTGGTGTTATAGGTTTATTTATTTATAGAATAGCTCCGAAATAGCTAAATTAAATAATTGTAAAGCTTGATCTTAATGGTTTATTTGAATTTAATGAATATGTAAAAAGAAATAGTCAAAAATTTGATTCATTAAGTGAAGTCTATCTAATCCACTAATATTATGTTCATGCATGGGGTAAGCGAAGAAATCTACTTGCTTTTTATTTTTGACAAATGCTTCTAGCAAGGCATAAACGTTTTGCATGACAACTACATCATCTGACGTTCCATGTATTAAACGCAGATTACTTTCAAGCTGTTTAGCATTGTTGATTAAACTAGCCTTTTTATATCCATCAGGGTTCTCTTGAGGTGTGTCCATGTAACGTTCACCATACATTACTTCGTAAAATTTCCAGTCCGTTACGGGTCCGCCTGCAATCCCCACTTTAAATAATTCGGGTGCTGCATAAAGCAGTTTAATAGTCATAAAGCCACCATAACTCCACCCATGTACTCCTACTTTATTAACGTCAATAAATGCTCTATCTAATAAATGGTTTACTCCCCTCAATTGGTCTAGGACCTCGTTATCGCCTAAATTTCTGTGTATAACATGCTCAAAATGTACACCGCGATTTGCAGAGCCTCTATTGTCTAAACTTAAAACAATGACTCCTTTTTCTGCTAAATAATGCATCCATAAGTCGGCACCGTGTAGCCAACTATTATCGACTAATTGTGCATGCGGACCACCGTAAACATAGAGAAATAGCGGGTAAGTTTGGGTAGAGTCAAAATCTGAAGGGTAGATGATTCGTCCGTATAAATCGGTTTTTTCGTCCGCTGCTTTTAAACTAAATATTTCTGTTGAGCTAAGTTGAATATCAGCATAAGTGTTTTCAGCATTGGTAATTTGTTTTTCTTTAAAACTGATAAGGTCTAATATCCATGCCTGATGTGGCGTTCGTGGATTAGTAGCGGTAATAAAGAGTTGGTTGTTTTGTGTATTGAGAAACCCTTTATTTATTCCATCTTCTGTTGTTAATTGTTTGATTTCTCCATCAAGGCTTGCTTGAAATAGATGTTGATTCATTGGGTTTTCCCCGGTAGCACGATAAACGATTTTGTTATCCTCAGTTATCCCGATGATTTCTAATACTGGAAATTGATGCGCTGTAATTTGCTGAAGTAGCTTCCCCGATAAGTTATAAAGGTAAATGTTTCTATATCCGTCTCTGTCGCTTAGCCACAAAAAAGTGTTGTCGTTTAGAAATAATGCAGGATGCTCAGGCTCTACCCATGTGTTGCGCTCTTCTTTTAATAATGTAGAAACGAACTTTCCATTTTTAGCATTATAGAGCTGTAACCACATTTCCTTTTGGGAACGAGCTACTTCCGCAATAAGTAAAAATTGATCATCTTGAGACCAGCTTAAATTAGTTAAATAAGCATCTTTTGCAGTTCGGGGCTCGATGTAATTGATTTTTTTCTTTTTTATATTTCTGACTCCAACTTTAACTTGTTCAGAATCCTTACCAGCCATGGGGTATTTGATTTCTTTAATCGTTGCAGGTCTTGAGGAGATGTCTATAATAGGATAATCATCAACTTTAGATTCATCTTTTTCGTAGAAGGCCATGGCGCTCCCTGTTGGCGACCAAAAAACACCTTTTTTAATTCCAAATTCAGAGCGAGAAATGCTTTGACCTGCAACAATTTCTTTTAATTTATGACGAGTTATAGCCTTGCTTTTTCCTTCTAATGGAGCTATGAATAAATTATTTTCAAAGGTGTAGGCTAGAGCCTTGTGTGATTTATTAATGCTGAAATTGTCGCTTTTTTCCGGTAGAGAAAACACATTGCCTTTTCGCTTTGTATGATCAAAAAAAGCAACGGTGATTCCATCACTAACGATAAAAGAGTTGGCGTCAATCCACTCAAGTTGAAGCACAAAGTTAAATCTTGAGCCAGTAATGTTATTGATTTCTATGATGTTACAAATAGCTCTTTCTTCGCCTGATTGCAGATTTCCTACAATAATTTCTCCAAAATCTTTCAAATAACTGTATTGATTAGAAGAAGGGATCCATTGAAACTGAAAGTGGTTGTTGATGCGAAATTTGCGCCACTGACCAAAGACAGCATCATCAAGTGTTAGAGGTTCCTTTTGTGCATATATGGTTATAGACGAAATCGCCTGAATGCTCAAATATAGAAAAAGTAGAATCCGCATAATTCTTGAAATTTAGTAAAACGAAATTAGTTTTTTTAAGTATTAGTTTGACAACGCAGTAAGATAGCATAACGCTGGTTAGCAAAATTTTAGTTTTTATATTTTTCAATAGTAGTTGTAAGGCTCTAAAAAAGCATTCCAACCATTGTTGCTGTCATCATGCATGCAAGAGTTCCTACTATTAGCGCATAAAATCCGAATTTTGCCAATATCGGTCTTTTTTCTGGAGCTAATGCCCCAATTCCACCAACTTGAATTCCAATACTAGCAAAATTAGCAAAGCCGCAAAGTACGTATGTTCCCATGATAAGAGATTTTGCGGTTATTTCATCTTGCATTTTTCCAAGATGCGGATATGCAACAAATTCGTTGATAATCGTTTTCTCTCCTAATAATTGACCAATAATAGCAGCATCTTGCCAAGGCACACCCATCAACCATGCGATTGGGGACAGCAAATACCCAACTATAAATTGAAAAGATAGTTCGGTGTACTCACCAGTTTTTGCTACGAGCTCGTTCAATCCTGTATAATAACCGAATTTAGCAAGAATGAAATTAGCAAGAGCAATTAAGGATACGAAAACTATTAGCATTGCCGCAACGTTCACAGCTAGTTTAACGCCATCGACGGTTCCGTTGGCAATGGCTTCCAGAGCATTCGTTCCTAGTTTTTCCTGTGAAACACTTAAATCTTTATTAATGTTTTCAGTTTCTGGAAGTATAATTTTCGCAAAAACTATTGCAGCAGGTGCACTCATTAATGAAGCTGTCAAAAGGTGCTTGGCGAAAAATATTTTCTGTTGTGGGTCTTCACCGCCTAAAAAACCAATATAAGATGCAAGAACTCCTCCAGCAATGGTAGCCATTCCCCCAGCCATTAAGCACAATATTTCACTTTGTGTCATTTTTCCGAGATAAGGCTTTACTAATAATGGTGCTTCAGTTTGGCCAAGAAACACATTTCCAGCAGCAGAAACACTTTCCGCACCTGATAAGCCCATTAATCGCTTCATTACCCAGGCCATTAAATAAACGATTTTTTGTAAAATACCCCAATAATAAAGCAAACTTGTTAAAGCGCTAAAGAAAATAACGGATGGCAAAATCCAAGTCACAAAATTCTTAACAATCGGAGACATTTCATTGGTAACTACACTACTAAAAACAAATAATGCTCCTTCATGAGCCATATCAACTACTTTTACGAATGCCTTGGATATAAAATCAAAACCAGTTTCTATCAAAGGGACCTTTAAAATAAGTAAGGCAAGAACGATCTGTAGTAAAACACCTTTAGTTACCAGTCCCCAATTGATACCTTTTCTATTTTTAGACAATAAATAGGCAATTGCAATTAGGGCTAACATTCCAACAAAACCTCGAAATAAACTATTCCAGCTGAAGGATGAATGAAGTGTTTTACTTGTGCTTAAAAATGTTATGATTTGATCTTCTTTAAATACAGAAAGTTTGTTTTCCGACAATACCCGAATAGAGAATGTTTCTTGAACCCATGTAGTATCTTTAAAATGTAATAGTTGCAGTTCATTTTCATCAAGAAGGTATTGACCATGAGTTGCTTTACTTAATAAGGTATCTGAGTTTTGAAAGGTACCATCTGCTTTTAATATCAGAGAAAAAGATCTTCGAAACCATTCTTCAGTAGACTCTTTAGAACTGAATTCACCTTCTTGTGCATGAATAGGAGCTAGAATTAAGTAACTGAAAAATAATAATAGTAGGGAGAATAGCTTAGCCATTTCTGCGGTTAATTTCATCTCTTAGCTTTGAAGCTAATTCATAGTCTTCATCTTCCAAAGCTTGGTCTAACTTTTCATTGAGCTCCTCTAATGATAGTGAAGATATACTATCTTTTTTGCTTTCATTTGTTTCGATAGCAACATGTTTTTGATCTTCTGAGTCTTCTTGGTCTTCTAACTGTATTCCAGCAGAATTGAGAATACTTTCATAAGTAAATACAGGTGATTTGAAGCGCAGTCCTACAGCAATGGCATCTGAAGTTCTTGCGTCAATTTCTTTGGTTATTCCGTCCATTTCACAAATTAATTTAGCGTAAAAGACGCCCTCCTGCAATTTGTATATAACTACCTCCAGGACATTTATGTCGAACGCTTTTGCGAAGTGCTTAAATAAGTCATGCGTTAGGGGGCGACTAGGAACCATGTTTTCTAGTTCAATTGCTATCGATTGAGCCTCTGCTGCACCGATTATTATTGGAAGTCGACGAGATCCGTTACTTTCAGAAAGCAGCAGCGCATAGGCTCCTGACTGTGTTTGACTGTAGGATAATCCGGTTATTTCAAGCTTAATTTTCTCCATGTCTTACCTGCTTTCGCTCAAATTACATCATGACCAAGTTAACTTGGTCATGATGTAAAAGTACAATAAAAAATTAGAACTTAGTTTGATGCTTTGAATTTTTTGAAGGCTTCATTTAATCTTGGTAACACCTCAAATGCATCACCAACAACACCATAATCAGCAGCCTTAAAGAATGGAGCCTCAGCATCTGTATTAATTACAACAATAACTTTTGATCCATTAACTCCTGCTAAATGTTGAATTGCACCTGAAATACCAGCAGCAATATATAAGTTAGGTCGGATAGCGACTCCAGTTTGTCCAACATGCTCGTGATGCGGTCTCCAGCCAATGTCAGAAACCGGACGCGAACACGCCGTTGCTGCACCTAAAGTTTCAGCTAATTCTTCAACAATTCCCCAGTTTTCAGGGCCTTTCAAACCTCTACCTGCTGATACCACGAGCTCAGCCTCCGGAAGGGGGATACTTCCTTCTGGTTTCTTTGTTGCTTTCACAGTTAATCCTGCTGTTCCTACTTCACCATCGAAATTCTCAACTGTTGCTTTTTGACCTGTTTCTTCAGGTTGAATTGAGTTGGGTAATAGCGAGATGATTTGAATAGTTGATTCTACTTTCACATAACCATAAGCTTTACCTGAAAACACGTTTACTTTGATTTTTCCTTCTTCATCAGGAACTTGAGTTGCTCCTGCAACAAGGCCTGCTTTTAAACGAACCGCAAGTCTTGGAGCAATAGCTTTTCCAACTAAATCGTTTGAAAAAACAATGGTTGAAGCACCAAGTGAATTGGCCGCTTTGGCTACTAATCGTGTAACTTGCTGACTATCTGTGCCTTCAAAGTTTCTATCTACTAGCACTTTGTCTGCACCATACTTTCCAAGTTCTGCTAAATCTTCATCTGTAGCATTTCCGTTAGTTATTACGGTTACACTACCAATTTTCTTTCCATATGTAACTGCCTCGAAAGAATTCTTGGCAATTTTTTCACTATTGATATATACTAAAACTGACATCTATTTTCGGTATTAAATTACTTTTGCTTCATTATGTAACAAGGCAACTAACTCATCCATATTATCTGGATCGATTAACTTTACGGCAGCCTTGGATGGGGGGAGTTCGTAATTCACGAAATTCACCAACTGTCCGCTTGAAGTTGACTCAACTACTTGTAAAGGTTTTGTTCTTGCGGCCATAATTCCTCTCATATTTGGAATACGCTGCTCTGCCATTCCTTTAGCGCAACTTACCACTATTGGTAATTGAGCCTCAACTTCTTGGGAGCCGCCAACAATCTCTTTGTCAAGTTTTGCTGTTCCGTCATTTACATCTAATTTAGTTGCAAGTGAAATATATGGTAAATCTAAGTGCTCTGCAATCATCGCACCGACTTGAGATCCATTATAATTAATGGTTTCCTTACCAGTTAAAATTAAATCAAATCCTTTATCCTTAGCATAGTTGGCTATTTCTTCTGCTACTTGAAATGCATCTAAAGCATCTGTATTTACTCTCACCGCATCATCAGCTCCAATAGCTAGGGCCTTACGGATGACCGCATCATCCGCAGCAGTTCCAACTGTTATGGTGGTTACAGTGCCACCGTGCTGCTCTTTTAACTCTATTCCTCTTACTAATGCATACCATTCATCATAGGGATTAACAATGAATTGCACACCAGTCTCATCGAATTTGGTATTGCCATCCGTGAAAGCAATTTTCGATGTCGTATCGGGAGCTTTACTAATACAGACTAATATTTTCATGATTTTATTTTAAATTATTGATACTGTACAAAAATAACAAAAGATTTTTTTTAGCTATGTCTTTTTTATAATGTATGCATAATATTTAACGAAATTATTCATTTCTAGGCTGGGCACATTAATCTGTATGAGTACATAAATTTCATCTTTATTAATTGATAGGCTAATGCAATCAAATCCAAATTAGAGGTGCATTAATATCTTCTTGTGCTTAACAAAACTAAAGTGCAAGCATGTTCAAAAAATATTTCAGCTTTATGTAAATCATCTTCAAACAAGGTGTTTTCAGTCCCAGGATTGAAGATAATGCGCTTAGGCTTCAATTCAATAATTTCTTTTTGCAAGTCAACGCTTAAATTTTTCGAACTAATGTAAATGGTTACAGTATGAATGGATGCTGATTTTGGTATTTCGGTATGAATTTTCACGCCTCTTACCATTCCTGCTTTGTTACCATAAGCATAGGTTGTTATTCCGGCTTCGATTAGCCTGTGTATTGCGATATTAGCATAGCGGTCTGTTTTTTCTGAAGCGCCTATAACCAAAGTTGATTTTGACATAATTAAATTATTAAAGTTGATTTAAAAATAGCATTGTGTCTACCCCGTCAGCATAATCCATTAACGAAGGTTTTTGCGCTTTTCCGAATGGTGTAAAGTCTCTACCAACAATAACTTGTATGTTGTTTTTTTCTTGAAATAGATAATCATTAATAGCCTCTTCATTTGAGAATCGATGGGTGTAAACCACTGAGATTGGGGCAAACAACTCTTTGTTTTCTGTAGTTATAAGAAATCCATTTTCGATTATTGGAACCCGATTCATTAAATAAATCGTCTTGTAATAGTCATAATTATTTGCATATTTGTGATGATTGATAATCTCCTTATATGGAAATACGGCCTCAAAAAAACGGTTTAAATCAAATTCTTCGGTAAGTAGCAATTTGGAAACATTTCTGCATCCAAGGCCATAATAATCAAATATGTCTGATCCAATCCCTTTGAGGTCATCTAATGATTCATCTCCTCGAAGCACAGCAACAGAAGTTCTATTTTTACGAATAATGTGTGGCAAGTGTCCAAAATAACGCTCGAAATAACGCGATGAATTATTTCTACCTGTAGCAATAATAGCATCAATATCTTTTAACTGCGAAACAAATTTTACTTTTTCAAATAAATCTGGTAAAAACAGTTCTAATATTTTCAGTAAATTAGGAAGCAGTCTTTGATCATTCGAAGATAATTTAATGTATGGATGATGCCCGCTTAGCAGAGTACAGATGAAATCGTTAAAGCCAACTAATGGGATGTTTCCTGCCATAATAATGCCAACCCTTTTCGGAGTGTTGCTCCATTCGTAATGATTGACCCAAGGTGCAAGGTTTTCGCTTAACAACTGTTCGCCGTGCGCAAAAAGGCTTTGTTTAATTGCTAAAGGTGTAAACCAACCGTTGTAGGCTTGTTCTCGCAAAATTATTTTCTGAAAATCTGTGTATTCTTCTTCGGAAAGTAACTTGCTAAATGAACCATAAGGCTGGTTTTTTCCTAAAGCCTGCATGATTTTTCCGAGTTCATTCAGGGCTGAAATAATGTTGTTGCGTCTATTTTTATTGCCTAATTCCATTAATTTTCTTTTCAGTTGAACAAATTTTGTTCCTTAACGTTTCTTATATTTGCAAAAATAAAGAACTAACTTAAAAAACGACAGAAAATGGCAATAATGATAACCGACGAATGCATCAATTGTGGTGCATGCGAGCCAGAATGCCCAAATAATGCAATATACGAAGGCGGTGCGGAGTGGGCTTATGCTGATGGAACTTCTTTAAAAGGTATTATTGATACACTTGACGGAAGAGAGGTCGATGCAGAACAGAAATTTGAACCTGAAGACATGGATGTCTATTATATTGTTACGGATAAATGTACGGAATGTGTAGGTTTCCATGATGAACCACAGTGTGCTGCGGTATGCCCTGTAGATTGTTGCGTAGATGACCCAGATTTTAGAGAATCTGAGGAAGATCTTCTAAAGAAAAAAGATTTTATGCACTTGTAATTTAAAAAAGCACCTTATATTAGGTGCTTTTTTTGTTAAATATTTTTACAAATGCTATGAATAATAATATTAGTACCGCAGATAGAGTTATTAGATTTATTCTCTTTACCCTAGCAATTGTTGCATTTATTCTAGAATGGATAGACGGTGTTTATGCTTATGTTTTAATTGGCTTGGGTACTGTGTTTTTATTGACTAGCCTATTAAGTTTTTGTCCAATTTATAGAGTTTTTGGGTGGAATTCAGCTCGAAAGAAGAAGCCATAAGTAATCATTTTTCGAAAAATATTACTTCTAAACATTTTAAGTTTTAATTTGAAAAAAGATATATGATGAAGAAAAAAAACATTTGCTTTGGGATGTTATTAAGTAGCATGATAATAGTCGGATGCGGAGAAAAAGAAAAGGAAACAAGTACAAGTATGGAAACAGTTGTTGATAATCCATTTTTTAGCGAATATGATACGCCTTTTGGAGTGCCTCCTTTTGCCTTAATTTCTGAAGAGCATTATAAGCCTGCTTTTTTAGAAGGTATGCAGCAGCAAATGGCAGAAATTGATGCCATTTTAGCAAATGAAGAAGAGCCTACTTTCGAAAATACCATTTTACCCCTTGAATACTCTGGCGATTTACTGAAAAGAGTAAGCAGCGTTTTTTATAATCTGAATTCTGCGCATACTAATGACAATATACAAGGATTGGCTAATGAAATAGCTCCTTTATATTCTGCGCATTCAGATAATATTAACTTAAATCAAAAGCTTTTTGAGAGAGTTAAATTTGTTTGGGAGAATAGAGAAAACGCTGATTTGAATAACGAACAATTGCGACTTTTGGAGAAAAAATACGTCGCTTTTGTTAGAAGTGGAGCTAATTTAAATGAGACAGAGAAACAGCTTTTAAGAGAAATTAATGAACGTACTTCTTTGTTGACGCTGCAGTTTGGTCAAAATGTTTTAGCAGAAACAAATGACTTTAAATTATTGATTACAGCAGAGGAGGATTTGGAAGGTTTACCTATCTCATTGCGCACTGCTGCCCAAGAAGAGGCGGTAGCTGCTGGCCATGAGAATACATGGTTGTTTACTTTGAACAACCCAAGCGTTATGCCTTTTTTACAGTATGCTGCAAATCGAGAATTACGTAAGCAAATTTGGAATGCCTATCAATTACGTGGGAATAATGGAGATGAAAAAGACAATAGTTTTATTGTCAGGGAGTTAGTCAATCTAAGAAAAGAGAAGGCGCTTTTATTGGGTTATGATAATCATGCAGCATTCAAATTAGAACAGTCAATGGCAGGAAGTCCTGAAGAGGTGATGACTTTTCTTAATCAACTATGGAAGCCAGCGTTGGCAAAAGCAAAAAATGAACGCGATGAAATAGCTAAAATGATGAAGCAAGATGAGGTGAATGAAGCTCCTCAGCCTTATGATTGGCGTTATTACGCAGAGCGAATTCGTAAGGCAAAATTTGACCTAGATGAGGACGAAGTAAAACCATATTTCAGTTTGGATAATGTTCAGAAAGGTATTTTTGACCTTTGTGATAGATTGTTTGGCTTGCAGTTTGAAAGAAGATCAGAAATTATTGGATATCATGAAGAAATGGTTGCGTACGAAGTGAAAGAAAAAGATGGTAGCCATGTGGGAATTCTTTTCATGGATTTCCACCCAAGACCATCTAAAAGAGGTGGGGCTTGGATGACCTCATATCGCTCACAATCGATTAATAAAAATGGTGACTTTGTAGCGCCAGTGATTTCTATCGTTTGTAATTTTACAAAACCCACAGCTAGCCAACCTGCATTACTAACCTTTGACGAGGTTGAAACTTTTTTCCATGAGTTTGGTCATGCTTTACATGGATTATTATCCAACGTAACTTACCCAAGCTTGGCAGGTACAAATGTTTATACTGATTTTGTTGAACTGCCCTCTCAAATTATGGAGAATTGGGCAGCAGAACCAGAATTTCTTAAAACTTACGCCATGCACTATGAAACAGGAGAAGTGATTCCAGATGCGTTAATAGAGAAACTAATAAAATCAGGTACTTTCGGGCAGGGATTTGCCACAACTGAATATTTGGCAGCATCATTTCTAGATATGTTCTACCATACGATGGATTTGAAGGATGAACAATCAGTTGAAGACTTTGAAACTGAAAAAATGAAAGAAATAGGGTTGATAAAGGAAATTATTCCTCGTTACAGAAGTACTTATTTTAGCCATATATTTGCTGGAGGCTATTCTGCTGGCTACTACAGCTATATCTGGTCAGGCGTGTTGGATACCGATGCTTTTGAAGCATTTAAAGAGACCTCGTTATTTGATCAAGAAACAGCGCTTTCTTTCCGAACGAATATTCTCGAGGCAGGGAGCACTTATGAGCCGATGGATTTATATGTGAAATTTAGAGGTAGAAAACCAGTGATAGAACCACTTTTGCGAAAGAGAGGTTTGAAATAATTTTTTTATTTTGTAATTTTTAGAAAAATTTTACTAATCTTTGCTTCAAATAATAATTGATATGTTAAAAAGAACGTTTTTTTTAGGTGTTGCAGTAGCAACATTAGGCCTAACCTCTTGTAAAAGTGGTAGTGGTGAATATGCAGATTTATGCGATTGTATCCAAATTCAATTGGATATGATGGACGACTATGAAGCTGCTGGTTATGATCAAGAAAAACTTGAGGCAATTGAAGATAAGTATAAAGCTGATGCAGAAAAGTGCGAGGCTATCGGAAGAGAGTTCCAAAAGTCAATGGAGGGACTAAGTGAAGAAGAAGCAGAAGCTAAAGAAAAAGATATAGCAGATGCTTGTCCAGCCTTTAAAAAGTTACAAGACAAAATTGAAGAGCAAATGAGAGCTTTTGAAGAGTCTATGCAATCTTTTGATTTTGACGATATGGATATGGATGACATGATGTTTGATGAAGATATGGAGTTAGAATTTGAGGAAGAATCTGCACAGTAATTCTTTTTTTAGCCAAAAAACTTTTGAAAGAGTCGAATTATTTCGGCTCTTTTTTTTGCTATTTATGTTTGGTATGCCAAATAAATTCCTTATTTGGGTTTTGCTTTTTTCTCGATTTGTTATTTTTTCACCTACTTCTTATTTACGAAACTACAAATGATTATCTTTGTAGTGATGGAACCGCAAGTTATTCTTAACGAAAGGCAAATAGCGCTTACCCTGCAAAGGTTATGTCACCAATTGATTGAAAATCATGATGATTTTGATAAGACGGTGTTGATTGGGTTGCAGCCAAGAGGTGTGCATTTACTAAATAGACTAAAGTTATTGTTAGAAGCGAAGTTGGATAAAAATATACTTTGCGGAAATTTAGACATTACTTTTTACAGGGATGATTTTAGAAGACGTGAAAAGCCACTAATTCCGAGTGTTACGAATATAGATTTTATTGTTGAGGGTAAGAACGTTGTATTAATTGACGATGTTCTTTACACTGGAAGAACAATACGCTCTGGTTTAGATGCAATTTTAACTTTTGGTAGACCAGGTAAGGTAGAGCTTTTAACTTTAATTGACAGACGATTTAAGCGTCATTTGCCTATTCAAGCCGATTATATTGGGAAAACTGTTGATACACTCGTATCAGAGCGAGTGACTGTAGATTGGAAAGAATTAGAGGGAAAAGACGAAGTTAATTTATATACGATGCAGCAAAATGGAACAGCTTAGCGTAGGGCATTTAACAGGTATCAGAGATTTGACACGTGAAGATATTTTAACTATTTTCCAAACGGCAGATGCTTTTAAGCAAGTCATCAATCGTCCTATAAAAAAGGTGCCTTCTCTGCGAGATATTACGATTGCTAATTTGTTTTTTGAGAACTCTACAAGGACAAAGTTATCTTTCGAATTGGCCGAAAAACGATTATCAGCTGATGTTGTTAATTTTAGCGCTTCTGGTTCTTCAGTTAAAAAGGGCGAAACATTGATTGATACGGTAAATAACATTTTGTCTATGAAAGTAGATATGGTCGTTATGCGTCATCCAAATCCTGGTGCGGCTCAGTTTCTTACTAAAAAGATTAAAGCGAAGGTTATCAATGCTGGAGACGGTACGCATGAACATCCGACTCAAGCACTTTTAGATGCATACTCTATTCGTGAGAAACTCGGAGAAGTAGCTGGTAAAAAAGTTGTTATCGTTGGAGATATTATCCATTCTCGAGTAGCACTCTCTAATATTTATGCTTTACAAAAATTAGGTGCAGAAGTAATGGTATGCGGTCCAACAACCTTGATTCCTAAATACATTGGTGACTTAGGCGTTAAGGTTAGTCATAATCTTCGAGAAGCATTGGAGTGGTGTGATGTTGCGAATATGTTGCGTATCCAACTAGAACGACAAGATATTCAGTTTTTCCCTACTTTAAGAGAGTATTCGCAACTTTTTGGTCTGAATAAAACATTACTGGATAGTTTAGACAAGGAAATCGTTGTTATGCATCCAGGACCTATAAATAGAGGAGTGGAAATCACGAGTGATGTAGCAGACAGTCAACAAGCCATAATTTTGAATCAAGTAGAAAACGGTGTGGCAATTAGAATGGCAGTAATTTATTTATTAGCAGCACAGATAGAAAGAAACTAATACTGAATAAGATATTTTTGTTAATTTTGAATTAAACAATTAGAAATGAACTTTGAAGTTGATCAACAAGATGGTTACATAGTCATTCAATCAAAAGTAGATAAGCTAGATGCTTCCAATGCATCTGAGTTGAAGTCTGTTGTCCTATCAGAAAATAAGAACAATGTGAATAATATGATCATATATCTATTGGATACTTCTTATTGTGATTCTTCTGGTTTAAGTGCTATATTAACCGCTAACCGCGTTTGTAAAGGGTCTGGTGGTCAAATGATTTTAGCAGGATTACAACCCAATGTTCAAAAAATGGTTGAAATTGCTCAGTTACACCGAGTTCTATCTATAGAGTCAAATCTTCCAGATGCTATTGCTTTATTAAAAGAGACGCAGGAAGATTAAATGGATTTTAAGGTATTCATTTTGGGGTCAGGTGCTGCAATTCCAACACTTAAAAGGGGAACAACAGCACACTTGATAAGTTGTTTTCAGAGAAATATTTTAATTGACTGTGGTGAGGGCACGCAAATTCAATTTAGACGTTTTCGCTTAAAATTCCAAAAAATAGATATTATTTGTATAACGCACTTGCATGGAGACCATGTTTTTGGTTTAGCTGGTCTATTGTCTTCAATGCAATTAATGGGTAGAACAAATGCCTTGCGAATTATTGGTCCTAAAGGGTTAAATAAATTAATAGAAGCTCAATTAGATTTAGTTGGCCATGGTGATTTTTTTCCGTTGGAATTCCATATTTTACCAGAAAATTTTGTTGGAACTGTGTTTGAAGATAAATGTATTAAGATTGCAGCTTTTCCGCTGAATCATCGCATTACAACTTTTGGTTATCGTATTCTTGAAAAACAAAATAAACGACGTCTGGATAAGGAAGCTTTTGATGCAACGGGTGTAAGTGTTTCCTATATAGGAAAATTGATTCAAGGCGAAGATATTATTGATAATGATGGTCGATTAGTGCGTTCAGCAGAAGTAACCATTCCTGGAAAGCCTGCTAAGTCCTATGCTTTTTGTTCCGATACGGCTTACACAACTTCTATTTTACCGCACATCCAAGATGTGGACTTATTATATCATGAGGCTACATTTACGAATGAATTTGCTGATCGTGCTGCGCAAACTGGACATAGTACAGCTGCACAAGCAGCTAGTATAGCCTTGAAAGCCAATGCTAAACGTTTAGTTTTAGGTCATTTTTCTGCTCGTTATGATGATGAGTTGCAACATTTAGAAGAGGCTAAAGCAATTTTTTCGCAGGTATTTGCCGCAACAGATGGAGCCGTTTTTAATTTGTGATTTTTTATGCGTTAACGTAGCTAGACTTTTTTTGACTTAGAATAAGCTTTTTTCTGTTTAGTTAATTTTTCATTGTCTTGTCTAATGCAACGTTTCCTTCTATGGCTTTACAAATATCTTTCATCAAGTGTGGTCCCTCGAAAATCATTCCTGAAATCAATTGTAATAAATCAGCACCAGCATCTAGTTTTTCAATAGCATCATCAACAGATAATATCCCTCCACAGCCGATAATCGTGAATCGGTTACCCCATGTGGTTTTGGTTCTACGAATCAAGTCTGTGGAACGTTTTTTACACAGTAAACCACTTAATCCCCCGCGGTAATTTTCTGGTGCTTCTTCTGGATAATTAGCTTCATCATAGTTTTTATTGAGATTACCGATTACAACGCCATGAACACGATGTTGATCTGCGATAGTTAACAATGCTTGAAATTCTTCCCAGTCGAGGTTAATAGGCATTTTCAGGTAAATGGGTCGATCGCACGGAATTTTATCTAGTTCTTTCAACAAAGGACTTAATAATTCTGGCGATGTAAAACTTTCTCCTCCATGCACGTTTGGGCAACTGATATTAATTGTGTAAAAATCGCCAATGTTCTCCTCATTAAGACGACGAAAAGAATAACAATAATCCTGAATTCCTGCTTTTGTGGTTACCGTCTGATCGTCGTTTGTCTTGGCAATACTGATTCCCCAGATAAAGTTTTTCGGTTTTTTGGTGTTTTTTAACCGCTGGATAATTGCTTCTACACCATCATTTTTTAATCCTTTGTAAACGACTAAAGATTTGGACTTTACCATTCTTCTCAATCGTGGTTTAGGATTTCCCTTTGTAGGTCTAGCTGTAACAGAGCCAATTTCATCACCGCCAAAACTAACTGTATCTAATACGCCAGCTAACTTTCCGTTGTAATCAAACCCAGCGGCCAATAGAACAGGTGAAGCATAGCTAATACCATCTACAGTCCAGTTTATTGGTTTGCCTTTGTAGCCATATAAGCTCCGAACGAAGCATCTGCCTAGTTTAGTTTTTCCGCAGAAAGCACCAAATTGCACAAATAAATTGTGGACTAATTCTGGGTCTAAAAGAAATAATATTGGTTTTAATATACGTTGGTATAGCCACTTCATCAAACTTTTTACACAATATACGCTATTTTTTTCGAAATAAAAAATGAGCTTAGTCAGTTTGTTCAACTTTAGTAATGAATAGAGCGATTCTTAGTTCTTTAAGTTGGCTTTAGATGGGAAGTTTTTTATCTTTAGCGCAAAAATAACAAGTCTATGAAATGGATAGGTGAGCGCATTAATTTTAAAGATCAAAAGGATAAATTAACGGTTGTGATTTTGCCTCCAAAAGTTGGTTTCCAACGTTACTTGATGTTAATTTGGATGGTTTTTTGGCTTTTCGTCGGTGCTGTTGTTTCGGTGCAGTTTTTTGGAGAATACAGCCAGAAGGAAAAGCTAGTATTGTTTGTTTTTATGTCTTTCTGGGTTTATTTTGCGGTCAGAGTAGGGAGGTCATTGTTGTATTTGTTTTTTGGACGAGAGTTCATAAGAATAGATGAAAATGCCCTGTATGTGAAGAGTGCAACAGGGAAATATGGTGCGTCGTACCAGTACTTTTTGGAAAACATTACAAAGTTTCAATTAGTCACTGTCAAAGAAAACTCTTTTCAAGCAACCTATGAAAATGCACCATGGGTAAGAGGCACAAATAAGCTGCAATTTGAATACATGGGTAAAACAAGATCCTTTGGTCGGAAATTGTTAGAAAAAGATGCAGAAATCTTATTCAAATTAATAACTAAAAGAATTGAACAATATTTAAGACGCAAGAATTGAAACTATGACGACAACTCCCGAACACGATGAGCGCATGGCAAAAATGACGTTTGCTTCGGTTTATTCGCATTATGTGACAAAAATTGAACGCAAGAACCGAACAATCGAAGAATTACACCAAGTGATTGAATGGTTAACAGGATTCCATGCACAAGAATTGGAGCAATTAATTGCCGAAAAAGTGAACTTTGAATCGTTTTTTAGTCGCGCGAACTTAAACCCTAACGCACATCTCATCAAGGGAGTAATTTGCGGTTATCGCATCGAAGATATAGAAAACGAAATCACTCGAAATGTGCGTTATTTGGATAAATTAGTGGATGAACTGGCAAAGGGAAAAAAAATGGAGAAAATTCTTAGAAATGACTAAATATGCCAATCAAAGAAGATAAATTTAGTCTGAAAGATCATTTGTTTAACCGGGTCAAAATTGAAAAAATCGCAGAGGAAATCGTAAGTGTTTACCCTGATTTTGAAAAAGATCAGTTCATCAATAGCGTAATACAAAAATTTCCTGAGCTAGAGCTTAAAGCACGGATTTACCACATTACAGATTGTTTGAAAGCACACCTTCCACAGGATTTTAAATCCGCTGTTGAAGTGCTGCTAAAGTCATTGCCCGCGCCTTGCGATCCTAATTTGAATGACCACGACTTCGGTGATTTCATTTATGCCCCGTACAACCATTTTATAGCGATTTATGGATGTAGAAAAACATATTTGTCTTTTTCCCTAAATGCATTAGAGGAATTAACGACTCGATTTTCTGCGGAGGATGCTATTCGCTATTTTATCAATGCTTTTCCTGAAGAAACATTGCAAAAGATGAATCAATGGGCCAAGCACGCTCATTATCACGTAAGAAGATTAGCTTCTGAAGGTTCACGTCCAAAATTGCCGTGGTGTCAGAAAATTTCCATTTCTATAGATAAGCCGCTTGGCATCTTGGAGCAGTTATATTACGATTCCACACGCTATGTAACACGTTCAGTTGCTAATCATTTAAACGATATTGCTAAAGTTCAGCCAGATTTAGTAATCTCCACATTAAAAAAGTGGTCAAAAGCAAAAAAACAAGATCCGAAAGAAATGGATTTTATTGTGCGTCATGCGCTAAGAACCTTAATTAAAAAGGGAAATAAACAGGCATTGGAATTGATAGGCATTCAACAAAACCCCGATATCGAAATTTTATTACTTGACTTTACTAAAAATGTAAAAATGAATTCTCATTTGGTGTTTGATGTTGAACTAACAGCGAAGGAAGATTGCAAATTATTAATAGATTACATCATTCATTTTCAAAACAAAAAAGGAGAATTGACTAGTCAAAAAGTATTTAAGTGGAAACAATTAAGCCTCAATCAAAATGAACGTAGCATAATTGCTAAGAAACACCTAATGAGGCAATTTATGACTACACGAACGCTCTATACAGGGAAACACAAGCTTGAATTTCAAGTGAATGGAAAAGTGCTTTTAAAAACTGATTTTGAATTGCTTGATTAATTTATAGGCTTTATATCAGAACTGAAACTGTTTGAGACTTAAAAACATACATTTGGATTTACAGAAGTAATCTAATCTATAAATTAATAACAATTTCTAAATCGCATCAATCAAACCTTCGTCGCTAGCTCCAGTTTGACTTTCTGATTTTGGATCCGGACCAAATCGATTACTACCTTTGTCTCCCTCTTTCACAAATAAAACCAAAAGCCATATAGCTCCAATAATCGGGATAAATGCAATGAGGATCATCCAACCACTGTGATCGGTATCATGGAGTCTTCTTACGGCTACAGCCAATGAAGGAACAAAGACACCTAGCGTGTAAAAGCCATAAATTAATCCATAGCCAAGCTCAGGATCTGCAATGCCAAAAATGTTATCTAAAAGCATTGCCGCAAACGCAAAAATCATATTGAAAAGTGTAAACATCCAATATTCTTTTCGTCTTGCTCTTCCTTTAAAATCGGTAAATTGTCTCAAACATTTTAAATACCACTGCATGATAATTATATTTAAATTTTAGCCAAATTATGAAAAATAGTCAATTATCATCCAGAATAATCAAACTTTTTTGATTTCAGATGGTTTAAATTATAAAAAGCAATGTTTGGATTATTCAAAAAGAAAACAGTCAAAGAAAAGTTGGAAGAGCAGCATGAGCGTTTGTTGAAAGAAGCTTTTCAATTGTCAAAAGTAAATAGAACTGCTAGCGATGCTAAAATGGCGGAGGCAGAGGAGATTCGTAAACAGATTGATGCGTTGGATTAATTAGTCCTCCCAAGTCTTGCTCGAGTCGCTTAGCTGTGCATTCAAATCAATTAATTCTTGCTTTGTTAGATGTCGCCATTGTCCAGTGGGTAAGTCTAGTTGTATATTCATAATGCGGGTTCGTCGCAACATGAGCACCTCGTAGTCTAAATATTCGCACATTCTTCTAATCTGGCGATTCAGTCCTTGAGTGAGAATGATTTTAAAAGTAAAACGATTGATTTTAGTTACTTCGCAAGGTCTAGTAGTGGTATCTAAAATTGGAACGCCACCACTCATTTTCTGAAGAAATTCTGTCGTGATGGGCTTATTGACTTGTACCAAATATTCTTTTTCGTGGTTGTTACGTGCACGTAAAATTTTATTGACAATGTCTCCATCGTTCGTAAGTAGTAGTAAACCTTCACTGGGTTTATCAAGTCGTCCAATCGGGAAAATCCGCTCTGGATAATTGATGAAATCCACAACATTATTTTTTTCTCGCACGGTGTCTGTTGTGCAAACAATTCCAACGGGCTTATTCAAGGCAATATATACAAATTCTACCTTGGGTTTGCCAACTGCTTGGTCATCTACCGTTACATGGTCATTTTCACCAACTTTTGTTCCTAATTCTGGTAATTTACCATTGATTTTCACACGACCTTCTGCAATTAATTGGTCAGCAGCTCGGCGTGAACAGAAACCAACCTCACTCAGGTATTTATTAATTCTTTTCATGGCTGTCGTCAATTAATAAGATGAAATCTTTTTCATTGGGGTTAATGTTGGCTATAAGAACTTCCATAAGCTTGTCTAATCCCCATTTCCCGATCCATTCCAAAAGACTGTCTTGTCGCTCTTGCAAACCATTATTAGGGAAAAACTTAGCGTGAACATTATCAATTTGTTTCATGGTTGATTCTTCCTGCTTTTTTTTGTGTCGAATCAACTTTTGGGCAACTTGCTGAATCTGTTTTTCTATTTTGGCTGCTTCACTTAATCCATAGTTTTTTAACCCCTGATCCACTTCAACGATTAATCCAGTTAGTTTGTTTTTCAAAGATTCTGCTACTTCCTGAATTTCATCAAATTGCAGATCATCTTGGTGCATGTTGAGAATTCTTTCTTTCTTTATCCATTCTAAATCCCCAAACAATTCTGTAATATCCAGTTCTAATTTTTCAATTTTTGAGAACAATTGGTAGTCAATTAATTGCAATGAATTACGAATTTGCAGGTGAGGGAACGGTACCTTCACTTTGTCAAAAACACCTTTTAATTGTAACCAATAAGCAATTTCTCCACCACCTCCAATGTAGCAAATATTAGGTAGAATGAATTCTTGATAAAGTGGTCTTAATATGACATTTGGAGAGAAATGTTCTGGATTTTTTTGTAGTTTTTCTTGTATTTCTTCCTTACTGTAATTTCGATTGCCTATTTGAAAAACTTCTCCGTCTTTTACAATTCGTTGCCGCTTATCATTTTCCAAATAAAAGAGGTTGACGGCTCTAGCATTTACTTGTCCTTGAAAGCCAAGCGCTTCTAGTTCTTGTGTTTGTTGATTTAAAGCTTCTTGTGAAAATCCATCTTTCAATTCTAAAGCCATAATCTCTGAAAATTGGGCCTTAAGTTTTTGGTCATCACCATTGATGATTATTAAATCCTCATCTTTGAATAGGCTATCAACGAACTTCAAAGTAGCAGCTGCTAAATTGTCTTCAGAGGTGTAAAAAGACGCTAGCCAAGCTGATGTTTCTCGGTCGTTTTCAAATTTTTTAAGAATAGTCGCTTTGAAAGGTTGAAAATCGTTCAATGAAAAACGACCTACTGCACCGGTTTGCTCAGATTCCCAAGTAAGGTTATCGTTAAATAAATTAAGTCCTTGAATTTCTTGAAAATCATGGTCCTCGCTCGCCATCCAAAAAACAGGTAGGAAATCATATGCTGTATATTGCGCATTCAATTTTTTTGCCAAATTAATCGTGTGGATGATTTTGTAAACAAAAAACAGAGGACCTCCATATGGCGCTAATTGGTGACCTGTTGTAACTGTGAAACAATGAGGTTTTTCCAATCGTTCTAGAAGACTGCTATTTTGATCATTTAAAATTCCCGCCTGTTGATATTGTGACCGCAATACTGAACAAAGGGACTTACGTTTGTCTGGATTAAAAAAATCATTTTTCTCTAAAATGAATTCAGAAGTATTTAACTGTTGTGTAAATTCTTTAAATAAGTGAGGTTGATAAATGAAATCATTGCTAATTTTTGAAAATCTGTTGGTTGTTTCTCTATGTAAGTTTTTTTTAATCATTCCAGTTATTTTGTCATTTACTTTAGTTTCGCCCATAAAAATCAAAAAATGAACTTCCGCTTATCATTGTGTTTCTGTTTGCGAAGATACAGTCTTACAACAGATTTGAATAGATTTCGTTTTGGATTTTAGTTAATTCGAGAAATATTTGATTCAATTTGCAGCTTTTATGCCGCAAAAAAGGGATGGAATGAAAAAAAATATGTTGTTTTGTAATCTAACAAATTATAATTTATGAATGCAATAATAAAGACAAACAAAGGGGAGATGAAAGTGGATTTCTATGAAAAGGATGCGCCTAATACGGTTGCGAATTTCGTGAAATTAGCAAAAGATGGTTTTTACAATGGTTTGACTTGGCACCGAGTGTTGCCTGATTTTGTGATTCAAGGTGGCTGTCCGAAGGGTAATGGTACTGGTGGACCTGGATACAAAATTGATTGTGAGTTAGAAGGAGAGAATCAATACCACGACAGGGGAGTTTTGTCTATGGCTCATGCAGGAAGAAACACTGGGGGGTCGCAATTTTTTATTTGTCACAGTAGAAATAATACTTCTCATTTAGATAGAAATCACACTTGCTTCGGTAAAGTGGTTGAAGGAGTAGATGTTATTGATCAAATTCGAGTTGGAGATACTATCGACGCGATAGAGATTGTAGATTAAATTCTAGTTAATCTTATCAATAATTTTAAAGTCCGAAGAGAAGGTAATTTACTCTTCGGACTTTTTTTGGTTCAACCACTACCCAATACCTTCGTCACTAAAACTGAAGTAGCCATGGTCTGTTAGGATGAGGTGGTCGAGGATGTTGATTTCGACTAGCTCGCCAAAAGAACGGAGTTTTTTTGTGAGTTTGATGTCTGCATCACTTGGTTTGAGTTGACCAGAAGGATGATTATGTGCCAGTATACAAGCACATGCGTTCATTTGAATCAGCGTTTTAAAAATGATTTTACCATCTGCTACTGTTCCTGTTACGCCTCCTTGAGAAATGAGAGGTGTTCCAAGTACATGATTAGCTCTATTTAAGGCAATTATACGAAATTCTTCATGTGCCAAATCCTGAAAATAGGGGGAAAGCAAACGATAGGCGGCCTTAGAGGAGGTGATTTTTTCGGGAGGTGCTTCTTCCAATTCGTTTCTTCTTCGCCCTAGTTCCAAGGCGGCCATTATATTGATGGCTTTTGCTTCTCCAATCCCCTTGATTTGTTGGAACTCTTTACAGTTCAATTTCCCCAACTGATGCAAACTGTTGTTGCCAAGGCGCAAAACATCCCTCGCCAACTCTACAGCAGATTTGGTTTTTGTGCCTGTTCCTAGCAGTATGGCAAGTAACTCCGCATCACTTAATGCCGACCTTCCTTTTTGCATTAGTTTCTCTCTTGGACGGTCGTCTTCCGCCCAAAATTTAATGGATGAATTTGTGTTCATTGTAAAAGGTTTTTACCTAAGTTAATGAAATTTATTAAATCGAGCAATTGTAAAAGGAGTTTTTCAAGAAAATATTCACGCATAGTTTTTATGTTTTTATCATTTAATAAACTCAACTTTTTAGACTTTTTTCATCAAGAAAAACTTTCGTGCAAAATATTTTTTGGTGACATGACAACTGAATCTAAGAAAAAAAGCCTTGTATCTCATTAGTGCGAATAAAATCACTTATCTTTGTATAGTGAATTGGTTGTTTATAAATAGTATTTCTGGCTCTGAGATCATAGTAGTGTTACTTTTTATTCTGATATTTTTCGGATCGAAGAGCATTCCTGGCTTTTCTCGTTCCCTAGGTCGTGGTTTGCGACAAATTAGAAATGCCTCTCAAGAAGTACAAAATGAGATACGTAAATCCACGAGCGAAATGACTAACGAAATGAAAGTCAATCGCAGCATTAATCAGGTCCGCCAAACAGTTGAGCAACCTTTCCAAGAGGCGATTAAAAAAGTAGAAAAAAGCACGAAAGCCATTCTCGCGGATTATGAAATTAAAGATGGCGTTCCTAGAGATGCTTTGCCAAAATCTGTCCCACCTAAGCAAGAAACAAGTGAAAAACAAGATGATCAAAACAATAAATCCAAAGATTGATGTGGTGGGATGTTTTTCTAGTTATAATTGGTCTAATTGTATTAATAGCAGGGGGGGAGTTCCTCGTAAAAGGAGCTGTTGGAATTGCTGCTAAAGCGCGCTTATCGACTTTAGTAATAGGAATGACGGTGGTCTCTTTCGGTACATCAGCACCTGAATTATTGGTGTCATTAAAAGCAGCATTTTTAGAAAAACCAGAAATCACCATAGGCAATGTCATTGGCTCCAATATTGCAAATTTAGCTTTGGTTTTAGGATTAACAGCTGTCATTTTCCCTATTCCCGTATCAAGAAACTCTATTCAATATGATTGGCCGATGATGATGCTTTCTGGAATCTTGTTTTTTCTTTTTGCTTTGGATGGTGTGATTGTTTGGTGGGAAGGACTTATTTTGATTTTAATATTAGTAGCTTTTTTGGTTTATTTGATTTCTAACTCAAGGAAAAGTAATAAGCAATTAGAAGATGCGGAAGTCTCTCCTAATGAAATTATTAAGAAAATCAACATTGGTAAACAGTTCCTTTGGCTAACTATTGGTTGTATTGGGCTTTATTTTGGTGCCGTATGGTTGATTGATGGTGCCAGCTCACTTGGTGCGAAACTAGGTCTCAGCGATCATGTTATTGCGATAACAATTGTAGCTTTTGGGACATCAGTACCAGAATTAGCAACGAGTATTATTGCCGCCTACAAACAAGAAATGGATATTTCAGTTGGTAATTTGATTGGTTCCAATATTTTTAATATCATGGCTGTTTTGGGAATTACAGCTTTAATTTATCCTATCGCTATCAATGAGGCAGTAGTTTATTGGGATATGTTGTGGATGCTGGCCATTTTTATTGTTGTATTTCCAATGATGTTGATTGGAGCTAAAATTGGTAGAATTTCGGGAAGTATTTTATTGGCAGCTTATTGTACCTATATTTTTATGCTGTTTTAGTTTGTTGTTGAACAATTCTCGTAAAATTATCTAAGATAATACTTCCATGATTACCCGAACGCTCTGGTAGAAATTGTATGCCATAATAGGGCAGTGTTTCGTGTTGCATTGCCTCGTTGATACATGCGTCTGAGCTTCCAATTAAGGAGAATTTTGGTGGGACAGAAATACTAGCTGCATGGTCATTAATCATTGTAATTTCCAAAGGAAGTTTATCGAAAAGTGCCACATCATCAACTGTAGAAATGATGGTTTGCTCATTTCTGTAACTTTGATATGTGGGTTGAGCGCCAAAATACAAGCCCATTAAATGATGAGCAATGCCTATTGCCAAAATTGGTTTTTCTAACTCAAAAATTGGTTTTAGTGCTTCCAAATACATTTGATATGGCTGCGCAGATACAACCAAAGTGGTGGTCGAAATTACGATACCTTGATACCTAGAAAAATCCTCTTTTTTAACGAGGTCATATATACCCACTTGTTCGACATCCATGTATTCATCTATCTTGTCATAAAGGCAATGAATGTTTTTCGTGCCAAGGTCTATTAATAGTATCATTACAGTCAATATTTATTACTTTTCAAAGAATTGGTAATAGTCTTTGTATTTTCTTTGTTCACTTTTTCTGCCAATGACCCTTGTGATGTAGTCTTTTTCTAAGGTAGCGCCTCTTGCAGGACTATGGCTTCTACCGTAGAAAATAATTTGCAGGTGCAATTTATTCCATAAAGCTGAGGGGAACAATTTTTTAGCGTCTTTTTCCGTTTGTTCAACGCTTTTTCCGTTGGTCAACCCCCAGCGGTACATCAACCGATGAATATGTGTATCAACTGGAAATGCAGGAACACCGAAGGCTTGAGCCATCACTACGCTCGCTGTTTTGTGTCCGACACCCGGCAATTCTTCCAATGCTTCGAAATTGGCTGGCACTTCTCCGTTGTGTTTGTTTAATAAAATATGACTTAAATCAAAAATGGCTTGTGATTTTCTTGGGGATAAACCACATGGACGAATAATAGCTCTAATTTCTTCCACTTCCAAAAGAATCATTTCTTGCGGTGTAGCGGCTCTAGCAAAAAGTTTTGGTGTGATTTGGTTAACCCTCTCGTCGGTACATTGTGCGGATAGAAGCACGGCAATTAAAAGGGTGTAGGCATCCGTGTGATCTAAAGGGACTGGTGTTGTTGGATAGCATTTTTCTAATTCCTCAACAACAAATGAGGCTTTTTCTTTTTTTGTCATTGCTCTCTTTTAAAGCCGTTACGCACAAAGTTTTTGAACTCGGTAAAAGTACTTTTATCTGTGAAAACACCCTTGATAATATCCCAAGAAGATTGCTTTTTGTCTGCTTCTAATTTTTTGGGTTGTAATTTTGTGCCGTTGGTTGGTCTCACTTCCATTTCTGATTCCTTTGAACCCATATCTTGGTCTAAAGCATCAAAAATTTTGTTCTCGATTTTAGACAGTTTATCGGCTCTTTCAAAATTCGACTTGGCTTTGCTTTGGTATCCTTTTTTCTCTTGCAATAAACCAAGGTTGTTGTAGGCGATAGCATCTTCTGGGTCTATTTCAACCGCTTTCTCGTAAAGCGAAATGGCCTTGTCAATGTTTCCGAAATAATCTTCTGCATAGGCAAGCGAGGCATATCTGTAGGGGTTGTCTGGTTCAAGATCTAAAGCTTTTTCTAAATCTTTTAGGCACTTTGATTTCTGTTGCATGTGCAAGTAAACAACCCCTCTTTGAGACAATAAATCAGGGTGATTTGGATGACTTTTCAGTGCTTTATTGAATGCATCTATCGCTTTATCGTATTTTTGTGCACTCAGATAGTCATCTGCAACTTTATGTTCTTTATTAATGTAATTCATCGTAATAATTTTCAAAAATATGGACTTTCCGCAATATAGAAAACGTTTTGACAATAAGTCGTTCTATAAAGTAATAAACGCAAAACGATTCCAAGAAGTTCAGCGCATTGGTGAAAAAATATTTTTCTATGATATTCAAGCAGATAAGTATTTTGAACAATTAACAATTCAGGATATGCTGACTTGTGAAAATGGATTATACATGGAGATTGATGAGACGGAATGGAGGAGGGTGAGAGTGGAGAGCGAAGTGTGAGAGTGAGGTTGGGAGTGAGAGTGAGAGTGAGTGGAGTGAGGAAGCTGATTAGCTAATTTTTTCTCGGTCTTCGTACCAGTGGCCTTCGTCAAATTTTCTTTCTGATGGAGTGCCGTTAGTTAAGATGGTAAATACCACGTATAGCATAAGAACAGGACTAGCACTAAATAGTAAAATGGGTAACCAAACTGGAAATAATGTTGATGCAGCTGTTAAAATATAGAAGCCTAAATAAACGAAAGAAATAATAATCGCAAATTTTATCTTGTCCATAGTAGTATAAAAACAAATTAGCAATTATTTAGTTTATCGAGCTACTTGATTTATACTTGACAATAAGTTACTTTTTTATCAGAATGACACTTGGTCTGGGAGAAAGCGCTAAACGTTCTAATTTTTTACCCTTTCGGTATAAGCGCCAATGTTCAGTAACATTTGGTTGTACTTTTACTTCTAAAGCATAGTAAGCTTTGGTTTTAGCTGTTACCAAAAATGGAACTTTTTGTAATTGGTTGCCCACTTGCATGAGCATGTCTTCGTTTTGAAGCTGCACTGCCATTTGGGTTGAAGCGACTAACAAAAAAGTATCTTGGACAGGAACTTGATAACTTTCTATCGTTCCTACGTAATTCCCCGTCAATCTTTTAGGGAAAGGCCTATTAGTTCCACAGCTTAGGAAATTCAAACATATTATTATTATGATATTTAAAAGTAGAATTCGTTGTAACTTTTTCATAGCTTAATGCTTATTTTCTATCCAATCCAGGGCAATTGTTCCAAATCCGCTATTGGCCCAACCGAAAACTTGTTCATTGTGATCTACAAATAAGAAATAAGGAAATTTACCCATAGCTATTTCTGCTAAATCATCGGTGTTTTGCGCGGTCAAAACCTTTATATCTGGCAACAATCTATTCTGGTAAAACTGCGTAGCTTCTTCAGATGAGTTTAACAAGATGATTTGCAGTTGTAAATTGGAGTTTCTATTTTGCAAAAGGTTGAGTGTTGGAATTCTTTCTTTACAAAATCGGCAATTAGGTAAGGCCAGCATGGTAAGTCCTTTGTTTAATGATAATTCGCTTGGTGTTTTAGAAATGCTTTGCTGTTCATGGCTAAAGTCGCCTTCATAAATGGGGTTTAAAGCAAAGGACAAACCAGATAAAGCCAATAGAATTACTGTTTTTAGCAGATGATTTTTCCACTTTTCTAATTTTTGAAAAACTAATCCAGTTTGGATAGCCAGAATTATTATAGCAATGAGGGTTAAACCGTATGGAAGAATCTTAGAATTAGTCCAAGATAAACCCATATCAAAACTGTTTAACTGAATACTTCGGTGCATTAGCATAAAACTTAACACTAAGATGCTAGGAGTTATAATTTTTTTATAATTGGGTTTATGATTTTCCATAGCTACTAGATAAGCATATAAACTATTCTTCTAAATTAATATTAAAATCGGAAGTAAAGCACAGTTTTCCCGATTTTGCTGTGTCATTACCCGGGATTAAAAAACCAGTAATTTTGGTTGTTTTCCCTTTTTCTAAGAGTTGGACTAGCTGATTATTCGTGAGTTTTTTACCCATAAAATCAAAGGGAAGCACAAAATTACACCCTTCTTTGTATCGATTACAGCCGTAAGCTTTTTTTCCTTTCAACAACTTACCTTCTTTACATTTTGGGCATTGAATATCTTCAATTGCTTTTTTTTGCGTTGTTTTTTTAGTGCTTTTTTCAGCTGCTGGCTTTTCTTTATCGGGAAGAATAGTGATGTTTTTATCATACTTCTTGAAAAGCACTTCATTGGTTAATTCAACAACCATAGCAACTAATTCTTCTTTGAAACGGTTTGGTTCATATTCACCTTTTTCAATGCTCCGAAGCTTTTTTTCCCAATCTCCAGTTAGCGCAGGTGATTTGAGTGTTTTATTGTCAATGATTTGAATTAGATCTATCCCCGTCTGTGTGGCAATAATATTTTTTCGTTGTCGTGTAATGTACTTCCGACGGAATAAAGTTTCTATGATGTTGGCTCTTGTAGATGGCCTGCCTATTCCATTGTCTTTGAGCATTTCTCTCATTTCCTCATCCTTGACTTGCTTTCCAGCGGTTTCCATTGCGCGGAGTAAAGTTGCCTCAGTGTATGGCTTTGGGGGAGTGGTTTGCTTTTGATCCACTCTGGGCGTATGCGGACCTTTTTCTCCCTGTACAAAAGTGGGCATTATTTTTTCTTCCTCTTTTTTGTCATTTTCTTTATTGGTTTGATAAACAAAACGCCAACCATCGGATAACACTTGCTTTCCAGTAGCTTTAAATTCTAGCTTTAGCACATGACCAACGACAGTAGTGTTACTGACCTTACAATCAGGATAGAAATTCGCTATGAATCTTCTTGTAATGGTATCATAAACCTTTTGTTCATCGGGTGAAATACCAGAGGCAGCAACTCCAGTAGGAATTATCGCATGGTGGTCAGTCACTTTTTTATCGTCAAAAACTTGCTTCGATTTTTTAATAGGTTTTCCTAGTAGAGGAGCTGTTAATGTATTGTAATAATTCAGTTTCTCTAATATACCTTTAATTTTTGGGTAGAGGTCGCTTGGTAAATAAGTGGTATCTACTCTCGGATAGGTTACAATTTTCTTTTCATATAAACTTTGAACATGCTTCAAAGTGTTTTCAGCAGAGAAACCAAATTTTTTATTACACTCCACTTGCAATGCCGTAAGATCGAAGAGTCTTGGTGGTTTTTCTGTTCCTTCTTTCTGCTCGAAAGAGAGAATCTCGAAGGGTTCAGTTTGGATTTTTTCTAATGCGTATTCGGCTTTTTCTTGCTTTTTAATTTTCCCTAAAATACTATTGAATTCAGTATCTCGATAAACTGTTCTTAACTCCCAGTAGTCTTCGGGCTTAAAGTTTTCAATTTCTAAATGACGTTGCACAATCATCGCTAAAGTTGGTGTTTGCACACGCCCAATGGAAAGCACTTGTTTTTGTTGTCCAAATTTTTTGGTGAAAAGTCTTGTTGCGTTAATACCTAATAACCAATCTCCGATTGCTCTGGCATTTCCAGCAGCGTATAAGCTGTCGAATTTTTCAGCATCTCTGAGGTTTTGAAAGCCCTCTTTAATGGCTTCTTCTGTCAAAGAACTGATCCATAATCTTTTGACGGGCGCTTTACATTTTGCTAAATGTAAAACCCAACGCTGAATAAGCTCGCCCTCTTGTCCAGCATCCCCACAATTAATTACCATTTCGCAATTTTGAACAAGTCTGGTAATAACGTGAAATTGTTTTTGCACCCCGCTGTCTTCCATGACTTTAATTCCAAAGCGTGAAGGCACAATTGGTAATTGTCTTAGATTCCAATATTTCCATTCTTCCGCATAGTCATGTGGTTCTTTAAGTGTGCAAAGATGTCCGAAAGTCCAAGTTACTTGATAGCCATTACCTTCATAATACCCATCTTTTCTTTGAGTAGCGCCAATGACTTGAGCGATATCTTTGGCTACACTTGGTTTTTCAGCAATACAAACTTTCACTTCAATAAAATTTAATTCAATCTATCGTTTTAATGCTTTGACCATTTGAAAATTTGAAAAGCAAAAGGATGTTTTTCATCCGAATTTTGTTCTTGTACTAATATTTTGCTGAAACTTGTTTTGTCGAATTTTGGAAAAAAAGTATCTGCATCTAGTGCAGCATCAACTTCTGTTAAGAAAATTTCGTCAATATCACATTCCTCGAAGGCCAGTGAATAGATTTGTGCCCCACCAATGATGAAAATTTTTTGTTCTGGTGTAATCCATTTTGCGATATTTTCTAATGCCGATGTTAAGTTGGGATATACTGTAGCTCCATCGGCTTTAAATTGGGTGTTGCGCGATAGTACAATATTTTCTCTATGCGATAGGGGCCGATACTTTTCTGGAATTGAATCCCAATTTTTTCTACCCATGATGACCACATGTCCCTGTGTGGTTTCTTTAAAAAAACGCATGTCATTGGGCAAATGCCATAGTAAGTCATTGTTTTTCCCAATGCCTCGGTTCTTATCCATTGCTGCGATGATGCTTACCTTCATAGTTATAAATTAAACGGCAACTGGTGCTTTTATGTGTGGATGTGGGTCGTAATTTTCCAAAGTGAAGTCCTCATATTTGAATTGAAATAGGTCTTTGACTGCTGGATTCATGCGCATCGTTGGTAAGGGACGAAAATCTCTTGTAAGCTGAAGCTTTGCTTGCTCAAAATGATTGTGATACAAGTGCACATCTCCAAAAGTATGGATGAACTCACCAGGTTTTAAATCACAAACTTGGGCGAGCATCATGGTCAATAAGGCATAACTCGCAATGTTAAACGGCACACCTAAAAAAGTATCTGCAGAGCGTTGATATAATTGACAGCTAAGTTTACCATCAGCTACATAGAATTGAAAAAGGCAATGGCAAGGAGGAAGGGCCATTTTTTCCACATCGGAAACATTCCAAGCACTCACAATTAATCGCCGTGAATTGGGGTTGTTTTTTATTTGATTCACCAAATTGGCAATTTGATCAATAGATTGGCCATCCGGTGTAGGCCAAGATCGCCACTGGTATCCATAAACAGGTCCTAAATTTCCGTTTTCATCAGCCCATTCATCCCAAATCGAAACTTTATTTTCCTTCAAATACTGGATGTTGGTATCACCACTTAAAAACCATAGTAATTCGTGTATAATAGAGCGCAAGTGCAATTTTTTTGTGGTGAGACAAGGAAACCCTTCATTTAAGTCAAAACGCATTTGGTAACCAAAAACAGATCGTGTTCCAGTGCCTGTTCTGTCACCTCTATCTACACCATTATCTAAAATATGTTGTAAGAGTTGATGATATTGTTCCATATTTGATTTTTGAAGCCACTAATTTAATGGAAAACTTCAAATTAGAGCTGGAATAATTCGCCTGAAATGTAATCCGCTCTTAATTTGCCTTGTTGTGTTAAAATTATTTTTCCGTTTTCTTCTATGATCCAGCCCGCTGAAATGAAGTTGTTGAGTTGCTTATAAAATGCTTCTGGAATTTTGGTTTTTGTCTCCCAATTGGCTAAATCAAACCCCCAAATGGTGCGGAGTCCTGTCATGACGGCTTCATTCCATAAATCTTTTTCAGTTAGCGCTTCCTCCTCGAAGTATAGCTCATTTTTTTCAAGTTGTTGTAGGTATTTTCGGTTGGACGAAATATTCCATCTTCTTTTAGGCGATATAAAGGAGTGTGCCGATGGACCAACACCTATATACGGCACCATTTTCCAATAATTACTGTTATGTTGAGCGTAATGTCCATCTTTGGCAAAATTGGAGATTTCATATTGTATATAGCCTGCTTTTTCCAAATATGATACGACAAATAAAAATTGTTCGGCTTGATGATCTTCCTCTGGAAGTTTTACCAAATTATTTTTTTGCTGATGGTGTAGTACCGTTTTTTCTTCTACAGTTAGGCAATAGCATGAAATATGTTCTGGCGCTAATGTCACTAACTTTGATAAATTTTTTTCAAGTTTTTCAAGATTGCTATTGGGTAATCCATAAATTAAGTCCACAGTGAGCTGAAAATCCATTTTTTTGGCGAGTTCAATTGCTCGAATGGCTTCTTCGCTGCGATGCGCTCTATTCATCCACGCTAAATCTTCATTATCAAAAGACTGCACGCCTATACTTAATCTATTGACTTTGTTTTTTTTCCATTGTGCAAGAACTAAATCATTGATATCATCTGGATTGGCTTCTAACGTTATTTCTGGACTTTCGCAAATGCTGTAATTGGTATATACAGCAGTAATGATGGCATTCAATTCACTTTCCAACAATAAAGAGGGGGTGCCACCACCAAAGTAAATGGTTGTGATTTCTTCTTTGGTAAAGGTTGCTTTTCTACTGACTATTTCTTTGATAATACCGTCTATCATTTCCTTTCGGTATGCTTCGAATGTGGTAGAAAAGTGAAAGTCACAGTAGGTACAGGCTTGTTTACAAAAAGGGATGTGTATGTATAGTCCAGCCATGTATTTATTGCTTTAAAAATGGTGCTTTAGGGTTGGTATAAATGTAAACACCTATCAAAAGAGCCAACATTCCAGGCGATTTATACCTTACGAGAGCTCCTGCTATTGGGGTTGTCCAGCCAACAATGATGATTAACAAAAGACCAGAAAAAATAAAAAACAGTGCCGCATTTTTGTAATCCGTTATTGGATTGATTGACTTCTTCCAAATCATCCAAAATAGCAGGAACAAAATGAATAAGTTTTCCCCAACTGCGAGCCATTGCAGTGCCCCTTTAGTTTGCCAAGGTAGCGGCTGAAAAAAACTATGGAACAAAGCTTCAGGAACTCCTTTGATTAAGCCAGTTATGGAAGGCTCTAGGGGTTCTGTTTTAAATAAGCTTCCGGCGTCTTTTAGTTCGCCAAGTGCGATCATGTCTTGCTGCTTCAAAGTGATTAATTCAATTACCTCAAACTCTGGGGATATACGGTGGTAATTCATTCCCAAAAGAACCATTAAGCATAATGCAAAGCAGTATTTTGGAACAAGCCATTTTTCGCCGGTATATCTAACAATAATAAAACCAATTGCTCCAGAAATGAAAGCAGCAAGCACATAAAATTTCACTTGAAAAAGTAAGAAAAGTAAGCCAAATAGAAGTAGTCCCCACCAGTACCATTTGCGACTATCTTGTTTAAAGATTTTTAAGATGCTGAAGATCAGAAATCCTAAAGCAAAAAACAAGATGGCTTCTTTTAATACGCCGCTACTCCATAAAAGAACTGAGGGTAAAAAGAATACGATTAAAAGTAAAAAGTAATCTGTTTTCTCAACGAACATTAGTGCCGACTTGTAAATTGCTGTTAGTCCAACTAACGAGAAAAAGCACATGAAAACAGTGTGCACATGATAGTGCCCGAATGAAAAAATTCGGATTAATGCATTCACTCGAATAATGGCATGAGAATCATTGTAGAGTGAACTTTGGTAAACCCGATACCAATTATTCATTTGGTCATAGTATTCTGTATGGAAAAATTCAGATTTATTGTTTACACCAAAAAGCATTTTGAAAAAATCCAAGGGTTGGGTGTAGAGTGCCTTTGTCATGTGGTAGCTATCATCGAAGTATTTGAAAATATCTGAACTGAAACGATCTTGATAGGTGTTGGTGTAAATCCAATAAAGAAAAAAACCTACCCCAATTTTAACCCAAAAAATACCTACAAAAATTGGTGCTTTGAATGGTAAGTCTTTAAAAAAACGAAGACGTAAGATTAACCCACTAAAAATAAGCGCATAAAATATGGTAAGTGCAATCTCCAAAACTGTTGTTTTCTTGATTTACAAAGCTAATACTTTTGACCATATGCTTAATTTTTGTGTTGAATAAAAAAGTGTTTCACGGAAAATCACTAAATTGCGGACATTATTATTAATAATTGCTATGAATATAAATCATTCAGTTCGAAACAATACAATTAACATGAAAAACATTTTTATTTTTTTTGGATTACTTTTTTTATTTATTTCAGCAGCCTTTTCTCAAGTTGCTAAAAATGCCGGAGCCAATATGTTTGAAACAGAGTTGTTGGCGCTGTCTAAGTCAGAAAGTCCAGTGCTTTGGCAAAAATTTTATTCCGATTATGATTTAATTAAAAAGGATGGTGAGTGGTACGTCGGTATTGCAGCAATTGTGAATAAAGATGTTATTTCCACAAGTGAGCTGAAAAGTCTTGGTGTTTTAAACGACACGAAGCTAAATGAATTATGGACATTTCGAGTTCCTTTGGTAAATTATTTTGCATTTACAAGTTTAGCAGGGTTGAAATACATTGAGATAGCTGAGCCTGTGGAGCCATTTTTAGAATTGGATCGCCCATCAGCACGTGTGGATAGCGTACATGAAGGTTTAGGTGGATTGATGCAGGCATATACAGGTAAGGGAGTTGTTGTGGCAATTATCGATTGGGGATTTGATTATTCGCATCCTACGTTTTTTGATAGTACGTTAACTAATTATAGGGTATCTCGCGCTTGGGATCAGAATAAATTTGATGGGACACCGCCGAATGGCTATAACTTTGGAGCTGAGTATATAGGTGAGACAGCTTTATTGGAAGCCGCCCATGATACGAATTATGTTTTTGGTTATAGTTCTCATGGCTCTCATGTTGGTGGCATTGCAGCGGGGTCTGGTGGTGGAGGTCCATATATTGGTGCTGCACCCGATGCGGAATTGATTTTTATTTCGCTTAGAAGAGATGCACCATCATTTATTGACGCTATTTCCTATGTCACTAATTATGCTGCCATGGTGAATAAACCTTATGTTGTAAACATGAGCTTTGGCAGTCATCTTGGCCCTCATGATGGAACAGATTTAAAGAACTTTGGTATCGATATTTTACATGGTCCAGGGAAAGTATTTGTTGGCTCTGCTGGAAACAACGGTACACCAGGAGCAAACTTCCATTTAGATTATGACTTTTCAACGAACCCTGATGATACCATAAAGACGGTTGTCAATTTTTCAAATCCTCCGGGTAGTTTTGGCCAAACATTATCCATGTGGGGTTCTGAGAATTCTTCCTTTGGTGTTTCAATTGCATTGTCAGATGAACATTTTAATGTTGTACATCAAACACCTTATTACCATGCATCTCAAGAGCCAAATTTTATTGATACTTTGTTGTTAGGTGGAGATACGTTGATTATTCGTGTAGCGACTACTGCAAGTTTTTTCTTGAATAATAAGCCTAATATCCGTATGGAAATTAAAAATACATCTGCCAATAGAGTGGTTCTGCATGCTACTTCGGTAAATAGTCATTTGCATATCTGGAACAACGTTAGAATGAACAATAGATACACGAATTGGGGGGTTGCATTAACTTCTAACTTCCCAGACGCTATTGCAGGGGATAATGATTATGGTTTAGGAGAACCTGCGGGTTGTGGAAAGAATGTGATTACTGTTGCTTCTTATAGGGCAAAGTTTTTTACGCTTTCTGGGAATGCATTATACGGAAATATTTCGAATTTCAGTAGTTTTGGGCCTACTGTTGATGAGCGAGTTAAGCCTGATATTGCCTCAACGGGACAGTCAGTTTGGTCATCTGTCAATTCTTATGATATCACACAAAATCATGCTCATCCTATTGAAATGAATGGAAGAGAATATGGTTTTGCTGTATTTTCAGGAACATCGATGTCAGGTCCAATGGTGGCTGGTATAGTAGCTTTAATGTTAGAGGCGAATCCGGTGATGAGCGCAACACAAGCGAAAGAAATTTTGAAAGAAACAGCAAGACTAGATGAATTTACTGGAAATATTGGTCCAAATGGTCATTTGCAATGGGGCTGGGGAAAAGCGAATGCATTGGCAGCTGTAAAGGCAGCAGAGGTTTTGGCTAGTGATGCTAATTTGACGATGGATCAAATGGTTTTTGACTTGTTTCCAAATCCAGCAACTGATTTTGTGAATATTAAAGTGAATGATGACAGCCACAACGGGATTTCTGATATTGTTGTTTATGATTTACAAGGAAAAGAATGGCTGCAAGAAGAGGCTGGTGGAAAAAATGAGTTGAAGTTATCGGTATCAGATTTACCTGCTGGAACTTATTTAGTACTGGTTAAGACAAAGGGGGCTTTTGGTGTGAAGAAAATGGTTGTGGGATTGTAGATGAGTTGATTTTACGCTTCGACTTCGCTTAGCTCAAGGATTGTAGGATTGAGGATTTTGGGATTGTAGATTTAAGGATTGACGATTGGTAGATTTTAGATTGATTGATTTTGAGATTGGTTGATTTTGGATTGATGATTTTAGATTAAAGGGGGGATTTTTGAAGGATTCTTAGTTTTTGGTATGAGATGTAAAGTGGGCTTTATAATTGTTTTGATTTTCAGTTTAACTAGTTGTCAGCTGGTATTGGTTAGAGGCTTTTTAGGTTTCAATGTTAATGCTGATATTTTAAGTGAAAAGGAGGAGCAAAAACTTTGTAAAAAAAGAAATATACCTAATTCACAGGCTTTTGTTTTTAAGGATAGCAGTTATTATTACAAACTAGATAATTGGTACAAGGAGAAATTTGAAGATAGCTTACGCTGGAAATCAGATAGTTCTGAATACAAAAAATTACGTGAAGCCTATAAAGATGATTTTCAGCCTGTGCAAATGCGGTTTTTTGACCCCAATGGTAAAGAAGTGTTACAGTTACTGAACTGTCATGTAAATCCTTTTTTGTTTTTAAACCCTTTCAGGGCTGCATGGAATATAGAGGGTGCATTAGATAATTTCCCTCCTGAAATAGCAGGTGGAGATTTTTCGAGAGCGCAAGATTTGAATTTTTTATTAACAGACTTAGAGAATGTTTTTTCACGTGAGCCATTGGCTGATGATGTTTCGATTGACGAGACTTATGTTGTGGTAATTATTTGGAATAATATCTTAAGAAAGTACAGTAGAAAGTTAATTAGGACTATGCGACGATACGCAAAGAGAAATTCAGATAAGGAAATTGTTTTTGTTTATGTTTTGAATCATAATGTGTTGATTTCTGAGGCTTTAAAAGCTGTTGAAAAGGATGAGGATAGGGGATATTAGGATTTTGGGATTGTAGATTTAAGGATTGACGATTGGTTAAATTTGGATTGTAGATTGAGGATTTTAGATTTTCTTTGTGGTTGCCTTAGGCGGTGTAGTAATTTGGTGTTGAATGTTTTTTTTATTCAGGATTTTAAACTAGTGTAGAATGCAAAAAAAAGGAAGAGCGTATTTAATTCTCTCCCTTAATTAATTGATTTATGCTATTTATTATTTCAGGAAAGCCGTGAGCATCCAATGTTGTTTTTCTGTTCTTTTTATATATCCTATTATCAGGTCTTCTGTTGCTAAATCGTTCACGTTTTCAGCCGCATCGACCGCATCGACCATAAAAGAAAGTAATACCTCGAAGTCATTGAGTATCTCTGTAACCATGTCTTTTGCAGTGAGATCGGTCCCAGTTTCTTTAATTTCCGCTGTATTTAAGTATTCTTGAAGCGTGCTCATTGGTTTTTTTCCAAACACCCTAATGCGCTCTGCTATTTCATCAATTTGAATTTTAACAGCATTGTATTCTTGTTCAAAAAGTTCATGCAGTTCGAAGAAATCATGTCCTTCTACATTCCAGTGATAATTTCTTAACTTTTGATAATGCACGTGCAGGTTTGCTAATAATGTGTTTAAATGTTCAACGACTTTTTTCGTTTCGTCTGAATCAAATCCTAATTTTCTGTAAGTTTTCATTTTTATTTTTTTATTTGTTTAACATGCTGGTATCATATTTTAGTGTTTTTGTTGTGGCGTCAGTTACGAAGTAATGCAATTAGGTTGTCTTTATATTTTTTTAAGGCATCTTCTAGTTTTGAATCTTTTTCCTTGTCTATGGTGAGTGGGTTTTCCATCAGGTGTTTATAAATGGATGGTTTATTAATTCGTAACTGTTCTGTTAATTCGTTAATTTCTTTTTGTATTTGTGCTTTGCTCATTTTAAAATTGTTTCCTTCAATATACTAAAATTATTCGAGGCACCGTGAACTTTAACTTTTTTTAATCGAACTTATGAATGAGGTTTGGTTTTAGATTTACTATTCGTCTGATTGAGATAGTCTAGATTTTGGGTTGGTTTATTTTATGCTTCGACTTCGCTAGCGCTAGGATTGAAGGATTTTAGATTGGTTAATTTTGGAAGAGCGGATTGTTAGATTTTAGATTGTTAGATTTTAGATTGTAGGATTTTAGACAGAGAGGATTGCATGATGGTAGATTGAGGATTGGATAATCGCTTAGTAGTTGTCTTTGTAGGTGATGATTGAAGAGATAAGTATAATGGCTTTTATTTTTGTAGGTTGAATACTGGGATTTAATCTTGAGTTAATTAACCTTATGGCTGAAGAAGAGACTTGTCTTTTCAAGAACATATATTTTCTTTTCTTTTATTCTTTTTAAAATCTATGGAATGATTAATTTCGTGCCTCAAATAAATAAAGATGAAAGAGACAGCATTAACTAAAAAACATATCGACTTAGGTGCGAAAATGGTACCATTTGCAGGTTATAATATGCCTGTGCAATACGAAGGATTAAAAATTGAGCATCAAACAGTGCGAGAGGCAGTGGGGGTTTTTGATGTTTCACACATGGGTGAGTTTTTTATTGAAGGTCCAAAAGCACTGGATTTAATTCAGAAAATATCTTCAAATGATGCGTCTAAACTAGTTCCTGGTAAGGCACAATACGCTTGCATGCCAAATGATAAAGGAGGAATCGTCGATGATTTGATCATTTATATGATCGCTGAGGATCACTATTTGTTAGTTGTTAATGCCTCAAATATTGAAAAAGATTGGAATTGGATTCAACAACATAATGATGTTGGCGCAATAATGAGAAATGCATCAGACGAATATAGTTTGTTGGCCATTCAAGGTCCAAAAGCCGCTGAAGCTATGCAGTCTTTGACTAAAGTAAATTTAAAAGAAATTTCATTTTACACTTTTGAAATAGGTCAATTCGCTGGCTGTGATGAGGTAATTATTTCTGCAACTGGCTATACAGGGAGCGGAGGATTTGAGGTTTACATTAAGAATAAGGACGCTGAAAAAGTTTGGGATGCTGTGTTGACAGTAGGTGCAGATTATGGTATTAAGCCAATTGGCTTAGGGGCTCGTGATACTTTGCGTTTAGAAATGGGATATTGTCTTTATGGTAATGATATTGATGATTCAACATCTCCTTTGGAGGCAGGATTGGGTTGGATTACTAAATTCACCAAAGATTTTATTAATGCTGACTTCTTGAAACAACAAAAAGAGGAAGGTGTGAAAAGAAAGCTCGTTGCTTTTGAATTAGTGGACAAAGGAATTCCAAGACACGATTACCCTATCGTGGATGCAGAAGGAATTGTAATTGGAAAAGTTACTTCCGGAACGATGTCTCCTTCATTAAATAAAGCAATTGGACTGGGTTATGTTCCGTTATCGCATAGTACTGAAGGATCCGATATTTTTGTGCAAATTAGAAATAAAAACTTGGCAGCTAAGGTAGTGAAATTGCCGTTTTATAAGTAGGATTGAGGGATTGTAGATTGGGGGATTGTAGATTGAGGGATTGTAGATTGAGGGATTGTAGATTGAGGGATTGTAG
>JAFIEX010000185.1 GCA_020832365.1 Crocinitomicaceae bacterium
GCCGCTATAAAGGCTTGGTCAACCTCCATATTGAACGGCATCACACCGTGCAGCAAAGCGAAAAGACCAAGTACAATTAACACATCGTGACCCATAGCCACCAGCGCACCTGTTCCATACTGCCACCTTCCAAAACGGATTAGTATATACACAAAGATAATCACTAAAGACAATAAAATCGATATCAAAGAGGAGCGCTTCAATTCCTTAGAAATCGTTGGAGAAACAGACCTACTGTTCTCTATAGATGCCACACCTAAGAACTCTTCATTCGCACGCAAGGCCTCTAAAACACGAGCTCTTACTTCTGCCTCGGCATTCGGAACATTTTGCATAAAGTCAGTTGCTATTTCCACACGGAAATCTGAGTTTCTTTTTTTAACCTCTACAGACGCTTGAGAGTTATCCTCATTAACAAGTGCATTTCTTAAGAGCGTATTAATGTCCTCGATTTTATCAGCAACAGGCTGTGTAAAAACCGTTTCATATGTTCGCCCACCTGCGAATTCAACACTAGGCTTTAACCCTCTCGTAAACAATGCGCCTACACTTACTAAAAGTAATGCACCTGAAAGGATATAAAACTTCTTTCTGTTTTTAATGAATTGAATATTAATGTTTTTAAACGCACCTTCTGTAATTTTAGTCGAAAATGAAATTGTTCCTTTTCTCTCTAATTGGTACTCAAAAATCAATCGCGTAATCACAATTGCGGCAAAAACAGAAGTGAAAATACCGATAATTAATGTTGTTGCGAAACTTTCGATAGGGCCCGTACCAAAAGTTTTTAAAACTATTGCCGTCAATAATGTTGTTACGTTGGCATCAATAATCGAAGAAAGTGCCTTGTTGTAGCCATCTTTAATGGCCAACTTCATGCCTTTTCCTTCGGCAATTTCCTCTCTAATTCTTTCAAAAATAAGTACGTTCGCATCAACAGACATACCAATAGTCAATACAATACCAGCGATACCAGCCAAAGTTAAAACCGCTCCAAAAGCTGCCAAAAAACCCACAATGAATATGATATTAGTCACCAAAGCAATATCAGCAACCACACCTGCTTTACCATAATAGAATATCATGTATATAAGCACTAATAAAAGAGCAATTCCAAAAGATATTAGACCGGCTCTAGAGTTTTCAGCACCAATAGTAGGACCAACAATTGCTTCATCTATAATGACACAAGGTGCTGGCAAAGCTCCTGCATTTAATAAGTTTGCTAATGATTTTGCCTCTTCATTCGTAAAGCCCCCTGAAATCAAGGCTTCTCCACCGCGAATTGGCTCGTTAATAACTGGCGCACTGAAAACCTTATCATCCATAGTTATTGCAATGAATCTTCCTGCATATTCAGTAGTCATATCTGCCCATTCCTCTCTTCCTCTGCTTGTCATGCTCACAGAAACACCGATAGCACCGTCATCTGGATTAACAGTAACTCTAGCTTTATCAATATCAGAACCGCCTACCCTTGCCTTACCATCCTCAGGTATTTGAAGAGCATACAAAGAATAAAGTAAAGTGTCTGCATTTTTAAATGCCTGTTTAGCTCCCCACATAAACTTTACATTTTCAATCATCAATTCTTCGGCTTGTCGCGAAATAATCATATTGATCTCAGCAGTGTCACTCGCCTTTGCAAATCCAAGAACAGGACTATTGGCAAATCGATTATCTTGGTCAATATTCACTTGGAATAATTTCGCAAATCGAGATAATATCACCTCGTCTTCAGTTGCAGCATCTTCATCAGCCAAGAAGTCATCCAAATCCAACGCGCTTGCAGTTGTATCACCTTCGGTAAGCGCTTCAGCCTCTAATTCTTCAGCTTCTTCCTCGACGAATAAATCCTCTAAACTACCATCATCTTCAGTGTCTATTAATAAATCATTTAAGAAACCACCCAATTCAGATGCGGTAAATGCGTAAAAGAACTCTAAATTAGCAGTACTCTGTAATCTTCTTCTTACTGTAGCTTGATCTTTTACCCCAGGTAATTCAATGTAAAGTCTATTGCGGTCCAAATCTTGTGTAATATTTGGTTGCGCAACACCGAATTGGTTAATTCTATTGGCCATGATGGTTTCCACACCTTCAAGAGCTCCTTCAGCCAATCCTTTTAAGTAACGAACAACTTCAGCATCAGAAGCTTTATTACCTATTTGGCTGACTACCAGATCTGTAGAAAATTCACGAATCAGAGAACGTTCAGGTAATAATTCTCTATGAACTGCAGCAAAAATATCCACGAAATCTCCACCTTCTCTACCATGTCTTGTTACAGCCTCTTCGTAAACTTTTGAAAAATTTAAATCTCTAGGGTTCAAAGCAGCATTTCTTACTAATTCTGACATAGACAACTCCAATGTCACAGACATCCCCCCTTTTAAATCCAAGCCGAGTGAAATACTTTTACTCTTAACATCATTAAAAGTGTTACCCCAAAAAACAACTTCGTCGTTTCTTTCTTTTAAATATTCATTAATGAAAGCAGCCTTGGCTAAATCAAAAGCCTCCACGTCTGATTTAAAACTAACCACCGTTCCATTAGGAAGAACAAGAGAGTCTAATCCTTCATCTGCCAAAAGCAATTCTAGCTTTTCTTCAGCATAAGCTTCTGCTCTTTTCTCAATGTTGTTACCAATGAATGTAAAAGACAATTGGTACAAGCTAACGATGGCTACTGTTATAGTAAAAAACCAAAAAAATCCTTTGTTACGCATCTGTTGTGTCGTTTATTTTTTTTAATAGCTGGCAAATATAGAATTTCCATTTGTTATTAGCAACTCATAAAACAAATGATAATGATTTGATAAGAAAATTATTTGTATTTCATTTTAGTTCATTGGGTATTTCACATACAGGTATTGGTAACATTTTATGCTTATTGGCTTTGTGAAAACCTTTGTAAATATCAAGAACTTCTAGCTGACGCTGGCTCAATGAAGCATAATCTCCATCAAAAAGCATAGCCCACTCCAGCTCATCGTAGGTCGCACCAATCTGGTCTTCATCATTACGCGCATCATCCCACAAACCATCTGTGGGTTTAGCTTCTAGTATCTCCTGAATTACTCCTAAATGTTCAGCCAACTGAAACACTTCTGACTTCATTAAATCAGCGATGGGACTCAAATCCACCCCGCCGTCACCATATTTAGTGAAAAAACCGACTCCGAAATCCTCCACTTTATTTCCGGTACCCGCAACTAGTAAATTATTGGATTGACCAATAGCATAAAGGGTTAACATTCTTAATCTAGATCGCGTATTGGCCATTGCAAGACCATTATTTACGGCCATTTTAGGTAAATCTTTTTCTAGCTGTTTGAATGTCTCTCCTAGGTCAACCTCAAGACCCCTTGCGTTCTCAAAACGCTCTTGCAGGACTTTGATTTGCTTTTTTGAACGATCAAACTCTTCCTTTTTTTGCCTAATCGGCATATTAATCAGCAGTACTTTTTTCCCTGTTAAACAGCATAGTGTTGCAGTTAAAGCAGAGTCTATTCCTCCTGAAACGCCAACAATAAAACCATCCATTTTCGCATTGACTAGATAATCTAGTAACCAGCCTACAATATAAGTCTTAACTGATTCTAACTTCAAGATGCTTAACTTTGATTAAAAAAGAATTGTTGCTCTTAGCATTAACTGTCCTGGCATAGCACTAGAGGTGCGATAAGTTCTTTCAAGCATGTTGTCAATTTGAAACAAGTGATAGTTTTTATCATCATCACCAAAAACAGTTCCTGTTCTGTGCACATTAGTAAATCCATAAAAATAACCTAACTCACCGACAAGCGAAGTACTTCCCGCGAAGTTCCACTCTGCACCTACACTAAGACCAACAGCACCACGGTAAAAACTCATATCTCGAGAAGTTTGCATATCATTAAGTTCTCCCGGCGTAGCGATTAATCCAGTATTAACATCTGCTCCCTGAAAATCAATTCTAGAACGCATTAAGAAACTATTTCTCAAACCAAAACGTCCGAAATAGCGTGCATAACCCATATAATTTGTTTGAAACTTAATCATGGTTGGAACCGTAGTGTAAATTGCTCTAGTTCTTCTTTCGTCTACTCTAAACAAACCATCAATAGGACTATCATGCCCATTTCTTAAGACATCTCTATCCCTGTACTCAACAAAAACTGGACCGCCATTCTGAAAACTATTGGCATAAGTGTAAGAAAAACGAGTAAAATCAAACTCCACGCCTGAGGTAAATGCTATATTCTTGTTTATCCTGTAATCACCAAGCATACCAATAGTGAAATCAAAACCAGCACCAGTATCGGTGATAAGGTTGGTTTCTGGAGTCTTAAAATTAAGTCCAGTTGCTATGGTCAAGCCTCCTTTAACTCTTCCTTCTTCCTCCTCCTGAGCCACAAGAGCAACAGCAGAAATAGAAAACAATGTTGCAATAACTATCTTTTTCATAATTTTGATGTCTTTAATAACGCAATATTAAACAATATTCATGAAGTTTTACAATTCTTTTTTAATTCTGTTCATCATCTTTTCAAGTTGCCAAAGAAATTCTTTAGACATTGATGCCTCCGATATTGAATTAGATATAGTCTTTTTCGATGTTAATAAAATATTTAAAAATTTAGACTTGGCACAAACAGATAGTATTCACAGAGAGCTGAAACAAAAGTTTGGAGAAATTTATTTATTCGAAGTAGAAATGAATTTACAGTTACCTGCTTCGGATAGTATGTTTAGTTTTGCCCTTAACAAATTTTACAATAACGAATATATTCAATCCATTCAATCAGCAGTCGAAGAGTTAGAGGAAGAAATAGAATTACAGGAGTTGTTAGCAACAAAAGCTTTTCAACGGTTGAAGTTCCATTTTCCATCTTATGTCCCTCCAAAATATGTGATATATATCAATAAGCTTTTTAGTGAGATTCAAGTTGGTGACAGCGTTCTTTCGATTGGGCTAGAGAATTATATTGGAGCTAGTCATGATTTATTGAAAAACATTCCAAACGATCAATTACATCAATGGCAAAAAGAACGAATGGAACCAAAGTTCATCGCACGTGATATGGCTTTAAAGTGGATACAGGTTAATTTATTTGAAGAGATAGAGGAGAACCTCATCCGTCATATTATTCAAGCAGGAAAAGTTTTATATTGTTTAAAGGCGGCCTTTCCGAATGAAACAGATGCGTTTGTATTAAGATACAACAAAGAACAGTTCTCCATAGCAGAGGAAAATGAAAAGCACTTCTGGAACTACCTTATAAAAGAGAATCTATTGTTTCAAAATAACCTCCGAGAAAAAAATAATTTTTTGAATGAAGGACCATATACGATTGGCTTACCAGAAAAAGTACCTGATAGAATGGGACAATTTCTAGGATTTCAAATGGTGAAAAATTACGTCAAAAAACATAAAGCATTATCTTTGCCTGAATTGTTAAATATAGATTATAACGAAATATTACAAGCATACGAAATTTAAGAAAATGGAAGAAGAAAACAAGATAGTAAAAACATCCACTATTCAGGTTCATGTAGGAACCAACGTGAATAATGTTCCTGTTAGAATGCTTTGGTCTGCAGATGATGGAGGAGTTGAGAATCAAGAAGCTGGTGCTATGCTCTTGTCTTTTTGGGATCCTAAAGATAAAAACACCTTGAAGGTTGATTTATGGACAAAAGACTTGACAATAGAAGAAATGAAGCAGTTCTTTCACCAAACTTTAGTAACAATGGCTGATACTTTTGAAAAAGCAACTGGTGAGAAAAATATATCGGAAGATTTAAGAGATTACTGCTATCATTTTGCAGAAAAAATGGATATTCTACCAGAATAAAACAATCATTTTTTATCATCTACATGAAAAAAGGGGCTTAATGCCCCTTTCTTTTTTCTTAATTATAGCTATTGTTAATTCGTGACTACTTTCTGTGACCTGCCATCCATCTGCCATACAAGGAATATCTCCATCCCACCCCTCGAACGAGTAATTTCATTCAAAGAAGAGGTGTTAAAATCATAGGACAAACCAGCTCCCATTCCGCTAAACTGATACATAGCCCTATCAATAAAAGCATCGTTATTTCGCAAGTAAGCGCCTATTGCAG
>JAFIEX010000186.1 GCA_020832365.1 Crocinitomicaceae bacterium
TACATAAATTTCATTAAACGCCGTTCACTAAGGCTTGATTGCTAGCCCTGTGTTAGTGGCTGCCCAATTTAATACGCAAAGTTCTTATCGTTCAACTCCACGTTAAAATTAACCTTTGCCCCTAAAGCCTTAAATATTTTCATTATGGTGTCAAGTCGAGCGTTTTTAATACTGTTCTCGATTTTTGAGATTTGTGCTTTTTGAACACCAACTAGTTTACCTAACTGTTCTTGAGTTAAGTTACGTTCCTTTCTGGCTTGTTTAATTGCATGACCGATCAAGTCAATGTTTAACTCATATTCAAAAGCGTCCCTTTCAGGAGTTCCAACCTTACCGACATGTTTGTCAATCATTTCTTCAAGACTTACTGTCTTCATTTTATTTCCTTTTTTCATCATCTTTATTTTTTAAATATTCTATTCTGATATTTTCCGCTTTATCAATCTCCTTAGTTGGTGTTTTCTGTGTCTTCTTCAGAATTCCATGCGTCGAGATTACAACAGTATTTGTTTTCTGCGACTTATCCCAAAAAGCGAAAAGTCTGTATGCTTTTGAATTGTACAATGTTCTAAACTCCCAAATGTTATCGTTCAATTTTTTGAAGAGTTCATTATCATTAATGTACTGTGCCTTTCGGATATTGTAAAAAATCTTTTTGCGTTCCTTTTCGCCAAGATTTTCTAAAAATGCTTGCGCCTCTTCCAAAAGCTCGACATCAAAATTTTTCTTCATTCAACAAATATTTGATACAAAGATAAATGAAAGTTTCCTAAAAAGGAAATTGTTAAGGCTTTTATTTGAATGATTGGGTATGGTGGGTTGCCACTAACTCGTTTATCTATTCAAAAAAACTGTATATATCCCCAACCGTTATTTGATATGTACAGTTTTATTGATTTTTATTGTTGAATCAAATATAGGCAAAAATTACAAATCATCAAACGGACTTTTTATATTCTGTAAGCTTTGAGTGCTCACATGGGTATAAATCTATCTTCGATGCTACTTCGTGGTCCGTTGTTTTGCTGCTTTTATGCCCTAATATTTCTTGAATGAACCGCAGATCAGTCCCGTTTTCATGTAAATGCTTGGCATAACTATGTCGCAACCAATGAAGGCTTGCTGGTTTGTTAATTGATGCTTTTTCCTAGGCTCGCTTGAGAACCTTTTGTAAACTTGTTGCGCTGTATTTCGCGTTGGCATTCTGTCCTTCAAATAACCCTATTTTTGGTCGATAGGCTTTATAGTAAACTCGCAATAATTCAATGATTTTATCACTTATTGGTGCGACAGGGTCTTTTCTCAATGGTTTAGGTTCTTCCTATTTTTTATTTAAAGGCAGAAGAGCTCATTTAGTGAAATAAGATTATTTAAAATTGCCTTGTGTTAATCTTTGAAATTCGTATCATATAAATTTTATCTCTAAACTTATCGCATTATTTCTTGTTTTTCATACCATATTCCCAAAGTGAAGTTATTTTTGCACCATGCAACAAGAAAAAAAGGCTAAAATTGATTTCCTCGTTTTTAAAAGGCTGCTGCATTATGCGAAACCTTATAAAAGATTCTTGGTGTTTTCATTGCTCTTTACGATTGGACTTTCCATCCTTTCCCCGCTTAGACCGAGCATTATCGGTAATATGGTGGACGAATACATCGTGAAGAATCCAGACGCTGACCAATTGCTGTTTTGGACACTAATTGTGATTGGAATGCTCGTAGCTGAAGGATTTTTTCAATATTTTAATTCCTATTATTCCAATTTATTGGCGCAAAGTGTTATCCATGATATGCGTAAAAAACTCTATCAGCATTTTATGGCATTTAAAATGAAATATTTTGATAAAACACCAATTGGAACTGTAGTAACACGTGTAGTTGCTGATTTAGAAGCGATTTCGGAGGTGTTTTCCCAAGGGATTATTAACATGCTTGGTGACTTATTGATATTAATTACCGTTTTGGGATGGATGTTTTACACCGACTTTACGCTTTCTCTCGTGATTTTAATTCCAATTCCACTACTTTTGATTGCTACTAGGATTTTTGCTAAAGCAATGAAGAAAGCTTTTCAAAAAGAGCGCTTGGAAGTACAAAGGCTTAACACTTTCGTGCAAGAAAGACTAACTGGAATGGCAGTTCTACAAATGTTTAATCGTCAGAAAGTAGAATATAAAAAATTTGAAGCCATTAATAATCAACACAGACAGGCACATATGGATACAATTTGGGCCAACTCCATCTTTTTTCCTGTTGTGGAATTTTTAAGCTCGCTTTCCATCGCTTTTTTGATTGTTTATTCCGCTTGGTACATGACGCAGTCGCCAAGTTCAGATGTCTCAGTTACGGGAAACATTATAAAATACACTTTGTGGGTTTACATGCTCTTTCGACCGATTAGGCAGTTGGCTGATAAGTTCAATATTTTACAAAGGGGTGTGGTTCGCGCAGAACGGGTATTTCAAACACTAGATACGGACGCCCAAATCCAAGATGAAGGAACTATTGCCAAGTGCGATTTCCAACAGCCTATTGTTTTTGATAAAGTATGGTTTGCCTACCAAGATGAGGACTGGGTGCTAAAAAACATCCAATTAACCATAGAGCCAAACACGACAGTTGCTTTTGTTGGTGCTACGGGGGCCGGAAAAACCTCCATTATCAACCTCTTGTCGCGTTTTTACGAATACCAAAAAGGACAAATTCGAATTGGTGATACGGATTTAAAAGACCTAGAATTGAAGTACTTGCGACAAAACATTGCCATTGTATTGCAAGATGTGTTTTTGTTTTCCGATTCTATTTACAACAATATATCTTTGGGTAATGCGAGCATCACCAAAGCGCAAGTTATAACGGCTGCTAAGGCAGTTGGGGCGCATGAGTTTATTATGCGTTTGCCAAATAATTACGATTATCAGGTAGGAGAAAGAGGGGGTGTTTTATCTGTTGGGCAAAGACAACTCCTTGCATTTATTCGCGCTTATGTGTATAATCCACATATTTTAATTTTGGATGAGGCCACTTCATCTGTAGATAATGAAAGTGAAGCCTTAATTCAAAAAGCAACTGAAAAATTGACTGTTGGCAGAACCTCAATTGTCATTGCACACAGGTTATCTACGATCCAAAAAGCGAATAAAATTATTGTTTTGGAGAAAGGTGAAATCGTCGAAACTGGAGATCATTTTTCACTGTTGGCGCAAAACGGATATTATAAAAAACTATACGAAAAACAATTTCTAAACAATACCAACAACAATGACTAAACTAAGAATAGGCGGAGTGCCTGAGCATTTCAATTTACCATGGCGACTCGCCATAGAAGAAGGACTTTTTAAAAAAGCTGGACTTTACTTGCATTGGGAAGATATGCCCGGCGGAACAGGACAAATGACAAGGGGTTTGGCTTCTAATTCATTGGACGTAGCTGTTTTATTAACCGAAGGAATTACTAAATCAATCTTGGATGGTTTACCCGCTAAAATCTTGAATGTTTATGTGAACTCTCCCCTAAGGTGGGGTGTTCATGTGCCAAAAGGCGGCGATATTCAGCAAATAGCAGACCTGAAAGGCAAAACATTTGCCATATCGAGAACGGGTTCAGGTTCTCATTTGATGAGTTATGTCATGGCGCATGAACAAGGTTGGGAACTCCACAATTTGAAATTTAATATCGTAGGAGATATTTTTGGAGGTTTATGGGCATTGGAGAACAATGAAGCTCAAGCTTTTTTATGGGAAAGGTACACCACTAAACCATATGTTGAACAAGGGAAATGTGACTACGTTGGAGACGTTGTAACGCCTTGGCCTTGCTTTTGTATTGCTGTCAGAACTGAAGTTTATGAGCAAAATAAGGAAGTGCTTCATCAAATGGTGCAAATTGTTTTGAAAAGAGCTGAAAAGTTGAAAAAAGATAGTCAAGCCATGGAGCGTATTGCCTGGCGATATAATCTTAAATTAGATGATGTTCGCGCTTGGTTAAATCAGACAGATTGGAATTATGAAGGCAAGATAGATTTTGCTGATTTTCAAAAAACTGCTGATTATTTAGAAATGCTTAAACTCATTACAGCAGCGCAAAAAGAAAATTTAAAAGAAAAATTATTGGGTGATGATTAGTGAAAAAAAAGGTGTTCAGCAATTGATACAATATTTTAAAGCTTGGGGAGTACAACATATTGTCTTTTCTCCAGGTTCTAGAAATGCGCCATTAGTGGTGTCCTTTGCGAATGACCCGTTTTTTCAAAATTATGTTGTTCCTGATGAACGATCAGCTGCTTTTTTTGGACTAGGAATTGCCGAGCAAATAAAAGCGCCTGTCGCGTTAATATGTACTTCTGGTTCAGCAGTTTTAAATTATGCACCTGCCATTAGCGAGGCTTATTATCGACAAATACCACTGGTTGTGATATCCGCTGATAGACCCTCAGAATGGATAGACCAAGGAGATGGACAAACCATTCGGCAAAAAGGAGCGCTTGCGAATTTTGTTTCTATCGAAATAGAACTGTTGGAAAACCCGACAAGTAAAGATTCATTTTGGCATAATGAGTGCCAGATGAATGAAGTGGCGTATCGATTAAATCAACCAGCTAAGGCCCCCATTCATATTAACTTTCCTTTTACTGAGCCCTTGTATGGTCAGCAGGCCACCCAAAATCTTCCGCATGTTCGTAAAGTACATTTCGCTCAAAGATCTGAAGCATTAAATTTGGGGGATTTAAGGAACTTGCAAGAAAAATGGCAGCTTGCAAAGAAAAAAATGATTATTTGTGGCCAAATGCCAAAAAATGGTCCCCTGAATCAATTATTGGCAGACCTTTCTAAAGACGTTTCTGTGGCGGTACTGATTGAGAACACAAGTAATTTAAGTCACACCAATTTTATTTCTTGTATCGATAGAACGCTCAATAGTATCGCAGAAGCGCATATCGAGCATTATGCACCAGATTTATTAATTACATTGGGTGGTGCTGTGGTGTCTAAACGGATTAAGGCTTTTTTGCGTAAACAGGATATAGCAGAGCACTGGAAAATTGGTCATGAATTCCAGACCATGGACACCTATCAAGCGTTAACGGAAAGTATTGCGCTATCACCGCTGTCTTTCTTTAGGCAGTTTTTACAAGATTTTAAATTATCACCCAATTCACGCTTTGGGGCAAGATGGAAGCAGTTGGATTTCTTAGTGCAAGATAAACATAGATTTGCTTTTGAAACACTTCAATACAGCGATTTAACGGTGTTTGAGACATTGCTTGACTATGTGCCTGAAAATAGTGTATTACATATGGCAAACAGTTCTGTTGTGCGGTATTGTCAATTGTTTGAACCAATTTCCTCTATCCGCTATTATTCCAATCGGGGAACAAGCGGCATCGATGGTAGCTCAAGTACGGCTGTTGGCGCAAGTGTTGGTGACCCGAGTCATCTTCACACTTTAATTACTGGAGATATTTCGTTTTTTTATGATTCTAATGCATTTTGGAATAAGCATCTGCAAAATAACATACGCATTATCGTCATCAATAATGGTGGTGGAGGCATTTTTAAAATTATTCCTGGTCCAAATAGCACAACCCAATTAGCTGATTATTTTGTGGCAGAACAAAAGCTTAATGCAGCTGGTATTTGCAGCACGTTTGACATCAATTACTATACCGCTAAAAGCTTAGCGGATTTAGATCGTTTAATGCCTTCTTTTTATACTTTTCAAGACAATGATAGACCGGCATTATTGGAGGTTTTCACGCAAGAAGTGAACAACGAGGAGGTGTTGCAAGCTTATTTTCAAAAAATTAAAGTAGTCGATGCGCCATTGCTTTTAGAGGAGGAATAGGGTGTTGATGTTACCTTTGAGGGGAAATTCCAGTCGCGTAAGGGATAGCAGTGAAAAGCCCACAGTGAGGCACGAGCGAGGACTTGCAACGAATAGCCCGACCCGCAGGGATACGCCCAAACAATCCAAATAAAGATAGGAACTGCTGGGAAGTGTTTAGCCTTAGCACAATCTCAGTTGAACAGCCACCTCCTTCATGTTCCTTAATTTCTTAATGGTTTAAACAAAAGGATGGTAGAATTTAGACGCAAGACCT
>JAFIEX010000187.1 GCA_020832365.1 Crocinitomicaceae bacterium
CAAACGGTTTTTTCTGCTTGTTTTGGCGCGCCTTTTTTACCGCTTCACCCAACAAAATATGCGGAAATGCTTGGAGAAAAACTTGATAATAATGATGTAAATGTATGGTTAGTCAACACGGGCTGGACAGGTGGTGCCTACGGTGTTGGTAGCAGAATGAGTTTGAAGTATACGAGAGCAATGATTACATCTGCCCTAGATGGCTCTTTGAATGCAGTTATGTATAGTAAAGATGAAATTTTTGGATTAGCAATGCCAGCGTCTTGTCCGAATGTTCCCGACGAAATCTTGAACCCAAGAAATACATGGACGGATAAAGATGCCTTTGATAAAAAAGCAAATGAATTAGCCGCTGCGTTTGTCAATAACTTTAAAAAGTATGAAGCAAATGCAAATTCAGAAATTCTATCAGCTGCTCCCAAGGTCTTAGTTTAAATGTTTTATTTTTTTAACAGTAAAAGCCATTTGATTTAGTTCAAATGGCTTTTTTGGCACCATTATTGGCTTTGTTAAATTGTTGTTAAATTAAATATTATGAAGAATTTATTATTTATCGCAGTTTTTTGTTGGACTTTTCTAGGAACTCAAGCTATCGCTCAAAACAGCATTAATCATTTTCCTAGTAGTCATGTTAGGGAAATTATGACTGCTTGGGATCAGCAACTTGGTTATTACCTTTATGATGCCTCTGTTGCTGTAATAACCGGAGAGAGTTATCCAACAGTTCCGGAAAATGCCCGGTTAACACCTTTTGAGTATATCAAATCCATGCCAGAAGAACGTTTAGAAAGAATTCAGAGAGCGGCTGAGGTTGCTTTGGAAGAAGAGCTGCAGTCTGGCGTTAGTCGGGAAAATGCCTACTGGGAACATTGGATAAATTGGAGTAATTCTGCCAATTGTTCTATGAATCGTGGCAGGTCAAATGGGGACCCACACATGACAACTTATGATGGGAAAAGATATGATTTCCAAACTGCCGGGGATTATCTTTTAAGTGCAAATGATAGTGGTTTTGAAATTCATACCCGCCAAGTTCGTCACAATGATAAGATTTCAGTGAATGGTGGAATGTCTTTGTATGTGAATGGTGATGTGATAGAAGTATATGTTCAAGGGCCTGAAGCAGCTTTGGAAAATGGTATTACGCTTTACATCAATGGGGAAATAGTGTCGAATAAAAAAGATAAGTTTAAATTGGCCAACGGAGGAACTGTACATGCATCCGAAAAAGCGATCGAAATCAATTGGCCTCAAGGCGAACAAGCAATCATTCGTCATGGTTCGTTCCAAAAGTCTCAGTTAATGAATGCAGATATCTTTGTGCCATCTTGCAGACAGAATTACTTCGGTTTGTTAGGAGACAATGATGGTAATAAGGACAACGATTTGATAATACGAAACCCTGCTAATGAGGGTTGGACGAATATTTCACCAGATAGAAGTAGAAACAATATTTTCGGTGCAGGTAGAAATAATCCGGTGGTTCAAAATGCAGAAAGAGAAAAGTTGCGTTTTATTTCCACCAGCTTCGGAGATCAGTATATCGTATCTGATGAAGCCAATTTATTTGCTAATCCATGGACAGATATTCCAGAATTTGTGAGATATCCTGTTATGAATTTGACACTTGCTGATTTGACAGATGAGCAAATAGAAGAAGGCTTGCAATTGGCTAGGGAAAAAGGAGTTGAGGAAGAAGACTTATTTGCCGCGGTTTTTGATTATGGATTTGTCGGATTAGAACCTGAACTTCCAGCAACATATACAGGTGATGAAAATGTATCAACGTTCTTAAAAGAAAGAGAGGAGAGCAACACCCAAGAGCCAAATCAAGCAGTTACGCCAAATAGAAATGATAACTTCATGCCGCCTCCGCCAAGAAGAAATAGAGGCACGATGCCTCCTCCAATTTACCGAGCTCCGACAACAGCGCCAAGTGGCGTGAATCAAGGAGGTAGAACACCATCTAATTCACAAGAAACATCAGGAAGAGGGGGTAGAAACTCCAACGCAACAGGAAATACAGGAAGAGGTTCCGGTGCTATTTCTTCTCCACGGGGATCGAATAATAATAGCGGTTCTTCAGGGAGACGTGGAGGAAGGTAAAACGTTTTTTAAACCGTATTAAATAGCTTTTTTTAAGATATAGAAGGGGGATGTCTGTAATGATATTCCCCTTTTTTAGTGATGTAAAAACCATTCTGCGGTAATCCCACTCATTTAAAAACAAATTAAATTCCCGTAGTAAGGGGTCCAATATATCTCTCTATGGATGTGTTACGCCTCAAATTAATTTCATCAGTTTTTTATTGGTTTAATTGATATAGAAAATGATTTAAGCGCTTTTTTTGAACTAAGCCGAAAGGAACAAATGCCAAAATTCTTAAGTCCAACTCGCCTCAGTTTAATAAATCTTTATTACTTTCACAACGCATTACATAAATCGAAATCAATATTAATTATTCATGTTGAAAAAATACTTTTTACTTTTTACTTTTTTTTGTTCTTATGCTGCCATAATTTATGGTAATATTCCGCTAACTGCCCACCTTGAAATTTCAGATAGCTTACCAAAGATAGACGATGTCCGTGCTGAGGTTGTTGTAAAAGGAGGATTACCTCCTTATCGCTTTTTTTGGAATCAAAGAAATGTATCAATTTATAACAGTACTGCTTTTGATTTGTCTGAAGGAGAGGAGATTGTTGTGCATGTCGTAGATGCTAATAACGATACTGTAACTGTGTCTGGAATGGTAGAGGTGTCAAGTATGCCTGAGATTTTTAATCAAATAGTTAAGCCAGCGGTTGCTCTGCTAGAAACAGCACTTTTTTACCCAATTTGGTCACAACAAGTAAAGGTCAATAATTTTGTTGTAAAAGCGCCATTCGCATTAGATAAACAAAAAGATAATTACTACATCCAAAAGTGGTTTGTTGCAGATGGCGAAATGGTAAGCCATATGGAGCCCTTACTTTTATTAAACGACAATGGTGAAGAGCGAATCATCTATGCTGTTGGTTCGGGAAAAGTAGAGCAATTTGCTAAAGAGGGAGAACAGGTATATCAAATTAATAAAAGAGGGAATCGAACAGATAGAAAACTGGCTCAAATTCATTATTTGGAGCCACAACCATTTTATTTTAAGAACTTAACCACTAAGAATCAGGAAATCCCGCTAATTGTGCTATGGTTAGTTTTAGGTGCTATCTTTTTTACCATTCGAATGAAGTTTGTTAACATTAGAGGTGCTTGGGTAGCCATTCAATTAGTTAGGGGAAAATACGATGATCCTTCTGAAAAGTCTGGAGAAATTTCTCATTTTCAGGCTTTGGTAACAGCACTTTCTGCAACAGTTGGACTCGGTAATATTGCAGGGGTAGCCATCGCTATCAGTATGGGCGGACCAGGAGCTACTTTTTGGATGATAGTTGCGGGATTAATTGGTATGTCCTCTAAATTCGTAGAATGTACGCTCGGGGTAAAATACAGAGAGCAAAACGAACATGGTGAGGTTTTTGGTGGGCCGATGTATTACCTAAGCAAAGGTCTTAAAAAGAGAAATCTTGGTAAACTTGGCAAGGCGTTAGCCGTTGTTTTCGCAATACTGTGTGTAGGAGGTTCTTTTGGAGGAGGAAACATGTTCCAAGCGAATCAGGCTTTTAATCAGCTAACAGAGATTCCCGGATGGGAAGGTTTTGCTTCTTATGGGTTTTGGTTTGGATTAGTGTTAGCAGCGCTTGTTGGGATAGTTATTATCGGAGGTATTAAAAGCATTGCAAAAGTTACAGATAAGGTAGTCCCAACTATGGTAGGTATCTATATCATAAGCGCATTAACAATTATAGGTATCAATTATGAAAATATTGGAGCTGCCTTTAGTACAATCTTCTCTGGTGCATTTGAGCCAGATGCGATTTATGGTGGTTTTATCGGGGTGCTGATTTTAGGGTTTCAACGAGCAGCTTTTTCAAATGAAGCGGGTGTTGGTTCTGCTGCAATTGCCCATTCCGCAGCTAAAACAAAAGAGCCTGTTTCTGAAGGTTTGGTTGCGTTATTAGAACCTTTTATTGATACTGTTGTGGTTTGTACGATGACTGCTCTGGTAATTATTTTTACAGGTTACGCTGATGATTCAGAAGGATTGGAAGGAGCTGCTTTGACTTCTGCTGCCTTCTCTAATTCATTAGGTTCGTGGTCTATGTATGTCCTTTCTTTTGCGGTTGTCCTCTTTGCTTTCTCAACTATGATCTCTTGGTCTTATTATGGTTTGAAAGCCTGGACTTACTTGTTTGGCAAGACAAAAGCTGCTGATTATATATATAAATCTCTTTTTCTTTTGTTTATAGTTGTAGGTTCGTCAGTAGGTCTTGGTGCAGTAATTACATTTTCGGACTTGATGATTCTCGGAATGGCTTTTCCAAATATTTTAGGACTATTTATTATGTCAGGAGAAGTGCGCAATGATATGAATCTCTATTTTGTAAAATTAAAATCTGGCTTAATTAAAAAGTTTAAATAACGATGAAGCCTAAGAAGTGGGATGACGAGTGGCTGATTTTTTCTAAAAGAAGTAGGGCATTTGCTTTTTTTGCCCTTGGTTTGTTTTTGGTAATTATACTCATTAAAAATACTTTAATTATTGCGCCCTTATCCAAAGTTGAAACCTACAGTTATAAAACAACCCTGAGTTATGTAAACAACCCAAAACATAAAACTTTAACTTTTGAGACAACAAAAAGCTATCAAAAGAAAAAGAAGCAACTTGATAAGTGGAAAATTCCTGAAGAGCCATTTGATCCTAATACTTACACCGAAAAAGATTGGCAAAACATTGGTTTTTCTGAAAAACAAGCAAATGCCATTATGAATTTTGCTGACAAAAAAGGAGGCTTCCAACACAAAGAAGATATTCAAAAACTATTTGTTGTTTCTGATGATTTATACGATCGATTAAAAGACGTAATAGATCTTCCATCAAAGCAGATGAAGGATAAAGAAAAGTCCAAAGATCGGAAGGAGGGTAATATTGTTGCCGAAGAACAAGTGAATACTACCATAGCAATTGAATTAAATAGTGCGTCTGCTGAAGATTTGCTCCAGATTAAAGGAATAGGCCCATTTTTTTCTAGACAAATTATTAGCTACAGAGATAAATTAGGAGGATTTTTAGATGTTGAACAACTTTTAGAGGTGTATAAAATGTCTCAGGATAAATTGAGTGAAATTACTCCTTATATTAGAGTAGATAAAAATTTTGTAGTTCCTATGGATTTGAATTCGGTAACTTTTGAAGATTTAAAAGCACATCCCTACATTGAATGGAATGTTGCTAAATCAATTATCGATTTAAGAAATCAATTAGGAACTTTTGAAACAGTTGATCAACTTTTATTGTCTCCACACATTGATATTGGTTGGCTCCGAAAAATGAAATTATATATTACTGTAAATTAATAAATGATGACAATAGAAGAAAAAATAAAACAGGTAGTTCGAAACGTTCCTGATTTTCCTAAACCAGGCATTAACTTTAAAGATATTTCTACCATATTAATGGACCATGAAACTTCCAACGCTATTTTGAATACTTTGGTGGAAAAGTATGCCGATTCAAAAATAGATAAAATAGCAGGAATTGAAAGTAGAGGTTTCTTATTTGGTTATGCTTTAGCCATGCGCTTGAATAAACCTTTTGTTTTGATCAGAAAAGAAGGAAAACTCCCTTTTGATAAAATTAAACATAACTACGATTTGGAATATGGTAGTGCAACAATTGAAATACATACAGATGCCATTAAAAAAGGAGATAAGGTTTTGATTCATGACGATTTATTGGCGACTGGTGGGTCTGCTGCTGCGGCCGCAAAGCTAATACAAAAGCTAGATGGTGAAGTAAGTGCGTTTAATTTTATTATAGAACTTTCCTTTTTGAACGGTAAAGAAAAATTACAACAATACACTAAAAATATTGTTAATTTAGCGAGCTATTAGCAGTAAAATATTTTAAAAACAAAAAATATGAATTTTGATTCTAATGAAAATCAATTGATGATTCAGCAAATGGTGAGAGACT
>JAFIEX010000188.1 GCA_020832365.1 Crocinitomicaceae bacterium
GTTTTGAGTTGTTTTTATTCCGCCTTCATAGGTTTCTTCACTAGGTAATACCCCAGCGATAACGCCAAAATGATAGCTGCCAAGCCAATATTCGATAATCCATCGGCATGACCAATATCTAAAACTAATAGCTTCCTACCTATAGCTATTAGACCAATTAAAAGGATGCTTTGTACTTGAATCACACTATCTTTAACGTAACCATTAAACGTTTCAATCAACTCTATAGCAATAAGCACATTAAAAAAAACCGGTAATACTTTTTTTGTTTGGTCAGCGGAAATCAGAAGTCTATCGTGGTCACCTTCATTCACAATTAAAGCTCTTCCAAACTGGTAAAGTAGCTCAATAATTTCAACAGCAACGTAAAGTATAACTATTCCCGAGAGAATATAAAATACAATTTTTTCAAATTGCTTTTTAAATCCAGAATGACTCATAGGCCTTGAAATTTGAATGGCTCTGATTTCTTAAAGTGTGCAGACGCCTCACCTGCATATGTTTGGTGATTGCTTAGATCCAGTTTTCGAACTTTTGCTTTTGGAGAGAAATCCAATTTTTTCATATCCACCCAGAAGGTATTAGGCGTTAGCGCATGTTCAAAATAATAGACCAAATTTTTATGGTCAGATACCACCCTCCATTGCGTAGTAGAAAGATTTGGAAAGCCTTCTAACTCAAAACCATAAGGAACCGAACAGTTGCGAATAACACTCATTACCCCTGCAACAGCAACTCGTGTATTATCAGTTTTAGGAATAGCATTGATGAAAAATTGCGCTCGAACATACCTGTCGGAGGCATTTACAGAGCCAGGTAAGAAATATTTACCAGGAACACTTTCCCAATATTTCCCAATAGCTAATTGATCTTCGAATTTGGGGTCATTGGTCATTACAATGTAACTTGGATCATGATGTATCACTAATTGACCATTGATATATTCTAAAATGGCATTGTCTCCTGTTGCATCTGATAAAGAAAGGTGAACTGTTGTAAATTTATTTGTACCAGGAATGAAGTCCGTGACAATTACAAACTCTTCCTTAGCAAATTCCTCCACAGCTTCTGCTACAGTTGCAAAATTATCTAAGGCGTACTGCGCCCACATTGAAATGGACATTCCTTTTTTATCGCCATCTTTTTCAAATTCAGGATATTGAGAAGAAACTAACCATAGCATGTTCGCCACTAAACCTTTTTCATTCATGCCATCGGGCGTTGCGATATCCCAAGAACTAGCGGCTAAACTTCCATATTTTGATGTCCATTCAATGGAAGACTTACCCACTTCGCCATTGCGCTTCATTCCTTGAGGGAAGACCCATAAATTAGCAGGAATATCCATTGAGAAATCCATACTTCTTCCTGTTAGCACGGTGCCATTTGGACCTTTGTAAACAACTCTCGTACAGGCTATTGCTTCTGATACGGTTAAGACTGCTAGCAGTATTGTTAGCATCGCACTTATAATCGCTTTCATTAATTATGTTTTTAAAGTAAATATATAAATTTAGTATGGAAGTCTATAAAAAAGCCCCATAAATGTTCCGAATTGCGCAAACGGAGAACTGGATGTTACACCAACTGAAGTACCCTCTCCTGGAGACCACCATAGACTTGCACCAACATCCGTGATGGGAAAGAAGAGTTGGAATTGCATTTTACAGCCTAAATGCTCTGTGAATAAATAGCGGGCGCCACCATTCAATCCAACCGCTAATTTAGTTCTGCTCCTGAAATTGTTTTGAATGGAAGAGATGTTGAGAATTCCAGCTTTTAGTCCTGAATAAAAAATAAGTTTGTCTGATGCATCAAAATGGCGATTACCCCCTAACAAAACGTAATTTATTCGAATGTTGTCACGTACGTCAAAATTCCAAAAAGAAGATTTAGCACTTCCTATTAGCTCTTGATAATTATAACTAACTTCTATGGAGTAGTCATCGTCTAAAAAATAGTTTACACCCAAGTGAAACAAAGCGCCATCCGAAATACGTGCATTTCCACCCAAAATGGGAGCCCTAGCGCCAAAAGTATAACCATATCCGCCTGCGAACTCCAATTGTTGTGCATGATTCAAAAAAACGGATAACATGAAGGTGATTGAAATTAGAATGCGCATTTCTTATGATTTATGCAAAAATAAATTTAAAGTTGGTAACTTTATCACGATGACAAATTTTTAAATATGATTTTTTTAAAGTGTAATATTAATTACAATTAAATGCTCTACAAATTCAAAGATAAAATTCGATTAGAACAACTCAAGGAGAACGAGGTAAAGTTAAAACCCTGGCAGTTAAAGGTAAAAACGGTTATTCATGGTACGGATACCATTCCTGGACGTGTCTTTGATGTTTTTTTGCTATTACTTATTTTGACATCAATTGTCGTAATAATGCTAGAAAGCGTTAGTTACTACAAAGAGAAATATTTACAAATATTTCTTGTTATTGAATTTGTAATTACTGGTCTTTTCACTGTTGAATACCTATTGCGAATTCTAAGCCTAAGAAAACCGTGGAAATACATATTATCCTTTTACGGACTGGTGGACTTATTATCTATTTTACCGACCTATTTAAGCCTAATTTTTACTGGAACAAAACCTTTAACTGTAATTCGAGCTTTAAGATTTCTTAGGGTTTTCAGGATATTAGAGATGACAAATTATACTAAGGGAGCAAACACTTTAATTATAGCACTCTACAACAGCCGACAAAAAATCATCATATTCATTTTAAGTATTTTAACCTTCGTGATTATTTTAGGTGCAGTTATGTACTCCATTGAGCCATATAGTGCAGGCTTTACGAGTATTCCAAGAAGTATTTACTGGGCCATCATTACAATTACTACGGTGGGGTATGGAGATATTGCCCCTGTAACGCCATTAGGACAGGCGATTGCTTCTTTTATTATGTTAGTTGGTTATGCTATCATCGCTGTGCCAACTGGCATTGTTACAGCTGAAGTCATGCAAAAGAAACATGATAAAATCAGAAAGCATGCGTGCAGTAACTGCCTAAAAACTGGCCACACCATGGATGCCGTTCATTGCAAATACTGTGGTGAAAAGTTATAACGTTCTGAAATAAAAACTGACCTTCTTTTTATTATCAAGAATATTATTTGATCAGTAAAAACGAAAAAGGTGTCGCTATTACTAGGACACCTTTTTGATAATTATTTTTCTTTAAGAAATTACTCTGCTGCCGCCGCCTCTTCGTCTTCGTCGTCATTCGTTTTAACAGCACCTCTTGCCATTTTAACTGAACAAACAACCGCATCTGAAGCATTCAACAATTGAACACCCGGAATAGAAATATCTCTAACTCTTTTCGCTTGACCGATTCTTAACGGTGTAATGTCTATTTCAATTGCAGCAGGGATATCTTTTGGTAATCCCTTAACTGTCAAACGGCGAAATACTTGTTGTAATCTACCACCATTTAAAACACCTTTAGATCTTCCAAATAGATTTACAGGAATATCAACCTTTACTTCTTTGTTTTCATCTAACTCTAGAAAGTCAACGTGTTGTACGGTGTCCTTAACAGGGTGCATTTGTAACTCTTGGATGATGGCTTTTTTCTTCGTGCCTTCAATATCCAACTCAATTTGGTAAACATCAGGAGAGAAAACGATTTTCTCCATGTCTACATTTCTTACGGAGAAATAACTTTGTTCTCCTGTTCCGTAAAGTACACAAGGAACACGACCTGCGTTTCTCACAGCCTTTGCGTCCTTTTTCCCTACGCTCGTTCTTGGCGAGCCGCTCAATTGTACTGTTTTCATTTGTATTTATTTATGATATTAAAAAATGCTGACTAATAGACTCATTTTGAACGAGATGCTTAATTACATCACCAAAAAGAGACCCTGTTTTTATGACCCTTATTTTAGGGCTTTGTTTTTTGAGTGGAATTGTATCAGTAACAATTAACTCAGTAATTTTTGAATTTTCAATTCTTTCATATGCTGGACCAGAAAGTACTGCGTGGGTACAAAACGCACGAACACTTTTTGCGCCCATTTCCATGAATAAATCAGCTGCTTTGGTAAGCGTTCCTGCGGTGTCAATCATGTCATCAACTAAAACCACATCTTTACCTTCTACATCACCAATAACCGTCATTTTAGCTATTACATTAGCTTCTTTTCGTTGTTTGTGACATAGTGCAAGTCCAACCTCTAATCTTTTTGCATAAGAATTCGCTCTTTTAGCGCCTCCAGCATCTGGAGCAGCCATTACCATGTTTCCTCCTTCTGCAATTTTTTCAATTTCTGGATGGAATAAAGTAGAAGCGTACAAATGGTCAACAGGGACTTCAAAGAAACCTTGAATTTGATCAGCGTGCAAATCCATTGTGATTACACGATTCACGCCTGCAGCCATCAGCATATTGGCAACTAATTTAGCTCCTATTGCCACCCTAGGCTTATCTTTTCTGTCTTGACGTGCGTAACCAAAATAAGGCATTACCGCAATGATTTTTCTGGCAGAGGCCCTCTTTGCAGCATCAACCATTAAAAGTAACTCCATTAAATTGTCAGAAGGCGGTGTGGTAGATTGTACAATAAATACGTCTTGACCACGAACTGTTTCTTCAAAAGAAGGCTGAAACTCTCCGTCACTAAACTCTGATACAATAACATTACCAAGAGATATACCGAAGGACCGAGCAATATCTTCTCCCAATTTCTGTGAGTTCCTACCAGCGAAAATTTTAACAGCAATGGACATATTTAGAAAGCTTTTGCGGCGCAAAGATAACTATAATTTTAGCAATCACATAATTTTTATTTCTGAGATAATGATTGTTTTAAACCAGAAAATACTTAAAAACAAAAAATAAGGGTTAAAACGCTGAATAATGGTGACTTAGATAGTCTAATAAAATTTTATTATTCTTCAAGTTGCTCAGAAATTTTCCCAAATCTACGCTCTCTTGATTGGTAATTGATGATGGCTTCAAATAAGTGGTCTTTCCTAAAGTCTGGCCATAGTACTTCTGTGAAATACAGCTCAGTATAAGCCAGCTGCCATAACATAAAGTTGCTAATTCTGCATTCTCCTGATGTTCTTATAAGCAACTCAGGGTCCGGAATACCAGAGAAACAGGAATATTGATTGATAATCTTTTCATCAATTTCCTCAGCAGATAAAACACCCTGTTTTACATCTTTAGAAATGTTTTTCACAGTAGTAATGATATCCCATCTTGCACTGTAATTTAAAGCAATCTGTAAATGGATTTTATCATTATCTTTGGTTATCTCCTGCATTCTCTCTAGGCTCTCCTGACAGTTTAAGGGCAATAAGCTTGGGTCACCAACTGTTGACATTCTAACGCCATTTTTATTAAGCTCCTCAACTTCACTAGCGATGGTGTCAACTAATAAATTCATTAAACCTTCTATTTCAGATTTCGGGCGATTCCAATTTTCAGTTGAAAACGCATAAATAGTGAGGTATTTGATCCCTATTTCGCCACAGCCTTGCAAAACAGAACGAATTGACTCAACACCATTTGCATGACCAAATAAACGCCCTTGACCGTGGTTTTTAGCCCAGCGTCCATTTCCATCCATGATGATGGCAACATGCTTTGGTACGCGGCCCAAATCGATTTGGTCTTTATTTAAATTATTCTTGTTCACAAACACAAATTTACTAAAAGTGTTGTATTAGCGACTTATTTTTAGATTGTATTTTTATTGACCTAATCGTTTGAGATGCTGGTCAGACGAGATATCTTGTTTGCAACCTTTAGGCCAATAAGAGTTTCATGGTAAAGTGCCAAATTTTCATCGTATGGTAATTCTATGAAAAAACAATTTAAACTGTTACTAAAAACTCCACTTCACCGCCCCCGCCAATCAATCGGCTATTTAAGATTATAAATACCAGTATTTTTAAAGTTAAGAAGCCAAAATCCATTTTATCTTACTAAAGATTGACTACTTTTAGCAAAAAATAAAATATTTATACCGTGAAAGTAGTAAAAATTATCTCCTTGTTTGTAATTCTAATTATAGGATTTTCCAGTTGTAAA
>JAFIEX010000004.1 GCA_020832365.1 Crocinitomicaceae bacterium
TTCATGTGAAGCCATTGAAACAAAGCGACTTTTCATCTCATTTAGCTCTCTTTCTGCTTTTAAACTCGCTTCTAATTTCTCTGCGGCTCTTTTTTGTGCTGTAATATTTTTCTCTACCACTAAAATACGACTCACCTCTCCTCCATCCTCTTTAAGAGGAACGGCATTCAATTGATAAATACCATGAGTCAAGTTAATCTCAAAGGAGCAAGTCATGCCGTTAAAGCATTCGCTTAGTTCTTTTTCAACAATATGTCGAGTTTGTTTATCTAAGCGCTCCAAATAATTCTGACCAATTAAATCATCCGTTTCAATACCAAGCTCATAAAGTCCCTGACCTTCTGCAAAAAGATAGTTATAAGATGTATCAAAAATAGAGATCACACCCGCAGGAAAATTTCTAGCAATCGATTTGTATAGTTGCTCACTTTGTCTCAATTCTCTGGTTCTTTCTACCACTTTTTCCTCAAGCGTTCCAGCCATTTCTATCAAATCCTCTTCTGCTTTTCTTCTAATGCTTACATCAGAGACAAGCGCAACAGTATAGTTTTTACCTTCGTCCTTAAATGGGTTAAGACTCACCTCTACTGGCATAAGTGTTCCATTTTTCTTTTGTCCATTTAAGCGCATAGTTGAGCCCATTGAGCGCTGAGATGGCGCTTGATGATAACTCCCTCTTACATCTATATGCTTGTTTCTACTTTTAAAAGGTACAAGAATTTCAATTTTTTGACCGATTAACTCCGAAGGCTGATAACCAAAGAGTTTTTCAACCACTGCATTACAGAGGACAATTTCTCCGTTGTCATCCACAACAATGAGCCCCTCCTGTATAGACTCAAATAAAATGGAGAAGGTATTTTCTTTTAAACCCATTAGTAGCGCTTATGCCCCAAACTTAATTAAAAGTTCTGATAAGAAGCGTAATTAGAATAATTTTTTCACAAGTAATTTTGCTTCCATTGCTGCTTTTACATCATGCACTCTCAATATATTAGCTCCATTTAACAAAGCAAAAGTATGTAATACCGTGGTTCCATTTAACGCCCCCAATGGATCGGTTTCTAACAATTTATAAATCATAGATTTTCTAGAAACACCAACTAACAAAGGTAAATTTAGCGTATGCAAAAAAGAAAGATTTTTAAATAGCTCATAATTCTGCTCTATAGTCTTCGCAAAGCCAAATCCAGGGTCTAAGATAATATCTTTCACCCCATGACTTCGTAATTTATTAATACCTACTAAAAGTTCTGAAACCACATCTTGAGTTATGTTATTATAATCCACTTGTGATTGCATACTTTTAGCATCTCCTCTGCTGTGCATTAGGATATAAGGGCAATTAAGCTCCCCTATGGTTTGAAACATCAAAGCATCATTTCTTCCTCCATAAACATCATTTACCATGTGAGCACCATTTTCAATTGCAACGCGCGCAACATTAGATCTAAAAGTATCTATACTGATAATAAGTTCAGGGAACAACTTGTTAATAGCCTGAATGACGGGCAGTACTCTTTTTAACTCTTCTTTCTCTGAAACAAAATCAGCGCCAGGTCTTGTTGAGACACCGCCAATATCCAGAATATCCATGCCTTCACTCATATATTTCTCAACCCTTTGAAGTACAAGCTTTAAACTTTGTAGTCTACTCCTAGAATAAAACGAGTCAGGTGTGACGTTCAGAATACCCATTATAAGGGGTTCCGAAAAGCCTATTAATCGACCCTTTACATTAATTGAGTAATTCTTATTTTCGGATAAAAACATAATGCTCGACCTTATCAACTGCTAAACTTCCATAAAAAGCTTTTTCAATTCTGTAGCTTCATTAGGATTCATTTTACCTGCTAAGATCAGGCTCAATTGCTTTCTTCTTAATGCTCCGGCAAATCGCTCTTTTTCTTCTTCAGTTTCAGGAATAAGCTCTGGCACCTTAATTGGTCCACCATTTTGATCCACAGCAACAAAGGTATATATTGCTTCATTGCGTTTAACTTTTTTTCCTGATGTTTGGTTTTCTACATAAACATCAATAAATACTTCCATAGAACTGTTAAAGGCACGAGATACTTTAGCTTCTAAAGTAACAATAGAGGCTTCTTTGATTGGTTTCCCAAAAGAGACATTATTAACAGATGCCGTTACAACAACCCTTCTACTATGACGCTGTGCTGACACGGCTGCAGTTACATCCATCCATGCTAGCAACTGACCACCAAAAAGATTTCCATGGGTATTTGTATCATTTGGAAGCACCACTTTAGTTGAAATGGTAAGGGTTTCCGATGCTTTCTTTGCTATCATTTTTTTAATGCAAAGTTAGGATTTAAATGGCTAAGTGCCATAAAAAAATTAATTACCGTAAAATGGTGCTATCATCCAATAAACAATAACACCTGTTGTGGCTACGTACAACCAAATTGGAAAAGCCACTTTAGTTAGCTTTTTATGTTTTTCAATTTCACCACTCCAAGCATAGAGATAAGTGAATAAGACAAAAGGAATAACAACAATACTTAAAAGAATGTGACTAATGAGTATAAAAAGATAAACAGCGCGATATTCGCCTGCATAAACAGTGCTTTCCGATGTCATGTGATAAGCAACATAAGACACCAAAAACAACAAAGAAAGCAGCATACATAAATTTATCAACATTTGATGCAAGCAAATTTTTTTAAGTTTTATAGCAACTAAAGCAAGTATTAAAAGTAACGCAGTTGTTGCATTAATTGAAGCATAAATAGGGGGTAAAAAAGATAAATCAATATTAGGTATTTTTATACCAAAAAGTGCTGCAACAGCAATCGGAATAATGATTGAAAATACAACAATCAGTTTTCTAAAACGCTTAATATCCTGCGGATTTTTTTTAACGACTTGCATGTTTTAAAAGTTTTTGTGTTTCAACAATTAATTGCTCCAATTGTTGTTCATTTAATCCATCATAAACACCTCTAATATGCAAGTTTTGATCTACCAAAACAAAATTTTGACTGTGTGCAAAGCCTCCGGGAGCATCTTCATCTTCAAAAGCATTGACATAAAAACCCTCGACACCTAATTGGTGCGTGGCCGCTTGTTCTCCTGTGAGAAAAATCCAATTATCTGCGGTAATTCCATGCACATCTCTGTAATTTCTGAGTGCAGCTGGCGTATCATTTTTAGGATCTATTGTAAAAGATAAAAACAAAATATCATCTCCAAATTCCGCTAACTTACTATGCACTGACTTCATAGCACCAGTCATTGGGGGACAGATTGTAGGGCATTTTGCAAAAAAGAACTTAGTAATCCATACCTTTCCCTTCAAATCAGCTCTGGAAATTAAAATTGAATCTTGATTTAGATATGAAAAATCAGGTATCGTATGAAAAATAGTATCCCCAGCTTTATAGCCAGGCTCATCACCAAGTGCTATATCATGTTTACCAATAAAAGGAAGCGTCTCAGTAGGCTCCTTTTCCCTACAACCAAATATTAAAAACAGGGAAAAAAAGAATAAACTAAACATCCATATTTTACTCATCTGTTTTAGATCTTGATTTAAATGCATCCTTATCATATTGTTTTTGTAACAAAGCAACATGTTGTTTAAAATCACGGATATTCCCTTCATCCGAACCCCTTCTTAGAAGCCTAACATTATTTTCTTTATCAACAATCATCATGGTTTCCAAATAAGGGAATCCAGCAAATGCTTTGTCATCGCGTTGATCAATCAGACGCACATCGTTGTGCGTAATATCAAAAATTTGCTTAGGGTCACCGCTTGCTAATCGCCATATTGACGCATCATAGTCATTCACCATGTCATTTAACAAAAATGTAACCTCTTCAAAATTGTTAGTAGGATTACCATTTTCATCGGTAATAATAGAGACAATCTCGATATGACCCAATTTTTTACGATTCTTACGATAGTGTTGATAAATAAGAAGATTAAACTGAGGGATATTAATTGCACACTTACTTGGGCAAGAAGCCTGAATTGTAGTAAACAAGGTAATCTTTCCCTTTTGCGTTTCCGGAGAAAGTATTGTACCATCTAACATTACCAATTCAAAATTATCCAAGCGTCCATAAAAAGGAAGCTCTTCAAATTTGTGCTCGCACTTATTGGTTGATATTAATATCAAAAAAGAAGCCGGCCCAAAAACCAATACCAACATTAATATTGACTTCCAGCGACCGGCCTTCATATCTTTATTTGTCATTTATTACATCTTTAACCCAACGGCATTCCCCTCAGTTAAACCGATAAACATTAAATACAAGATAAATATAGTATATGGCAACAATATAACCCATTTCAATGCTTTTCGCTCATCTCCCAAGTGCATAAACACCATAACAATGTAGGCTGCCTTGAAGATTGTCATAATAATAAAGGAAACCTTAACCGTTAGCCACAAGTCACTTCCTTGTTTAATAAATGCTCCAAGAAGCACCTCTACAGCTGTGATAATAGAAAGTATTAAAGTAACTTTCCAAATCTTTTTTCTGATAGTAACACCTTGCTCTTCTGAGTGATGAGCATCTAATGAATATTCAATAATATCGTCTCTTTCCATGATGATGATTTTTCTGCGTTATAAACTTAAATTAAATAGAAGAAGGTAAATACAAATACCCATACCAAATCAACAAAGTGCCAATATAGGCCAGTTTTTTCAACCATTTCATAGTGTCCCCTTGCATGATAAATACCTTTTAAGACGCCAAAAAAGATAATAATATTTATGATAACACCAGAGAATACGTGAAAACCATGAAAACCAGTGATAAAAAAGAAAAATTGACCATATTGACTCGGTCCATACTCATTTTCTGAAAGATTTGCCCCGTAAATCACCTTACCTTGTGTTAATGCCTCGTAGTACAAAGCCTCTGCTTCATCACCCGCTACTCTTGTCGACACATCACTTGGAAGAGAAACTGCATACTTAGTCCCCGCTTCTTTTATTAACAATTCCAGATTTTCATCTGCTTTTCTATTTACTTTAGCTACTGTTCCATCGTGCAGCGTTATTATTAAATCGGTAGCCGAAGTTCCGGATAAATTCCCTGTTACAGCAGCATGCTGGAAGGCGTGCATTAAATCTTTTTCCGACTTGTGAATATTCTCATTGGTAATGAGTTCCCCTTGAGCTGGACTGTGTGCGCCTGGCGTAATTACTTCAAAACTTTCGATATGACCAAACTCCCCCTTAACAATAGCACTTGAGCCATCAGAAAGCTTCACCTTCCCGAATTCTGTACCATGAATAAAGTGACCCCACTCCCAGGCCTGAGAACCTAAAAAGAAAAAACCACCAATGATTGTCCATAACATCCACTTTACAACACCTTTTTTATCCATTCTGTGACCTGCTTCAACGGCCAATACCATCGTTACAGAACTAATAATTAAGATAAATGTCATCAAAGCCACATAAGCTAAGGGATATCCATTACCTAATAATGGAAGAGCCTCAAAAGTCTCTTCTCCAATCGGCCACATTCCTTGATAGGAATACCTGGCGTAACCATAAGCTACTAATAGTCCACCAAAGGTCAATGCATCTGACACCAAGAAGAACCACATCATTAGTTTACCGTAACTAGCACTAAATGGAGATATTTTCCCTCCCCAAAGTGTTTTACCATCAATTTGTTTAGAAGCGTGTCCTGCCATTTTCTAATTTTTTTTTGCAAGTTTAATGAATAAAACTCAAAAATAGTAATAAATAAATCCATAATGCACCTAAAAAGTGCCAAAAAATTCCACCAGCCCTCAACGCAAGGGTGTTTGAAGAATTGTATCTTCCTGAAAATGTGTTTTTTACAAAGACAAAAAGCATAATTACACCCGCAATAACGTGCAATAAATGAAGAAAAGTAATTACATAAAGATAAGCCGTACTCGTATCTTTATTACCTCTAAGCAGTTTGTTTTGCAATGCTGTACTCAATTCTTGTCCGTTATAAAACAGCTTACGATTTTTATACTCTAAAGGTTTACCCTTATAATACAACTGAAAATCAACCCCCATTTCTCCTCTCATGAAAAAATCTGCCCTGTTATCTCTAACGTTAATAGCCAAATATTGCAGTCGTTCGTAATCCAACAAAGACAACTCTGCTCCATCCGTTGTAACCAAGCTTCCATTCAGAAGCGTTAGCGGCTCACCCTTCAAAAACAAAACATAGTCTTGACCATAGTTAATTCCTTTTAAACTTCCATTTTCTAAATTTAAAAATTGGAGCATAAACCCTTGTAAATTCTGAAGTCGCTCTCCTTCCAATTTTTCTCCCTTCCAAACATACTGGTTGTTCTCTACAGATAAAAACTCCCCTTCTTTTTTTATTTCAAAATAGTCGCCATACCTGCCGTTATCAACAATAATCCATGTGCTAAAAACAGCTCCATTATTGTACAATTGCTGGTAACCTCTAAATTGTAAATAAGTAAAACCCAGTCCTAAAATCAAGGTAATCGCTAACCACATTTTCCCTTGAGACAAATTATCCTTTTTAACAGTTCTTATCCCAATAATCAATGTAATACTGCTCAATATTATAACAAGAGTGCTCAAGTAAAAAGCATTCGGCATGTTTACTTTAACCCAAAAGTTATCTCCCATCGATACGATATAACCAGAAGTAAATCCCGCAAACATCATCGTAATGCTGAAAACAATGAACCAAACCAATGTCTTCTTAGTTCTTTCATTCACCTCTGGGCTGTATTGTTGGTCAAATTGCTTTTTCATTTTCATTTTTCTTTTTAACAAATTACTAGCTGTTCGGTTTTACATAAAAAACGCTTTGTCAACAACATACATAAACTGTATTAATGGTAAGTATATAAAAGATGCAAACATCAGACGTTTAGCGTCTTTATCATCTAAGGTTAGATAAAGCTTGTATGCGGGAAGAAAAAACAGTAATCCCAACACAGATGCCGCCACAACACTAAATGAACCAACGAATGGTCCTATTTGATCTTCCATTAACCAAGGTGCTAAACTGAAGGGAATTAACATTAGCGCCGACAAAGCGATTCTGAAGGCGCTTGTTTTTGATTTACCTGAAGCTGAGGGCAATAAATAAAACCCTCCTCGCTGGTAGTCATCATGACTAACCCAGGCAATTGCCCAAAAATGGGGTAATTGCCATACAAATTGCACAAAGAATAAGGCTCCTGGGAGAGCTCCAAATTCATTCGTAAAAGCGATGGCACCTAACATGGGGGGGATGGCACCTGGGAATGCCCCAACAATAACCGCCCAAGGCGACCAACGTTTCATAGGTGTGTAAATAAATACATAAGATAGAAAAGCGATAAAACCTAACAATGCAGAGTAGAAATTCAGTTGATAGAGTAAAATAAGCCCCAAAAACAAAGAAACAATAACCACTATCAGCCCTTCTATCACAGTCATTTTATCCACTGGTAATGGTCGGTTCTTTGTGCGGTTCATCAAAATATCTATTTCTCTTTCCCATATTTGATTAGAACCATTACTAGCAGCAGTAACTAAAATCCCACCTAGCATCAAATAGCATATTTCAAGCCAAGCATTATTAACCGACAAGCCTATTTCCCGAAAATACTCCGCATAATGCAACCTTGCGAATAAATATCCTGAAAGTGCGGAAACGATTACCAGTACAGACAATCTGAACTTCGTAAATAAGAGGTAATTCTTTAATTTTTCTTTCATCTAACTCGCATGAGTGGACAACGGGTACAAAATTAATACTATTTTCAAGTTTCTGCTGATGTTTTTGTGCAAAAGCGCAAAAATCCATGTGTACTAATCTCAAACAACAAAACTTAACAAAGGGCTAAAACAAAAAAAGGCTACCCAAGTTTGGGCAGCCTTCTTTTATTAAAGTAATTAATTACTGTTTCACAATCTTGAAAGTTCTTTGCCCTTCTTGATTATGTAATCTCAATGTATAAACACCAGGTGTTAAATGATCTATTGTAATCTCTGCTTGATTATTATTCATTAAAGAATTATTGTCCACAAGAACTACTCTTCCATTAATGTCCAGCATTTCAATCGTCATAGACTCAAAGTTTGCATCATTAGCAATCACAAGGTGACTTGTTGCTGGGTTTGGATAAACAGAGATATTCCCCATTTTCTCCTCACCAATAGACAAGTAATCACAAGATTGTAAAACAATTACTTCTACAAATTGCGTATCAGCTGGACAAACACCATTAGATACGATGTAGTCGAAGTTAAAACTACCTCCGATATTTGAAGCAATCGGTTGTGAGTTTGGCAACGGGTTATCTTGTGGATCATACCAAGTTCCTCCCATATCCACATTACCATTCAAGCCAGCGAACAAGTTGATTGGTTCATTTCTACAAACTGTAATTGTTCCATTTTGCCCTGCTGATGAAGGAGGGAAAATGTTCAGTGTTGCTACAGTTGTATCATTGGCACACAGACCTTCAGTGATATAAAATACCTCATAAGTTCCTGAAGGAAGTGTTGCTACATTCATGATACTTCCGTTGATTAGTGTTTCATTCGATGGGAATGACCACTTACCATAGTTGTATGCAGGTGTGATGATTGTATTTAAATCAACCGTCACATCCAAGCGACAAACATCCTCTTCACCATCTACTCCTGGTGTAGGCACACATGGAAGGATTTTTAACTCATCAACTGCGATGTTATCGTTAATACCTCTTCTAATGTTGTAGAACTCGATAATAATCGTATCATTTGCCCAATTAGATAAGTCTAAGACAGTATCTTTCCAAGCATCCGTCTTGTTAAACTGTTGCATCCCAACAATAGTCAAAAGGGAATCCCAAGTAGCACCATTGTCATTAGAAATGAACAAGTTCAAACTATCAACAAACGAGCCAAACATGTGGTAGCTAAACTGGAATCTTGGGTCATTAATTGATGATAAATCAATCAAAGGCGTCCAAAGTCTAGCTTCTTGACCATTTGTTCCTGTATTCGACGAAGTAAATACATACTTACCAGAACCAGAAGCATCCGTTGAAGGACCAGTAGCTGTGGAAGAAGTTGCTCCAACACGCGTACCCCACTGGAATGGATCTGTAGTTCTATCCCAACAAGAGCTAATCTCAGAACCTACGTTATTAAAACCAGTACCAGAAATCCACACAGATGCATCGTCGAAATCTTCAAAAAACGGTGCAGAGAAAACGTTACATGGTGTCATAAAGTTCTCCGGACCTCTCCAAGTACTTGTATCTCCGACAGCACAAATCCCTCTTACATAAATATCATACTCAGTGTCAACATCTAACCCTGTTAACGCGTAAGGGTTGTTTGTTGTCACAACAGAAGTACCCGTACCAGGCGTAAATCCAGCAGGACCATATTGTAATTCCCACTCTGTTTCATTACCTCCAGCAGTCCAAGCAACATCTGCTGAACTCGGCAAAATATTACTTACCATTAAATCAGATGGACGCGGACAAGATGGCGCTGGCAGAATCTCCAAAGCGTAATCTAAAATCATATTTGATGAAGTCAAAGATTGACAAGGATCTGTATTCAATGTTGATGTAGCAGTTCCTAAAACTGTTCTTACTCTCAACCTGTAAACACCTGGAGTAACAGTAGAAGGCACTTGAATAACTCCATTAATTGGAACATTAATAGGAGATTGATCAACAAAAACTTGTTCAGAAGGGTCAAAAACCAAGTCCTGATTCCAATCCACCCAAATTAAAGTAGTTTGAGATGAAGAAAATGCAGCAGTGATATTGAACGTTTCATTCTCCTCCACTTTAATCGTATCCGAGGCACTCAAATTTAAATAACCAGGAGAACCTGGGTGCGCAGTGGCAGTATAAACTACGTTCTGGGTAGCATCGGAAGTTTCAAACAAAGTGATAAAACTGAAAGTACCACTAGTAGAAGGAACACAGTAGCCTGTGAATATACTCAAAGGTCCTACCCAACTACTTGAATCTGCACCACAATCAGCTATCACATAAATGTCATAATTCGTTTCAGGATCCAACCCTGTAATTGTATCTATTGTGGCCGTTGTTGAAGAAGCACCAATTTCAGTACCAGTTCCTGGTGTAAACCCAGGAGCTCCCCATTCCAATGCAAAAGACGAGGTTGTTACCAAGGTATCCCACTCCACTATTGCAGAGGTAAACTGTGTTGATACCAAATCAAAGTCTAATGGAGGAGGACAAGCGGGAGGATTTCCAACATTTAAAACTAAATCTATTGCTGAGCCCCAACTAAAAGTTGTACAAGGGTCTGGAGTAACACTAGACCAAATTGCCCTTACACGCATGATGTAATCACCTTGAGCGACACCAGCAGGTATGCTAGCAGTTCCATTTAATGCATTAAGAGGGAAAGAACTTGGTGCTGTACCAACGAAAATTTGCTCGGAAGGATCAAATACCAAGTCATTATTCCAATCTACCCAAATTGCGATGGTATTTTGACCACCTTCAAAATTTGTGGTAAAATCAAAAGATCCACCAGCGAAATGACTCACTGTATCAGAGTGAACTAAATTATCTAGTCCATTCGTAGGAAAAGAAGAATTTACATATGTAACGTTTTGCTGAGCTGTTGTCGTCTGAAATAAACTTAAATAGTCAGAAGTATTAGTATAAATAGGTAAACAATGCCCTGTAAAAACATTAATAGGACCAACTGCGAGACTCAAATCTCCAGGGCCACAAACCGCTCTAATGTAAAAGTCATATGATGTATGTGGAATTAAACCTGAGATATTTGTTGGATTGTTTGTGGTATTTTCTACGACACCATTCCCTAAAGTAAAACCAGCTGGACCATACTCTATATCCCACTCTGTCTCTGTACCTCCTGCTGTCCAAGACAACTGAACCTCAGAACTAGACAGTAAATTGGAAGAAAAATTAGTCACAAAAGGACAGGTAGATTCCTCAGCTGCAAGGAAATTATCCACGTAAAAAAAATAATCTCCTGAAAACCAAGTACCAGAAAGTCGCCAGCCGAATACTGAACCAGCGGGAACATCAGCCCCATCTATTGTAGATGTAAATGTAACACAACTAGTTGAAGGAACATGATTGGATTCATTAATCGTATCATAATTAATGTAGGTGGCGCCTCCATCTACAGTATACTGAAGGATCATCTGACCAAAATTACCTGTTGTCGCAGGGTTCGGGAATGAAAAATCAATGATTTTGTAATCAAAAGACACATCAATATCCGCACCATCTGCAATTGCGGTTGGTGAAGTTAGCTGCCCTGTGATTCCCGATGACCAAAAGTTCCTCCTTACAGACCGCGTATCACAGGGGTTTACATCTGTACTAAAAAAGCCTACCTCAGTCCAACCTGGAGGAATGGTTGTTGAGTTGAAGTCTTGCGAAATAAACACTTGCGATTCAACATAATTGGAGAATAACAATGGAAGCATCAATAAAAGTAATAATCTTCTCATAATCTTAATTTTAAAATTCAATCAAAAATAGGGCAAATTGTGAAAATAAAAAAATATAGCTTCATTAATTCTAGGCTTATATTGAAAGGCTACAAGCGATATTTGATCAAAAAAATAGAAAATTCATGTTAATTATTTAACAACTATAAAGCGCCCCCGTCTTGTTCATCTATTGTTTTTAAGTAAGGATAGCGTCAAAAATACAATTCATCGAAAACTACAATTTTACATATCGTTTCACTCAACTATTTTCCGTTGGCGGACTATCCAAAAAAAATATTTATATTATTATATTCATAAGCAATATTTTGCAAAACCGCGAAGAAGTTGTTTATTTTTGTCCAAAAAAAGATGGTTGATTTCAAAGATTTACACGCAGTTGTTTGTGGCAGTACCCAAGGCATAGGTAAAAGCGCTGCTATTGAACTTGCTAAAAGTGGGGCGTCTGTCACTTTAATTGCAAGGGATGAAGCAAAATTAATTAGTGTATTGGCAGAATTGCCATCTCACCCCAAAAACGATTATATTGTTGCTGATTTCACACAACCAGCTTTATTAAAACAAAGAATAAACGAATGGGCGGCAAATCATACGGCACACATTTTAATTAATAATACAGGAGGACCTAAAGGTGGAGCTATTATTTCTGCATCTACTGATGAATTTTTAGCGGCTTTCCAACAACATTTAATTTGCAATCATATTATGGTTCAAGCTTTATGGAAAGGAATGCAAGAAGCTGAATACGGCAGAATTATCAACGTGATTTCCACTTCAGTAAAACAACCTTTAGATGGCCTTGGCGTATCCAACACCGTGAGAGGAGCTGTTGCTAATTGGAGCAAAACATTAGCTAATGAATTGGGGCAGCATAACATTACTGTGAATAATGTACTGCCAGGAGCAACAAATACTGTCCGCCTGCAAGCTATTGCGGCATCGAAAAGTGAGGATAGCGAAGCGATAAAAGATATTTTAGACCAAATGGGACAACAATCACCAATGAAAAGAATCGCAGAGCCAGAAGAAATTGCCGCAGCTATCGTTTTCTTGGCTAGTCCGGCGGCTAGTTATATTAATGGAATTAATGTACCTGTTGATGGTGGCAGAACGAAATCATTGTAATCCCTATTAAAATGTTGGATCAGCCAGAAGAGGAAATGTCATTTTTGGACCATCTAGAAGAGTTAAGATGGCGTATTGTAAAATCGGTCATTGCTATTCTTATTGTAGCGATTGGTATGTGGTTTATTAAAGAATGGGCGATACAGAATCTTTTTATTGCCATGACAAAAGAAGATTTTATCTCCTTTCGTTTTATGTGTGATTATTTAGGTATTTGTATTGGTGAAATCCCAGTAAATTTTCAATCTACGAATGTTGGAGCGCAATTTTCTTACGCACTTCTTTTTTGTTTTGTAGGTGGAACTATAATTGCTTTTCCTTTTGTTTTCCACCAGCTTTGGGGATTTGTAAAACCTGGATTACGAGAAAACGAAAAACAGACTGCACGAGGTATCGTTTTTTATGTGACGCTGCTATTCTTGCTAGGTGTCGTTTTTGGCTATTTAGTAGTTGCACCACTTTGTATTCAGTTCTTTGGCGCATTTCAAATCTCTGAAGAGTTTCAAAACATTTGGACCATTAGTAGTTTTATGTCGCTTATAATAAGTAGCGTTATGTTTTCAGGGCTACTCTTCTTATTACCTGTGGTTGTTTACATCTTATCAAAACTGGGGATAGTCACAGCTGATTTTCTAAGAAAGTATAGGCGGCATTCCATTGTTGGTGTACTCATATTATCTGCACTAATTACACCGCCAGATTTCATAAGTCAAGTAATTGTTTCTATACCAATTTTAATACTTTATGAGGTGGGCATCATTGTAGCAAAAAGAAACGATAAGCAAAGGTTAAAAATGTCATCCTTATAAACTAGTTTGATCAATTAAAACATCCATTATGCAAGTTTACAAGTTAAAATACAATCCATTTCAAGAGAACACTTTTGTAGTAGCAGACGAAGATAAAAATTGCGTTATCATTGATCCAGGGTGTTATTTTTCAGAAGAGAAAAAGCATTTTCTCAACTTCATCAACTCAAAAGGCTTTAAACCACTTGCGTTATTAAACACCCATGCTCACCTCGATCATATTTTTGGCAACTCCACAGTTTTAGAAAATTTTGATTTGCCTTATTATTTGCATGAAAACGACTTACCCCTTTTGGCAATGGCAGAAAAGTCAGCTGCACTTTATGGCATGCATGAATTTCTTCCTTCTCCTGAACCCACTCATTTCTTACAAGACGGTGAAACACTCAATTTTGGGAAAATTAACTTTCAAGTCATATACGGACCGGGGCATGCGCCAGGTCATGTTGCATTTTATAATTCAACAGAAAAAATCTTGATTAATGGAGATATTTTGTTCCAAGGAAGTTATGGCCGTGTTGATTTACCTGGGGGAAACCTAGCAGATTTAAAACACACCATCGTTAACAAGCTCTTTCAACTACCCGAGGATACAACCGTATTTTGCGGTCATGGAGGAGAAACAACTATTGGAGAAGAAAAACTAAACAACCCCATTCATTATTCCTAAAATACCCTAAATTTTGTTGTATTAGTCTAAATTAGAGTTGTTTTTGTCCTTTAATGTTCAAATAACCACGAAATTACTTCTTACGAATGTATTTTTTTAGTATTTTAGATTTCGAATTAGAATAATCATGGGAGTAAGCGAGTTAACAGAACTAAATCAAGCATTAAGAAAGTATTTTGGGTATGATCATTTTCGGGGTGACCAAGAAGCAATTATCAATAATATCTTAGATGGTAAGAACACCTTTGTCATCATGCCAACTGGAGGAGGAAAGTCTATGTGCTACCAGCTACCAGCTTTATTATCTGAGGGTACGGCAATTATTGTTTCTCCGCTAATTGCATTAATGAAAAACCAAGTAGATGCGATTCGAAATGTGAGTGAAGATGATGCTGTTGCCCATGTATTAAATAGTTCTTTGTCTAAATCAGAAATCAATCAAGTTAAAAGTGATATTTTAGCAGGTAAAACAAAGTTGCTCTATGTCGCACCAGAATCATTAACCAAACAAGCTAATATTGACTTTTTTACAGCAGTACCAATTTCATTTTTCGCCATTGATGAAGCGCACTGTATCTCTGAGTGGGGGCATGATTTTAGACCAGAATACAGAAGACTCAGGGAAATTTTTGAAGCAATATCCAATGTACCTATTATAGCATTAACAGCAACAGCTACCCCTAAAGTGCAACATGACATACAGAAAAACCTGAATATGTTGGATGCCAAATTATTCAAAGCCTCATTCAATAGAGATAATTTATATTATGAGGTACGGCCAAAGAGAGATGTAGAAAAAGAAATCATTAAATACATTCGTCAAAGACCGGGGAAGTCTGGTATAATTTACTGTTTAAGCCGAAAAAAGGTAGAACAACTCGCAGAATTACTACAAGTGAATGGCATCAATGCATTAGCTTATCACGCAGGAATGGATGCAAACACAAGAGCAAAGCATCAAGACATGTTCCTTATGGAAGAAGTGGACATTATTGTTGCTACAATTGCTTTTGGGATGGGTATAGATAAACCAGATGTTCGTTTTGTTATACATCACGACATACCAAAATCTCTAGAAAGTTATTACCAAGAGACTGGTCGTGCTGGAAGGGACGGAGGAGTTGGAGAATGTATTGCTTTTTACTCTTACAAGGATATTGAAAAATTAGAAAAGTTTTTACAAGGTAAACCCATTGCAGAACAAGAAATTGGCAGACAGCTTTTATTCGAAATTGTAAGCTACTCTGAGGCCTCCATATGCAGAAGAAAATTTTTATTACACTACTTTGGTGAAGAATACGATGATAGCAATTGCACGGAAATGTGTGACAATTGCAAATATCCAAGGGAAAAGACGGAAGGTAAAAACGAAGTAGTAAAGCTTTTGCAAGCCGTTGTAGATTTAAAAGAAATGCAAAGATCCAAGCATCTTTGTGCTTTTTTATCTGGCGATAGAACATCGGAAATCATCTCTTACAAGCACGACACTTACTCGAATTTTGGCATTGGCAAAGACAAGGACAAAACCTTTTGGAACGCAGTTCTAAGACAGTGTTTAGTCGCTGGTTTATTATCCAAAGACATAGAAACATACGGAATCATTAAAATCACCGAAAAAGGTTTGGACTTTTTAAAAAATCCTAAGTCTTTTACACTTGTGAAAGAGCATGATTATTCTGGAGATGATACGGACACCGTCGTGGTGCAAGCAGGAGGAAAAGATACGTTTGACGATGTACTTTATCAGGCTTTATTAGATCTCAGAAAACAAATTTCAAAAGAAAAAGCTATTCCCCCATTCGTGATTTTCCAAGAGCCATCTCTTAAAGACATGACTTTTCAATATCCCATTAATCTAGAAGAGCTAACACATATTCAGGGGGTTGGCACAGGAAAAGCAAAAAGATATGGCGCTCCATTTGTGGCGTTAATCAAGCAATATGTAGAAGACAATGAAATAGAGCGTCCACAAGATTTAGTTGTTAAATCATTAGTAAATAAATCCGGCCTTAAGGTACAGCTGATCCAAAATATTGATAGAAAGTTACCTTTAGAGGACATTGCTGCTGCGCAGGGAAAAACATTTGAAGAGATTATAGATGAAATAGAAATGATTGTTCAATCAGGAACAAGAGTGAATATCAACTATTATATTGATGATATTTTAGATGAAGACAATCAAGAAGAAATTTACGACTACTTTTCAGAAGCTGAAACAGACGCTATTGAAGATGCCTACAAAGAGTTTGATGGCGACTATACTGAAGAAGAACTTCGTCTTATGCGAATCAAGTTTATGTCAGAAATGGCCAACTAAAACACTTAAAATCAGCAATCAAATTTAAAGTGTCGCAAGCACCATCATAAGTACGCCTGTTTTCAACGATTCAGAATCTATGTCAAATTTTGGATGATGCACACCGTGAATAATGCCTTTTGCTTCGTTTCTGACACCCAGTCGAAAAAAGCAAGTTGGTATTTCTTGCGCATAGAAAGAAAAGTCTTCCGCTGTAAGCCGCATTGGCAGTTCGTGAACTTTCTCAATGCCCAATACTGAGATTGCTTTTTGACGCAATTCTTGAGTAAGCTGGGGATCATTTTCCAAGAATGGATAACCTCTACTAATTTCAACTTCGGCGCGTGCGCCATTCGCTGTGGCAATCATTTTGACTTGCTCTTCAATTATCTTTAACGCTTTTTCTCTCCATACCTCATTCATCGTACGAAAGGTGCCTTTAATATGTACTTTTCCTGGAATAACATTGGTTGCCCCAAGACCTTCAAAATGGCCAAAACTTAGAACACAAGGAATGGTTGGATCACAATTTCTGGTCACCACTTTCTGCAAAGACATTACAATTTCAGCACCAATCAAAATGCTATCCACTGCACGATGCGGAACAGCTCCATGTCCTCCTTTACCAATAATATCAATATAAATCTCATCACAAGAAGCCATATAAAGCCCTTCCTTAAAACCAACGTGCCCGTATGGTAAATCTGGAAAGACATGTAGCGCATACATTTTATCAACTTCTGGTTTTACTAGACACCCTGCCGCTATCATCAAGGAAGCACCGCCGGGATTTTTTTCTTCTCCAGGTTGGAAAATCAACTTAACAGGGTTTGGCAGTTGTTCCTTTAGATTAAACAAAACTTCGGCTGCACCAAGAAGAATAGCAGTATGTACATCATGCCCACAAGCATGCATTAATCCTTTCTTTTTCGATTTATACGGAACATCATTCGCTTCCTCGATTGGAAGTGCATCCAAATCTGCACGTAAGCCAACACAGGGCATATCTTTTGAGTGACGACTCCCTCTTATTAACGCCACAACACCTGTATTAGCAATTCCCTTTTCAAAAGGAACTCCAATTTTTTTCAATTGTTCAGCTACAAAATCCATAGTGTCATACTCTTGATAAGACAACTCAGGATGAGCATGAAGATGCTCTCGCCAGTCTTTCACTTTCGCAAAAATTGTTTCAATCTGCTCTAGAATTATTTGAATGTTCCCTTCCATAAAAAATCATTGACATGGAATCTCAAAATTACAATTATAAATGTTAATAGCATCAATTCTTCATTACAGATTGTCAATTCAGTGAAATGCTTTCATTTAACTGGTTTATTCAAAATGGAAAGTTAAAATTTGTTTAAATAATCAATAAATTGAAAAGAAATTTATTATATTTGCCATGGTTTAGTTGTAAAAGGTAGGTTAGGTTGAAAGGAATAAAACGCTCGTTTTATTCCTTTCTTTTTTTGGTAGAAAATAACGATTTAATATCATTGATGATTATTATCGTTATTATCTAGAACTTAAAAATTTTATTATACTGTCTCAAAGTGATGGTTTAGCCATTCCGCTAGACTGTTTGCAAAAGAATTAGTATATACTTTGGAACGGTATTTTTCCACCCATTGAACACCTGCAATCGCATTCGTTAGAAAAATCTCATCAGCTGCTAGTAGGTTCTGAGGCAAAATACTACACTCATATACTTTAATCCCTTTACTTAAAGCTAAATTAATAATAGTCATTCTCATGACGCCAGCTAAGCAGCCGTCTTCTAAACTTGGCGTATATAGGGTTCTGTTACTAACAACAAACAAGTTGGAGCTACTAGCCTCCAATATATTTCCACGTGGCGTAGTTAGTAAAACCTCATCTAAACCGTTTTCTTGAGCATAAATTGCGGCTAAAACATAAAGTAAGGCATTTTTGGTTTTAAAGTTAGATAATTTGTCTACATTTTTGCGAATCTCCGTATATTGGTCAATAACAAAACCATTTTCATTCAAATGGAACTTGTTAGTTTTAAGAGGATAGCCCTCTATTAAAAACACCACATCATTTGAAATCGGTTTATATGTTCCTCCAGTAACTCTATCTAATGAAATACGAACTCTTCCACCTTGATTGATCTTATTTTTATCTAATACTTTTTGAATTTCATTACCAAAAAACAAACTATCCCAACTAGATGAAACATTCATTTTCAAACATTTGGCACCTTCTATCAATCTATCAATATGGTATTGTAAATTTAGTGGACGCCCATTAAAAACCCTAATCGTCTCAAACAAACCATCACCATATAAATGACCTCTATTTCCGGGTTCCAAGGTCATATCCGAAATAATTTTAATTACACCGTTACAGTTCACATAAGTTTCTATAGCCATAAAAGTTATTTGAATATGTAGTAAATAAATGCCTTTCCAATATCTATATCAATCCACAATATGTATAGAATTCCGAATATAGCTCCTCCAAAATGAGCGTCATGAGCTATTCCTGTTTGCCCTTGTCTGGTCGACTGATAATATTCAAAGCCTAAATAGAGTAATCCAAAAACCCATGCTTTGATTTCAAAAGGAATAAAAAGCAAATACAACGGAGCATCTGGCAGCCACAGTATTACGGCAAACAAAACAGAGGCAACAGCCCCTGAGGCGCCTAGGCTCATATAAGCAGGGTTGTTTTGATGACGAACGAAAGGCCATATTGCAGCTGCAATTATACCCAAAAAGTAGAGTAAGATATACTGTATAGACCCTGCTAAGGCACCATTTTTTTGAACCAATAAAATCTCAATGATTCTTCCAAAATGAAACAGTACAAACATATTGAAAAACAAATGTAAATAATCACCATGTAGAAATGCATGTGTAATTAACCTGTAATTTTCTTTTCCTCCTTTCATCCGGCTAGGATAAAAAACGAACTTATATTTCAGTGATGGATTATTCATCACCAAGACAGAAAACAACACTGTCAAAGCAATTAATAATAGGGTTATGGGAAAATCTAACAGTTCCATGAAGTATTGATTCTAAATATATCGTAATCTGCTCACAACAATGATACAAAAATCAGCGAAGAAATAAAAATAAGTACATCAAAAAGTATAATATTATCAGTTTAAAAAAGAGTTCAACGTCATGAAAGATTATTCAGACTTAATTAAAGATTTCCTCCATCTCCTGACGCGTTCACGTCTCTCTTCAATAATATCCCCTTTAGAAAGAATTAGTCTCATGCCGCGATCAGAATTAAAATAGTTTTTGGTCCAATTAAAAAAAGTAACTAACTTATTCCTAAACCCAACTAACGACATCAGGTGGACAGCCATCCAAATAAACCATGCTAATACACCTCCTAACTTCATTTTGCCAATTTCTACAACGGCTTTATTTTTCCCAACAGTAGCCATAGCGCCCTTATCCTTATACTTAAAAGGTGTTGTTAGTTGATTAGTTTCAAGATTTTTAAGATTTCTAGCTAGATGTACTCCCTGCTGCATGGCAACTGGAGCAACCATTGGATGCCCTGAAGGAAAATCTTCTAATTGCATAGAGGCCACGTCGCCGATAGCGAATACATTACCCAAACCTATTACCCTATTGTAAACATCTACTGAAATCCTATTTCCCTTTGTAACAGTTGTTGAACCATTCATGTGCGCTATTGGGTTCCCCTTCACTCCTGCTGTCCAAATCAAAGTTTTTGCGATAATGTCCTCATCTGTATTCGTTTGAACATAATCTCCATGGTAATCTAAAACACGTGTATTTAACACAACCGTTACACCCAACTGCTCTAAATATTTTTGAGCCCGCTGACTACTTTTAGGACTAAGCATAGGAAGCACTCTGTCTCCCGATTGTACTAAGTAGATATTCATTTGATTGATGTCCAATTCGGGATAATCCTTTGGTAACACTTTTTGCTTTAATTCGCCTAGTGCACCCGCTAATTCTACACCCGTCGGACCAGCGCCAGCAATGACAAAATTCATCAACCCTTGACGTTTTCTCGGATTATTATTCGCTAATGCCCTCTCGAAACTTTGCAGCACTAACGAACGAAGATCTAGTGCTTCAATAGCACTTTTCATAGACATGGCAGACAAACTTAAGCCTTCATTACCGAAAAAATTAGTTACTGCACCTGTTGCTACCACAAGGTAGTCATATTCTAAAGACTCCTTTCCAAGTAAAACTATATTTTTAGTCGTGTCTACGTGAGTTACTTCCCCCAGTCTAAAATACAAGTTTTTCTTTCCTTTAAAGAGCTTTCTGATAGGATAAGCAATCGCCTCTGCCTCTAAAGCAGAAGTAGCGACTTGATACAATAATGGTTGAAAAGTATGGTAATTATTCTTATCAACAAGATAAACTTCAAACACTTTCTTGCAAAGGGATTTAGCTAATTCTATGCCAGCAAAGCCTCCCCCAATAATCACTACCCTTTTCAATTTTTTGACTGACATAATCTGTACGTTTTGAAAGACTAATATAACATATATTAGAACTTCCTCTTGTGAATTCTTGTTAAAAGCGAATATATCAAACTTCTAAATGTTCAGGTCTCAAGAGATCCGTAATCATTTTTACAGGGGTGAAAATATTTCCAGACAGCTCCACAAAAACACTATTCCAATGCGCCATAGAGCCATTCCAAAGTCCTGGTTGCTCCATAAATTTTATAGGTTTTCCCTGGAATTTTTTCTCAACAATAAAATATTGATTCTGATCCGCAAAGTCTGCTAAATTTAATGTTTTCCCGAGTAGATCTTTTTTTGTGGCTGCAATCATAACAGGGTTAAAGTACTTACTTTGCACCATTAATTTATATTGGTCACCTCTCATATCAATTTGAGATTTTTCAACAATTTGTTTGGTAACCAGGCCATCAATTTCTACCCAGAAAGGTCCGCCTCCGGGTTGACCTTCATTTCTTACCATACCACAAACTCTTATAGGTCTATTAAGTATATTTTTAATTTCAGTCACGGTAAGTGTTGCATCAGCATTTGGAAGCTGCACCAAATGATATTGCTCATTCAATTTTTTGAACTCATCTAAAATATCGCTGTGTGTATATACCCTTTTGAACTCATCTTGCAAATGAAGTAAAAGTCCTCCTAAATACTGAAATGAAAGAATGGAGTCTCTAGATTTATTGAGGTGTTGGACATTATCAATATTTTTTATAAATATAATATCACCTTGAACTGTATTTAAATTTGGTAACAGAGCACCATGTCCAGCAGGTCTTCTTAATGGTAGTCCATGCTCATCTAAAACAATATTTCCGTTGAGATCAAAAGCAAAAGCATGTGTTTCGGGATCTTGCTCAGAAAAACTAACTGGGCATTTCGTTGCACTTAATTTCTGCACTGTCTTCAGAGAGCCTTTAATTTCTTTTTCAAAATTCTTATCAATCGTAAAATGAAAACTAACATCACCATTACCTAATTTAATTCCTTGCATGTAGTGTTCCTGAAAAGCATTGAGAATAAAGCCAGAAAAACGATGAAAAGGAATTAGTCCTTTGGGTAACTCGGATAGATTGAGTCCTCCGTTCTTGAAAAGAATGTGTTGAAAAAGTTCCTCTAGACGGACATCGCCAGATTGCCAATACGTTTTTAACTCATCATTAATCAAATAATAAAAAGCATATTGATCTAGGTTTTGAATAAAAGACTCAACTGTAAAGTTATCACTCGTTTGATCATTATTCATAAAATCAAAGAGAAATTGGAACATTCTCGATCCAGCGCCAGAAGCTGGTATAAAAAAACTTTTCTTACATTTATTATTTGATATATAGAGCTGTTGAAAGGCCTCTTTTTCTTTAGAGTTGTGTAAAACAATACCTGAATTAAGATTACAAGCAGCAATAATTTTCAACTTTGGTTGCTCTTGAAAGACATATTTTTTTTGAGATTCAAAGGCTTGACTTAGATTGGTCTTATCCATACAACTGACTTCTTTTTTCGATTAAGTAACAAAATATTTCTTCATGTTAATGGTAAATACGCGATTCAATCTACCGTTTTCATCCTGAAATAAAAAATATACATCTAAATCCAGGTCAGGGTTATCTTCAATAAAGATCATCGCTTGCTCCACCCCCATCGTCATAAAGGCTGTCGCATAGGCATCCGCCAAAGCTGCAGAAGAAGCAATTACTGTTACGCTCAGCAAGTTATGGTCAACAGGCCTTCCTGTTTTGGGATCAATCGTATGACTGTATTTTTTACCCTCTTTTTCATAAAATTTACGGTAGCTTCCAGAGGTGGCAATTCCTCTTCCATCTATAGCAAGATAATTTTCAATATTTCGTTGACCAAACCCATCATTTTCCTCGCTTGGTTCATCTATTCCAATTATCCAGCCCGTTCCATCCGCATTTTTGCCCTTTGCGAAAATTTCTCCTCCGACTTCAATAAAATAATGTTTATGCCCTTTTTCAGTTAAGAACTGGGCTAATTCGTCAACAGATTGTCCTTGAGCAATGGCATTGAAATCTATTTGAAATTTTGGGTGATGTTTTTTATAAATATCTCCTTGTATTTCATGATGTAAACCACTTTGAAAGCCAACATACTCAAGAATCTCATCTATTTCTTCAGTCTTTGGTGGTTCTTGCATATCCTTAAAAAATCCCCAAGCTTTAACCAACGGTAAAACCGAGGGATCAAAAGCACCAGCTGTTTTTTCAAAAACTGTATAACTAATATTGTAGCAAGTTTCAAAAAAACGATTTTTTGGAATTTCAAAAACCTCTTCAGCTTCATTAAGTTTTGACAATAAAGATGAGGCGTCATAACCTGATAGCTCTAGGTCGAAATCCCTTAAAAACAAACTTATTTCTTTTGGCGAAACGAGTAACTTTGGCTCGCTTGTTTTAATCGTGAAAGTTGTTCCCTGCGTTGTTCCCTGCATAGTTTGCGCATCTACCAACCAGACGTTTTCATGTCTTTGATCGTCAAAGGGAATGACTTCCTCATTTGCAGCATCATCACTTTGGCATTGAGCTAAAAGTAAGAGCAGCAGAACACTAATAATGTTTTTGCAATTTTGCATTTTCTGTCTCTTTGATCCACGCCGTTTCTGTTATAGGGCGCCCATTTTTACTGTAAGTTATTAAGTTCCTATTTTGAATTCTTAGATACACATCCCCTCTGCCATTTTGCACAACTATTCTCCTCGTTGTGATTTGCAATGGCAGCCCTTTGGCGTCACGTTTTACAAAATTTTCTTGACTCACTCCTTCTGGAAATTCAGCACCGAGGGTATTCGCAACAGCTTCAGTAAAAGCAACTTTATTCGTCATTAAATCCGCTAAAAGCACTTGTGTTTTTTGTGATTGTGTTTGATGTGCCAATCCCTTGTCTCTTGATTTTGCATCCAAATCTCCACCTTGTTTATCAATGACTTGATGGTTTTCTCCTGCAATAACCGCACGAGAGCTACCGGTTGCTTTCAACGCATCTTCAGCATCAGCTACCTTTGTTTTGTTAATCAATAGTTTTTCCGCATTACTCTCTGAGATTAATCTTGCCCTTCGCGCAATGTCATCTTCCTGTCTATCTAATTCCAATCTTAAGGCCAACAGATCGTCTTCCATGCCCATATTACCTTGCTCAATTCCAGCTCGAACATCTTCAAAATGCTGCATATTACCGCGAATATTTTCTGTTTTTCTGTTCAATAAATCAGATTTGTTGTTGGCATCTGCAATGAACATTCCATCAACTGCATCTACATTCTGCCAACGCCCCTCATCTTTTCCTTCTAGCGTGCTCAAATATTGTAATTGAGCTTCATTAACGATTTGGTCAATTTCCAGAGATGCCGTAATCAACTCTTGGTTTTCTCTTATTTGTTGATCAGTCAATTTCTCTTTCACATTCATTATTCGTGATTGGATCTCATTATGCGTCAGGGATTTTTCCTGATTACTAATTAGTTCTTGTAAAGCGGCATCTTGCACATCTTGAGATAAACCTTGAATTTTTCTGTAATTATCTTCGGTTGCATTAAATGTTTCCGAGATATAAAAATTATTGATGTCATCTATTACCGTTTCATTTTGTTTACGCATCACAACCGCTCTTTCGGCATCATTATTAAGCTGATCCACTGTAACCACAATTTGATTGGCGTTATTCAAAGTAACATCTCTTGCTATTTCTCCTTGTTCTCTGCTTATTTGATTTGCTTTCAATTGCAAATCATCGACTCTGTCAGCATTAGCTAAATGTTTTGTACTTGCTGCCCTATTCAACTGTTCATAATCATCCAACATGTAAACAATTTGTTCATTGGCTCGCAACAATTCTGCATTTTCAAAAGTATTTTCTTGTAGTTTCTGATCTGCAATTCGGAATAAATCAGTTGAGACAGCTATCGCAGTTTGTTGCTGAGTGACGGTATTTTCGAAATCCGCATTTGTTCTTAAGTTCTTAATTCTTTCTACCTCACTTTGCGAAGCTAATCTTTGTTCATTGTCTGACAAATTTAGTCTTTCAAAGTTTTCCTCATTGCTGGTTACTCTGGAAAGAATGTCTGCTTTCTGCATGGCTTGTCTATCTCGATCAGCTTGTTGTAATAGTGCTGCACCATCGATAATAGAACCATCAATTCTTTCACCAAGGTCTTCAAGCGTAACATTTTGAACCATGGCAGGATTCAGTATTTGCTCAATTCGTTCAATGCGCATTTTGGGATAAGGATCAGCAGCTCTTAAACCTAAAGCTCTTTGATATAAACCAAGTGCTTCATCATAAGATTCTTCCTCAAAATATTCGTCCGCCTTGTCCACAATTTTTTTATACCTCTCATCATCGGCACTTCTTTCCAATTCTTCTGCTCTCTCCACCGACTCATCTCTTTTTCTTAGCGCATAAGCATTATTTGGAATAACTTTTAGCGCCTCTTCATACTTATCTCTGGCATTAAGGTAATTTTCAGCATTAAAAAGTTCATCCGCAGCAGCAAGAATTTTATCAAACTGCGCTTGCTGTTCTTGTTGTGATTTTTGTTGTAAGGCTAAATCATTGATTATCGATTTTATTTCATCAACCTTTTGATTCGCATATTCATCCGTTGGCTTAATAACAATAGCAGCCTCAAAATCAGACAGTGCATCAGCATAATTTTCTTCATCCAATTTCGTCTTTCCGCTTTTAACAAGTGTCAAGAATTTTTGATCTTTTTCCTTTTGTTCGAATTCAGCTAATTTATCTTTTAGCTTTTCTATTTGATTTTGCGGATAGGTTTCTTCTGGTTTTAACTTTAAGGCTGATTCATATTCACTTTTGGCCAACATCCAATTTTCTTGTTCCATTGCTGCATCTGCCTTTGCGATAGCTTTTTCATAATTTTGCTCTAGATTTTGTTCCTTTTGTCTTTTGTCTAATTCATCTTGCAAAGCCTTCATTCTACCTTTGGGGTACTTCTCTTCCGGCAAGACATCGCTCGCTTCCTTGTAGGTCTTCAGCGCCTCTTCCAACTCAAATCTGTCAGCCAAAGCATCCGCAGCTTGAATTAAGTCTTTATACTTCTTTCGAATTTCTTGTTGTAATCGTTTTTCTTCTTCACTTTTTTCCTTATCTGCAATCAACGCATTTATTTCATCAATTTCTTTTTGTGGTTTAGCATCATTTGGTTTAATTTTTTTAGCTTTTTCAAAAAGTGCTAAAGCCTCATCGAACTCTTCTGCTATTTTCTTTAACTTGGCATTTTTCATAGTAGCCTCAAATTGAGCCTCACGCTCTTTGTTAGCCTCGTATTTTTGATAAGCTTCTTGGCGTAAATCAATTGCATCTTTGTCATTCATGATGTACTTTAGCGCCTCATCAAATGCATCAACTGCATCTTTGTATTCTTCTTTTGCTAGCAAATCTTTACCTAGTTGCATCGCATTTGCAAATTTTTCTCGAGCAGCTTTTTCTTTCACTAGAATTTCTAATTCAAACTCCAATTCCTTTTTTAGTGTCTTTGCTTCCTCATTTCCAGGTTGTATGGCTAAAGCAGCATTTGTTTTTTCTAAAGCGCCAGAAAAATTCTCATCTGAACGCATTGCTTTAGCTTGATCGATTAATTCACTAAACGCAGCCGCTTGATTTTGAGAGGCTTGAAGCGCCTTTTGTTTTCCTTCAATTTCTTTCAATTTTTGTTCAACTTCTGGTGAAGCCATCACTTTCAAAGCAGCATTATAACTATTGATTGCATTTTCCCATTCACTGTTTGCAAACGCTACATCACCTTCATTTTTCCATTTATTAAAAGTGTCTAATTCAGCTTTTTTGGTAGTCGCTTCATTTAATTTTTCAGCAGCTGGCTTGTTTTGCGCATCTATAGTTAACACATCCTCAAAGGCTTGTATGGCTTTATCGTACGCTCTATTTCCTAAGGCAGTAGTGCCTTTAGCCAGAAGCGTTTCTATCTGTTTAGATTGGTCTTGAGCTGCCAGTGCCTCTTGCTCTAATTTTTGAATTTCAGCTATTCTGCTCGTTGCATAGGCGTCTTCTGCCTTAATTTTAAGGGCTTCTTCATATTTTGAAGGAGCATCAGACCAATTCTGATTATCAAAAGCAGCATCCGCCAATTTAATAGCTTCTTGGTAAGCCTTTTGAATCGCTTCTTGGGCTTCTTGGTCAGCCAACAACTTTACTTTCTCTTCAATCTTTTGAATTTTAAGCGCAATATTATTGTCTTCTTTGATTTTTTGTGCTTCTTCATAAGCGGCTTTTGCAGCTTGCCACTTTTCCTCTTTGAAGAGTTGGTCACCAAGCGCTACTTTTTCTTGCCAAGTTTTTTCAGTACCTAGTTGTTCCTCGATTCGCTTTTTAGCATCTATCGCTTTTTGCTCATCAGATTTCAAAGCAATAATGGACTGGTAATCTTTCAAAGCACCAGACCAATTCTCATCAGCCTCTTTCTTAGCTGCCTGGGTATATAAATTGGAAATATTCGCTAATAATTCCTGCTCTTTTTGCTGTTTCTCTAATTGTTCTTGAGCGTCTTTGATGCGTTGCGTTACATGATTATCATCAGGGATTAAATTATTTGCTTCTTCGTATTTAGTAATCGCCTCTTTCCAGTTTTTTTCTTTGAACGAAGCATCTGCTTGTTTTACTAAATTATTGAAAGCAGTCATTTGTTCGGCATAAGCTTTTTCTTTTTCAATGGCCGCCACAGCCCTATCTTTTCCTTCAGTGGCTTCTTTATTAGAGGAAGACAATCCCAAAACCTCTTGGTATTTCGCTAAAGCTTCTTGCCATTTTTTTTGTTCTTCAGCATTTTTTCCTGCCGCTAAAAGGCTTTCAATTTTCTCTTTTTGAGCCAGTTCGGCCTCCATTTCTTTCAGCTTATCTTGAACACTTTTAATTTGTTCCTTTGGGTAATTCTCATCAGGCTTTATTTTACTCGCCTTTTGGTAACTTGTTAAGGCGTTATTCCAATCCTCTTTAGACTTTAATTCATCAGCAGATTTAATAGCCGCTTGGTATTCTTCCTCTACCTTCTTTGCTGCCTCTAATGCAGCAATTTTTTCTTGCGCCAACTTTTTACGTTCTTTTGGGTAAGTTGCAGCACTTTCAAAAGTGATGGCCTCTTGGTACTTTGCTATGGCCTCTTCAAAATTTTCTTGATCGAAGAATGCGTCAGCAGCAGCGATTGCTTCGTCATATTTACGTTTCTTTTCTTTGGCTTCTTCCTCTGCTTTTAACTTATTATCCATTTCTTCCAATCGCTTCTTGGGGTGCTGTTCATCTGGATAAAGAAAAAGTGCTCGCTGGTATTTATCTCTGGCTGCTTGCAAACTATTTTGATCATAAAATCGATCAGCCATCTCAATGAGTTCATCATACTCCTTTTTCTTCTTTTGTTCTTTAACTATTTTGCGAATTTCATCAATTTGGTCTAAAGGATAATTTTCACCTGGCTTTTCATCGGCTGCTTCGTAAAATTTATCAATAGCTTTTTCGTAATCCTTATTTTTTTTAAAATTCTCCGCCGCTGCTATCAAATTATTATATTTTTCATCGGCTTGTTGGTTCAACAAGGCCTCTTTTCTTTTTGCCTGCAAAATGTCCTCAATTTCTAGTATTCGCGTATTAGGATGTGTTTCCATCTCCTTACCTTTGATGGAAATTGCAGCCTCATACTTCTTCAAAGCACCTTCATAGTCTTGCTTATTAAAAGCAGCATCGCCCTCTTGAATTAACTTGTTGAATTGTGCATCACCCTCTTTGGCGTCTTTGTCAGCTTTTGCTAATGTTGTTTCAATTTTATCTTTCATCTTTTCATAGACATTCCTATCCCAGTCCATCACAAGTTTAGTAGGGTGGTAAGTCCATATTACAACAGGTTCTTTATTCAAAAAAGAAAAGTTCGCGTTGGGTCGATCTGCAAAAAGTTCTATATCAATTGGAGGAAAAATTCTTCCACCAGAAGGCAAATCTTCTTCATTGATGCCGTTGGCATCAATCTTCATCATTTTGTTAACATAACCAGAAAGAGAATACTTTATTTCATAGCTTTGGTTAATCGGCAAGTTCACACTATACTTTCCGTTGGCTGCTGCTGTAGTTGAAAAAACTTCTGAACCTTTAACATAGGCCGTAACTTTTACTCCACCGAGTTTTTTACCTGTGTCAAAATCTTTTAGCTGGCCCTCGAAAGTAAAATCTTGCGACCAACCAAAACAACTGAATATCAGAATAATAACAAAAAATATACTTGTGCGCATCAACTTCTCCAACGTAATCTTAAGTAGTTGGTTACGAAAATCGTACCATTAACTCTTGTTTAGCTGTCAAATATCGTGAAAATAACTGTAAATTCGATATTTTTTTTCAACATGATTACATTCGACAAATTAAGTTTTTGGGAAAAAGATACCTACACAGCAGAAGCTGATTTTTTAATAGTTGGCGCAGGCTTAGTTGGCTATTCTACAGCACTATCTTTAAGAGCGCGTTACCCTCATGCCAAAATAACCATTTTGGAGCGTGGTTATCTACCCTCAGGTGCCAGCACAAAGAATGCGGGTTTTGCCTGCTTTGGTAGTCCTTCAGAGTTACTAGACGATTTGGAAAAAATGTCAGAAAATGAAGTGCTTAGTATTCTGCAAAAACGTTGGGATGGATTGCAAATTTTAAGGTCAAGGCTAGGAGATGCGGCAATTGATTTTCAAGAAAATGCTTCTTTCGAGCTCTTCCGGGAAGGTGAAAAGTATGAATTAGAAAAAACCTTATCACAAATTGATTTTCTAAATTCCTTTGTTGAGCAGGCAATTGGAACAAAAAACACTTTTGAAAAGGTTACGCCCCAGTTATTCCCATTTGGTGGTGTTGCCGGGGTTTTGAAAAACAATTATGAAGGTCAAATTCATACAGGCAAAATGATGCAGAAACTCTATCAGCTGGTCATTTCCAACAACATCAATGTTCTTTTCAATATTTCTGTTACCCATTGGGAAGACACCGACACGATGGTAAATATTTTCACTAATCATGGATTGTTGAAAACTAAAAAACTTATGATATGCACCAATGGACTCGTGACAAACATGATTCCATCGCTTCCTGTTCAGCCAGCCCGAGCGCAAGTATTAATCACCAAACCACTTGATAAACTCAATTGGAAAGGCACTTTTCATTATGACAAGGGCTATTATTATTTTAGAAATATCAATAATAGGATATTGCTAGGCGGAGGCAGAAATTTAGACTTCGAAGGTGAAACAACGACTGCCTTTGATAACACTGATTTAATTCAAAATGCTTTAACCGATTTACTTGAGCAAGTTATTTCTCCCAAGACAAATGTGGAAATCGATTATTTTTGGAGCGGCATAATGGGAGTAGGTAACTCAAAAGCACCTTTGGTTGAATCAGTTAGCCCAAGTGTGTTTGTCGGTGTCCGTATGGGTGGCATGGGTGTTGCTATGGGAAGCAAGATTGGCGAAGAGCTTGCTGAGCTTGTTGCCGCAACTCAGCCATAAGTAAATTGAATTGATCTACTAAGGATTACGATGGTATTATTAATTTTGGCAAATGGAAAAGAAGTTAATTGAAGTTTGTTTTACACCGAAAGAATACAACTATTTCAAAGATAAATTCGATGTTGTAGTTGTCATTGATGTTTTACGCGCTACCTCTGCAATATGTTCGGCTTTTGCGAATGGCGTGAAGGCGGTTATACCTGTTGAAACGATTGAAGAGGCCAGAGCATATCAAAATAAAGGATATTTAGTTGGTGCAGAAAGAAATGGCGAAATTGTTGATGGCTTCGATTTTGGGAATTCACCATTTAGCTACTTGAACCCTAAGTTAAAAGGAGAAGAAGTTGTTTTATCAACTACTAATGGAACAAGAGCAATACAAATGGCAGTGGGAGCTCCTCACGTTTTAATCGCCTCTTTAATCAATGCAGAAGCTATCATTCAAAAAGTGGCAAAATTGAATAAAAACACTGTTTGTTTATGTTCGGGGTGGAAAGATAACTTTAATTTAGAAGATACCATTTGCGCTGGTATGATTGCCGAAGGCTTGATGAGAAACCACTCCTTTACTTCCAATGAAGACAGCACAATTGCTGCAAAATACCTCTATTTATCTGCCAAAGACAATTATTTTGGATTCTTAAAGTCTAGTTCACATAGAAGACGTTTAAAACGCTTAAATTTGAACGAAGACATTAAATATTGTTTGAATCCAAATCAATTAGATCTCGTTCCTGCACTTAAAGGCACGAAGATTGTTTTGGATTCCTAAAATTGGAATTATGAAGCATTACATTTTACTTAGCGTATTTTTACTATCCTTTTTCTCCTTCGCAGGAAAGACACCAAAAGACACAAGTAAAGTTGAATTTATCCAAGCCTATTTTAATGGGAAATCGGACCATAGTTATGCCTTGCCGGGAAACGAATCCAAAGACCAATGGGATATGATTCAAGTCATTGTGGACCTAATCAATAGCGCCAAATATTCCGTTGATTTAGTTGCCTACGACTTACAAAACATGCGTGTTGGATCCGCTTTGGCAGATGCTAAAAGAAGAGGTTGCCGTGTAAGGGTCATTACAGACATCATACATCGCGAACATGCCCCAAGATTTAATATACCCATGTGGGATACGCTAAGAAGTGCAGGGATAATTAGTTTTGATGACGCAGGAACCATTTATTGGCCTGATGGAAGAATAGAAGCGCTACCTAAGAAACTTCCTAATTCGGGTGCTAATTTACACCATAAATTTGCGGTGATTGATAAACTAAGCGATGACCCTGATGATTATTACGTTTGGACAGGAACAATGAACCTGACCTATACAGGAAATTGGAATACCAATGCGACACTGCTCATTAAAGATTCAGGAATAGCAGATGCTTATTTTGAAGAATTTGAACAGATGTGGGGAAGTAATACAGCTACACCTGACCCGAAGAAAGCCAGGTTTCATAAGGACAAAAAAAACGTGAGCAATAATTTACATTACATCAACGATATCAAAGTTGAAGTTTATTTTTCTCCAATGGATAGAGAAAAAACAAAGCCAAGCATTTCTGAAAGAGTGACCTACTTGATTAATAATTATTGTAAACACGATGCAAGATTTATCGCTTTTGCTATCAGCCCAAACATCGCTATCAGCGAAGCGCTATTGAGACGCTCTGCAAGAGGTGAAATAAGTCTTTTTGGTGTAATTGACCCAGCCTTTTATGCCCGATACCGCAAGAACAACGATGTTTGGGCAAGGCCTGAATCCACATTTGGAAATCGTATGATTTTACCCGGTAAAGAAGTTCGTAAACTACACTCTAAAACACTTTTGTTAGATGCCGAGTATCCTTACGATAATGATCATGTACCCGTAACAATAACAGGCTCTTATAATTTCTCCCTAGCTGCGGAAAATGTGAACGATGAAAATATTTTGATTATTTACGATAAGAAAATCACCAATCAATATTACCAAGACTTTATGGGGATCATGTCACGAGCTAAAGGAGAAACTTTTCATCATTATCCCGAAGTAGATACCTCCGTATGGTATGATTTCTTTAGAATAAATGAGTCTGGAATAATTGATGTTGAGCTAGCCACTAATTTTCGATATCCGATTAGTTTATTAGGCGTAGATGCACCAAGAAGGTGGGGCGGACACAAAGATACTACCTACTTTTATTCCGAGGAAGCTAAGTCCTTTCTGAAAGATTTATTAAAAGATAAATCCTTAAGAATTGTAGGTGTTGATGGGGAAGGCCCTTTTCACAAGTACGGAAAGTATAACGCTTATATCCTTGCTAAGGATAAAAATGGTAATATCATCCACATAAATCGAGAGATGATTCGTCAGGGCTATGCGAAACATTCGAGTTATTACAAACAAAACAAAGACTCTATTGCGGTATTTCAAGAATTGGAAAGTGCTGCCTATGATGCTCGTGTCGGTATGTGGCAACAACCACATATGGTTGGACAGAAAGTGCAAACCTCAGATGCTGCATTTTTAGAAAATCTTTTCCCTTTAAATATCAATACTGCAACACAGAGAGAATTAGAATTTTTGCCAACAGTAGGCCCAGGCAGAGCACAAATCATTTTGGAGTATCGAGAGAAAAAAGGTGGGTTCAAAAAACTAGAGGATTTAGAACGCATTAAAGGAATAGGCCCTGCTACTTTGGAAAAGTTGAAACCATTGATTATTTTCGAAGACCCTGTTGAGGGGCATTAGTCAAAACGGAATTTATAATTTGTACACAGCGTGAAATGTCTTTTTTCTGCTGATTGGCGTGTATTGAAATCCTTAAACACTCCTCCCCTTTTGGGACAGTTGGCGGATAAATTGCCTTACAAGCAAAGCCATTATGAAAAAGCTCCTGCTCTACACTTCTAAGAATTGTAATATTCTCAAAAGCAATTCTTTGAATGGGTGACTCATTCGCACTCCTTAAAAAAAACTCTCCCAAATGCTCCCTCACTTCTTGACGAAAAAATCTAATATTTGAATGGAGCTTTTCCATTTCTGAAATGATATTTTCCGGAACTAAAACCTCTGGAAGTTGCTTAATAAGGTCAACTGGAAGGGCAGTAGTATAGATAAATGGGCGAGAAAAATTAATCAAATAAGATTTCAACGTTTCGCTTCCCAAGACACATGCACCATGTAAACCGAATGCTTTTCCAAAGGTTACCACTTTAATATCCGCTTCTTGACAAGAGAAAATCCCGCTACCATAAATACCAGCAACACCTGCACTGTGTGCTTCATCTGCAATCAGTGTAAAATCAAACTCGTCTTTTAGGGGTAACAATTCATTTTTATTACAAAAATTACCATGCATGGAATAAAGTCCTTCCACAACCACAAAGACGTTTTTTACAGTTCTATGTTTGAATAATAAGCGCTTGAGGTCTTGAAAATCATTGTGTTTGAATTTAAAAGCCGTTGCATTTGATAATCTAATTCCGTCCTTAATACTTGCATGAGACAAAGCATCAAACAACACTATATCTCCTTTCTGAAACAGAGCGCTCATTAATCCAGTATTCGCTGAATAACCACTATTAAATATTAAGGCTGCTGAGAATCCGAAATAATTAGCAAGATGCTGCTCTGCCAAATCAAAGAACTGAGCATTACCAAAAATAAGCCTGGAACTTCCTGCCTGCTGCTGAAAAACAAATGGTTTGGCTTGAGCTGCAAGCCCGAGATAATCATTACTACTAAAATCAACTAAATGTTTAAAATCATTGAGTTGACGGAGATGACCTTCTTTCTGCCTACTTAGTAGTTTTTCCTGAAGAAAATGATCTAAGTTGCTGTTCATTATTCATTAACGGTAGTCACTTTTCGAGGTTGAAAATCGCCATTTGCAGGATTAACCGATCTCTTTCCTCTCGCAGCAGCAAGTTCTGCTTCTCGTTGGGCAGCTTTACGCTTTTTCTCCTCAATGATAGGGTCAGGATTACTTTGCGGCTTTTCACCAGATTCAAAAGGAGCTTTAGGGATTAAACCTAAGATATCAAACATCTCTTTATCCTCATTAAACTCAGGGTTAGGTGTCGTCAAAAGTTTATCTCCTGCAAAAATGCTACCTGCACCAGCTAGAAAACATAAAGCTTGAGCCTCCATGGACATCTTTGTTCTTCCAGCTGATAACCTTACCACCGATTTTGGAAATGCAATCCTCGTTGTGGCGACCATTCTAATCATTTCCCATTGCTCTATTGGTTTTTGCTCCTCTAAAGGCGTACCTTCAACAGCAACTAAAGCGTTAATTGGAATAGACTCAGGAGGATTTTCCATTTGCATGTAACTCAAAAGCATGCCAATTCTATCTTCGACAGCTTCTCCCATACCAATAATTCCACCAGAACAAACAGAAATTCCAGCTTTACGGGCATTATCAATCGTTTCTAATCGCTGATCATATTCTCTTGTAGAAATAATGTCTTTATAAAATTCCCTTGATGAATCTAAATTGTGGTTATATGCAAATAAGCCTGCATTTTTCAAACGTTTGGCTTGATCTTCCGTCATCATTCCGAGTGTACAGCAAACCTCCATATCAAGGTCATTCACTGCTTGCACCATTTCGATTACTTGGTCAAAATCCCTGTTGTCTCTCACCTCTCTCCAAGCAGCTCCCATACACAATCTAGAAGATCCATTCGCTTTTGCGTTTTTGGCTTGTTCAACAACACTATCAACTGTCATGAGCTTATGCGCCTCAACATCTGTATGGTAGCGCGCTGCTTGCGGACAATAACCACAATCTTCAGGACATCCACCAGTTTTAATACTTAATAGAGAAGACATCTGCACCTCTCTTGGGTCATGGTGCTGTCTGTGCACAGTTGCCGCCTCAAAAACTAGCTCTAAAAGCGGCTTATTATACAATTCTAGTAATGCCTCTTTCGTTGAATATTTTGAATTTGTCATAATCTTCCGTTTAGCGATTGACTAATTTAGTTATTTTTTTTTCAATCGAAATTATTTTGCGTAACTCACAGAGCGCTTCTCTCTGATTAAGGTCACTTTCACCTGTCCCGGATACGTCATCTCTGTTTGAATCTTCTGGGAAATAGCAAACGATAGTTCATCCGCTTTCAAGTCGGAAACCTTCTCACTTTCCACCAATACCCTTAACTCTCTTCCCGCTTGAATAGCATAAGCTTTTACTACACCTTCGTAAGATAATGCTAAATTTTCTAAGTCCTTAATACGCTTAATATAAGACTCCACGATTTCTCTTCTAGCACCTGGTCTGGCACCAGAAATAGCATCTGCAACTTGGACGATAGGCGCAATCAAAGTGTTCATTTCAATTTCATCATGGTGAGCACCAATTGCATTGCATACATCTGGTTTTTCGCCATATTTTTCTGCCAGCTTCATCCCTAAAATTGCATGCGGTAATTCTGGCTCTTCGTCAGGCACTTTACCAATATCATGTAGTAATCCAGCTCTTTTAGCCAGTTTCACATTTAATCCAAGCTCAGCTGCCATGATCGCACAAATGTTAGCGACTTCCCTACTGTGTTGCAACAAGTTTTGACCGTAAGAAGAACGATATTTCATTCTCCCCACCATTCTGGTTAACTCTGGGTGCAGACCATGAATACCTAAATCAATACAAGTTCTTCTACCTGTTTCTGCAATTTCGTCATCCAAAGACTTTTTAGTTTTAGCCACCACCTCTTCAATTCTAGCAGGGTGAATACGTCCGTCTGAAACCAGTTGATGAATCGCTAAGCGCGCAATTTCTCTGCGTATTGGGTCGAAACAAGAAAGTAAAATCGCTTCAGGCGTATCGTCCACAACGATTTCCACACCAGTAGCAGCTTCTAATGCTCTGATATTCCGTCCTTCTCTACCAATGATTCTACCTTTCACCTCATCAGAATCAATATTGAAAACAGATACCGCATTTTCAATGGCTTGCTCGTGCGCTAAACGCTGGATTGATTGAATTATCACCTTTTTCGCCTCTCGATTCGCATTTAACTTGGCTTCATCGATAATATCTTTAATATGCGACATCGCATCAGTCCTTGCCTCATCTTTGAGTGCCTCCATCAACATTTTCTTCGCTTCTTCTTTATCAAGATTAGAAATTCTCGACAATTCAGCTACTCTTTTTTGCTGAATCTTTTCTAACTCTTGTTGTTTTAAGTCTGCTAATTCAATTTTTTGTGTTAATTCTTCATCGCGACTTTCTAGCGTCTTTTCCTTTCTGTTGACCTCTTCGATTTTTTGAGACAAGGTTTTTTCCTTTGCTTTTGTTCTGTCCTCAGCAGACTGCAATTTTCTCTCCCGATCTTTCATCGTTTTCTCATGGTTTTCCTTCAACTGAAGAAAGCGCTCTTTGGCCTGCAAAATTTTATCTTTTTTTATCGCCTCGCCTTCATTCTCAGCGTCTTTCAACATTTGTTCTAAACGCTTTTTCATCAGCACATTCTGAACCACAAAGGTCACCGCCACTCCCGCAACTAAACCTACTACTCCTGCAATTATTATCTCCATATTATTCTAAAAAAAAACCCTACGACAAGTCACACTGCGCAACTTGTTTTCGGGAAATGACATTATTTAAATTTGTTATTAACTGCGGACAACTTGCAACAAACGCATTAATTCTTCTTTAACCTCCTCTAACCCCTCGTTGTTTTCAGCACCATTAGGTACTACATTTGAAGCGTCTTTGGTTGCCAACTGAAGTGCTGTCATTGCCAGTAAGTCCTGCATATCTTTTACTGCATAATTTTCTTGAAGCTGTTTGATACTGCTATTGATTAATCGAACGGCAGCATGCACCTTTTCCTCCTCTGACTCATTTATTGTCAAAGGATAAGTTCTTCCCGCGATAATCACTTTTACAGATAACTTACTCATTATACCTGCTTCAATCTATTTATACATTCGTCTATCTCCCTAACTAACGCATCAATTTCAGCCTCACTCACCACGATTCCTTCTTGCTTAGGAAGCTGCTGGTTTTGTTCCGTTGCTTTCATCTGTTGCGTTAAATCATCTATTTTAGACTGGAAATCTTTCAATTCCTCCTCTCTTTTTCGCAACTGTGCAGTAACCTGAACCAAGTTCGACGAAAGCTCAGAGTTATTCTCCTTTAACTCAGAAAGCTTGGCCTTCAAACTTGTGATTTCCACATCTAATGCTGCAATAATTGACTTGATTTCTTCCATTTCTAAAATCGACTTGGACAAATTTACAAATTCGCTAAGATATAGCAACATGAAAATTAAAAATATTAGGTAAGGTGATAATAATTGGTAAGACTTTCTGTTAGTTGAAACGCACAGACCTATTCCAAACATTATAATACATGATGAGAAATGATCAAAAAAACAGTAACTGTTTCATCGCTGCAATAATATTCACAAATCAATGTTATCATTAGCAGCTAAACAATCATAAATTTAATGTTGCAGACAACTATTTTTGTGCTATTAGCTATTAAAACTAGGGTATGACATTGAAAAAGTTAAAATCAAGATTTCTATTTGCTTTTTTGTGGAGCAGTTTCTTTTCAACAATCATGCATGCGCAGTACGACCCTAGTAAAAACTACGATTTACATCCTCCATTAAAAATTCCGCTCGTTTTGGCAGGTAATTTTGGAGAATTGCGCAGTAATCACTTCCATACGGGATTGGATTTTAAAACAAACAGGAAAGAAGGGTACAAAATTTATTCCGTTGCTGACGGCTATGTATCACGCATAAAAGTATCACCATGGGGCTATGGTCACGTTGTTTACATCACACACTACAATGGTCTTTCATCTGTTTATGCGCATTGTTCTGATTTCATTGGAGAAGTCAAAGCATTAGTTAACGCGCAGCAAAGAAAACGACAAGATTTTGCCTTTGAATATTATCCAGAGCCAGATAGTCTAAAGGTTCAACGAGGCCAAGCCATTGCACTTTCTGGAAATACTGGGGGTAGCACAGCGCCGCATTTGCATTTTGAAATTAGAGATGCGTTAACAGAGGAAGCCATCAACCCCATGCTTTTCGGTTTTGAAATATCAGACACCCGAAAGCCTTTAATTAGGGGTGTTAAAGTTTACGGCCTAACAGCAGAGGGATACCGCATCCCTAATAAATCTAGAACACTCAACACCTTTGGTGGTAATGGCAAATACCAAGTAACTGGAAATAAAATTGTAATCCCTGCAAACTACAGCTCTATTCAAGGTGGTATTGGCTTTGCTTTTGACGCAGTTGACCAACTGGATGCTGCGGATAATATTTGTGGAATTTTCCAAGCCATACTCATTGTTAATGGCGACACAATTTTCAAACAAGATATGACAAGAATTGCTTTTGAGTCGAATCGTTACATTAACTGTCATAAAGATTATGAAGCCTATCACAGTCAGAGAAAGCATTTTCACAAAGCATTTAAAACCATACACAATCCATTGCCGATTTACACTTTCGATAAAAATAATGGCATTATTCAGATATCACCAGACAGCACTTATAGCATTAAATATATTTGTATAGACACTGAAAATAATCAAAGCGAGTTAAATTTTGATTTGATAGTTAGCGCTGGTGAGCTTTCTGATTTATCTGATTTATTTCAACCTTCTGCACAATATTTATATCCAGATAGCGGCTATTCGATTAAAGAGGAAAACTACCTCGTTTTGTTTACGCCTAATTTAATTTACGAGCCCACAGCACTCTTCGAGGAAAGAAATCAGAACAGCTTTAAGTTTGGTAAAACAAGCGTACCACTGCAAGAATATTATAAAGTAATGTTTAAATCACCAGCAAAGTTTGCTCATTTACCACCGGAAAGATTAGTCATTGCAAGAGAAAATGAAAGTGGCAGAAAATATGCTGAAAAAAGTCATTATTTCGAAGGATGGATTACTGCTTGGGTGAGAGATTTTGGAAAGTTTTATGTTACCGCTGATACAATCCCCCCGAAGATTGCTGCACAAAATGTATTTAATGGAAAGCAAGTGAATGGCCAGACACTGCGTTGGTCGATTAAAGATGACTTTTCAGGTGTTACAGATTACGACGTTTACATCGATGATGAATGGTACTTATTACAATATGAGCCAAAGGTAGCAGCAGGATATTTTTTTCAACCACCAACAGATTTGAAAGGGAGAAAACAACTAACTATCCGAGCAGAAGATGCCTGTGGAAACATAAATGAAATAAGTTATTCTGTTGTTTTTTGATAAAAATCAATCACAAAAAAGGAACTATTCAAACTAAAAAAAGATTGCGTAAAGCAATCTTTTTTAATTAGTGCCCAGGACTGAACCATAATGTAGCTAACTTAAACCTCATTAAATTAGTATCAAATACCACTAAAAACAAGCATTAAAGCCACTTTTGAGAGATTAACAAAATTTGCCTAAATCGGTTTAAATTAGAATATGTGGGGAAAATGTGGGGAAAATGTGGGGAAAACATTATATTTGTCATAACAAATTATCAATTATGGCAACAGTTAAATATTTCATCAAAGGAAAGGGAGAAGCAACAACCATTTACACACGTTTAAGAGATGGCCGAGAAACCGATATAACAACGTCCACAGGTTACACAATTAACCCCGAGTTCTGGAGTGACAAGAAAGGAGAACCAAAACAAGTTGCTGGAAACAAAGACAAGTTAAATTTATCCAACGATTTAAGAACTTTAAAGAATTTCATCATTAACAAGTTGAATGAAGACAAGGGAACAACCTCTATTGATAAAGATTGGTTAAACCATGTTGTTGCAGTCTATAAGAACCCATCTATTGACAGTAAAGAAATTTTATTGATGGATGCTATAAAAAACTATCAATCGGAATTGAAAACAAAGTTTAACCCGAAAACAGGAAAACTAATTTCAAACTATACTCTCAAAAATTATAATACTACCTTAATGAGATTGGAGAAATTCGAGAAATTCAAGAAGTACCAATATTTTTTGCATGAAGTAGATTTAACGTTTCATTCCGATTATAAGAAGTTCGCCACAACAAAATTAGGTTTATCCATTAACAGTATAGGCAAGGACATAAAGCAAATTAAAACCGTTTGTCTGGATGCCAGAGACAGAGGTTACGACATTAACAAGCAAGCAGAGAGCCGAAAATTTACGATGCAATCAGAACCAACCTTATTTGTGACATTAACAGAAAGCGAGATTAACACTATCAAAGGACATGAGTTTAAACAAAACTACCTAAGTAATGCGAGAGATTGGTTAATAATTGGATGCTGGACAGGTTGTCGAGTTGGCGACCTCATGCAGTTGGACAACAATAATATCATTCACAACAACAAAGGACAGAAGTTTATCCGATACACCCAGAGCAAAACAGGGAAACAAGTCGATTTACCAATACACCCACAAGTTAATGAGGTGCTGGAGAGGTTAGGGAGTTTTCCAAGACCAATATCATTTGTTAATTTCAATCTGTATATCAAAGAAGTTTGTAAACTTGCTGGATTAACGCAATTAGTCAAGGGAACACGACAGAACCCAAGCACCCATAAAAAAGAAACAGGAATGTTTGAGAAATGGGAGTTAATTAAGTCGCATACGTGCCGACGATCATTCGCCACTAATCATTATAACAAGTTGTCGAATAAATTAATCATGCGAGTAACAGGACACGCCACCGAAAAGATGTTATTAAACTACATAGGAGAGACAGAAACCGACCATTTGAACGACTTCATGAATGTTTGGGATAATGACAAGGAAAATGAAGTTAAATCAATCAAAACAGCTTAATGTTTAAATTTAAAATAACTATGTTAGGAACGTCGCAATCTTAAAACCGACAAGGGAATAAATTTTTATCCACAAAACACAAGCGAAATTGTTAAATTCTTTCTGAAATAAAATAGGCAAATTTCCAAAGTTAGATGTAACTTTGAAACGCCAAATGAGGAAAACCGCAAACTACAGCAATAGAATGCGGTCTACTTGAAACAATGTGATTACCTCAATTTTTATCTTTGTTGATGCAAATATACACACTATTATTTAATACACAAGTTTTTTTTATAAACTTTTTTAAATTGTGTAGCACAAACCACCGAGGTAAAATCATTTTTCAATAGGGCTTCTAAGGCATATTTATTAACTAAAATTTTTAAGTATGTTATGTACTAAAGAAGTTGCATCTATTTTAGGATGCACAACAAGAAACGTTGCCAGATTGGTAACTATTGGAAAACTAAAGCCTATACACAGGCATAACAGATTTTTCCTTTTCGATGAGAAAGAAGTATTAACCTTTAAATCAATTCGAGATGGAAAACAGTAATTTAACCCACAACGATTTGCCAAAAGCAGTTGGTTTGTTATTGGAACGATTGGAGCGAATAGAAGCGAGTTTAACCGCTCAAAATTCAAAGGTAGAACAAACACCTCATCAGGAGAGTGAAACGTTCCTAACGAGAAAGGAAACCGCCCAATTTTTTAAGATTAGTTTATACACCGTCCACGATTGGATGAACAAAGGTATAATCAAACCTTATAAGGCTGGAAACAGAACGTATTTCAAGCAATCGGAGTTAGTCGAAGTTCTAAATAATTCTAATAGTCAGTAACATGGTATTAAGAAAAAAGGGAGCGCAACAACGCACCCCCCAAACAAATTATCAATGTTCTGGCAAAAGACCACCGATAACGCAAAAATACAAAATATTTGCCTTATATCAATGGCTAAGAGGTTGGAGCATTGCAGTATTTAATCTACTAAAAACGATATTGTAATGAGTGAACAAAATATATTTTTAGGACAATCCCCCCAGAAAATAGACAAATCAAAGTTAAGGATTAAGAAGCCTATTTATTTAAAAGATAGTGCCTTTGCTTATGATTTATGGGAGTGGAAATATAACAACAATTCAAAGAAGTTTGAAATTAGTTCTTTGTATTACCAAGGAATGAGGGAATTTATTAATTCGTTGGATTATTATAAAAGACAGTTGTCAGATAAAGACCATATTTATATTAAAGAGGTTGACAATGTAATACAAGAAATTACAAAAGATGATCTTAATGATGAGGTACGTAATTATGTAGATAGCATTAGACAACCTATCAAATTTACATACAATGATACAGAATATTCGATACCGTGCGAAACGTTCAAGAATATCTATCTAAAACAGCATCATAATATAACAAATGATAAGTGGTTAACCAATATTCAGAAGCATGAGAAACCCATATTAAAAGATACTGAAACAAGTTCTTTCTTTGTGTTTAATAATGGACTTATTGAAGTCACAAAAGACAATATCGAGATGAAAAACTTAGATGAGTTGAAAGGTGTTTGTGTATGGAAAGACCAAGTAATAAACCATTATTTTACATACATTGAAGACCGCACAGGAATAGAGGGAGAATATGAAAAATTCATTCATAACGTATGTAATAAAGAGCCTCAAAGAGTTCTGGCATTATGTAGTGCAATAGGCTATTTGTTACATAATCATTTTGACCGTACAAAAGGACAAGCAGTCATATTTTATGATGAAGCCTTAACAGACAGTAATAACCCCCAGGGGGGAACAGGAAAAGGCGCAACCGTTCAAGGAATAAAGCAAATGAGAAAAACCGCAAAAATTGATGGTAAAAACTATAAATCAGACGACAAATTCAAATGGAGCAATGTAAACCCAGACACACAATTAGTTTGGATTGATGAAACTAATAAGAATTTTGATTTTAAAGATATGTTTTCAAACTTAACAGATGGCTGGCAAGTGGAACGTAAATTTCAAAATAAATTCGACATTGCACCAGAAGACAGTCCAAAGGTTTTAATTTGTTCAAATTCCATATTAGAAAATAAAGGAACAAGTAATAAGCGACGACAGTATGTAATTGAATTTTCTGACTTCTATTCAAGTAAGATTATCACAGGTACTGAAGAGCCAATAAAAGATGAACACGGAACTTTGTTTTCAGATAAATGGAGCATTGAAGAATGGAATAAATTTTATTCCTTCATGCTGGAATGTTCGCAACTTTATTTGTCACAAGGTCTATGTGATTATGAGCGTAAAAATGTAGGCTTTAATTTACTCAAACAACAAACTTGCGACGAGTTCATGGAGTACATTATAAGCACACCACCACCAACAAACATTGATTTTATCATGAAAGATTTATTTGATGAATTTAAGTCATGTTATTTAGGTGAGGACAGTAAAACTACTCAAAGAACATTCACTAATTGGATAAAAAAATATTGTGCGACTGAAAGCCTTGAATTTATCAGAGTAGGGAAGTCAAACGGAAACCCAATTTATCAAATTAGGGAACAAGGGAACAAGCTACAATAAAAAAAGGGGGGGGTAATTATTTTTACATATACCCCCCATATTTAGATAGATGTTGTTCCCTTAATCCCTGAAATAATAACTACAAAAATGCAAAGTTCTGAATATCAACTAAATAAGTTTGTAGAATATATTCGCACTAAACAATTTATGTTAAACGCACTAAAAGGAGTTGATCCAAATACATTTGTTTTTATCAGTATGAACGAGATTAAAAGTCGATTTTTAGTCAATCCGCATGAAGACATTAAGAACCTCGTACAAGCTGGAGAAATTGAAGTTCAAGAAAATCACAATTCTAAAAGACATAAATACACGTCCTACAAAGTTTTGAAAGCTGGCTACTATGATCTAAACTTATTAGAGCCTAAAGGCAAGGAGTTAACCACCACCACCGAAAGAATGATGAATATTTTAAAAGATGTATCATTAAAAAAAGATAGTCCATCTACACAGTATTTTAATTCGTTTCTGGAGTACAAAAACAACCTATTAAGGACATTTTTTAATGTGGATGTATTTAGCGGACGAGTACATACACCAATAACAAGCTTTAAAGGGGAGTACAGGAAAAATATTTTAATTGATGAGTTGGAGACAATATCTATTGATGTAGTGACGATGCAACCGCTTTTATTAGGGAGTATATTAAAATCAAAGATTGGAGAAAATGAGTATTCAAATTGGATTGATACAGGCGAAGACATTTATTTGATGCTACAATCAAAAGCGAAATTATCCACCAGAGACGAAGCCAAAAAACGATTTTTTGAAATACTGTTTTCACGCCCAAATGATAGCCTTAAAAAGATGTTTGGCAATAGTACATGGATTGAATGGATTAATGAGTTTAAACGACAACCATTCACGCCCAACCCCCATACATTAGAAAAAAATCATTCCAATTTAGCATGGTTACTACAAACAAGTGAGGTTACCATAATGACAGAGGTCTGGAGTTGCTTGTTAGATGCTGGAGTTAAATTTTTATCGGTGCATGATGAGGTTATTGTCAAACATACAGATTATAAGAAAGCAAAGGATATTTTTAGTTCTGTATTATCAAAACACCTAACATTTTTCAAATTATCCGATAAACAAATAACAATCGAAAAACAATCGAATAACAGTCATAAAACAGTCATAGCACCACCACAAGATAAGGTAAAAAAGGACACTATAAAAAAGACACCCCTACCAAAGAAAGGAGAACTATATTCAATCAATGAACTGAAAACTAAATTCCAACTATCGGATGAGTTTATTAAGCAAAATTTTGATGAGTTTTATCACAATATAGGATGGATTAATATTTAAGATCATGAGTAAAAATTTACCGAAAAATACGGATGAGAACGGACGAGACGACAAAGGACGTTTTACAGATGGCAACAAAGGGAAACCCAAGGGAGCAACCAATAAGACGACGAAAGATATTCGCGAATTTATAACCAACTTTCTGAATGATAAAGCCTATGAAATACCGCATATCTGGAACTCATTAGACGACAAGGACAAAGCAACGTTATTTTTGCATCTTTGTAAATTGGTGCTACCTAAAACAACAACCGAGCAACAAACACCTAAAGAGCTTCAAATATTCCATGGTATTGATTTAAGCGTAAAAGAGGAAACACCAACCCCAGTTTGGAAAGTCATAGACGGTTCAAAAAAATAGAGATGATGCGTATAGCGAATATATTCCTATCTGTTACGCACGTATAAGAGTGTTTAGAAATCATAATATGCTACAATCTGTTACGCACGTAAAAAGACCTTTTTTCTGAATTGTGGGGAATATGTGGGGAAACAAAAAACCCAACTAACTGTAAAACAATCAATTGGGCTTTTAATTAGTGCCCAGGACTGGACTCGAACCAGCATGCACTTAGTGCACCACCCCCTCAAGATGGCGTGTCTACCAATTTCACCACCTGGGCATTTGCGGTGGCAAAAATAAGGAATTAAATGTAATTCATTCCCTTTCATTTGTTTTTTTATTCAATTCTTACGCACTAAAATCCCTATCTTTGCCTGTATGGAGGGCCGAGCGCAACAACTGAAAGAAAAAATTAAAACACTACCAGAAAAGCCTGGTATTTACAAATATTTCGATCAAGCTGGAAACATCATTTATATCGGTAAAGCAAAAAACATTAAAAAGCGCGTCAATTCCTATTTCACCAAAAATGCAGAAAATGCTAAAACCAGAATCTTAGTCAGAAAAATTGCAAACATTGAGTACCTAGTCGTAACTACAGAAACCGACGCTTTACTGCTCGAAAACAGTCTTATAAAAAAATATCAACCGAGATACAATATACAACTCAAAGATGACAAGACTTATCCTTGGATTTGTATTAAAAACGAACCTTTCCCGAGGGTATTCTCCACTAGAAGAGTGATAAAAGACGGCTCCAAATATTTTGGGCCTTATCCATCTGTTAAAATCATTAATACACTTTTAGAACTCATCAACGATCTATTTCCTTTAAGAACTTGTAATTATGACCTGACATCCGAAAAAATCCAAAAAGGTCAGTTCAAAAAATGTCTTGAGTTTCACATTGGTAACTGCAAAGCTCCGTGCGAAGGGCTGCAACGAAACAGTGATTATGATGCGTATATTCAACAAATAGAACATATTGTTAAAGGCAACATGTATCGGGTAATGCAATACCTTAAGGAAGAAATGCAAAAATCAGCTGAAAATTACGCCTTTGAAGATGCAGCCATTTACAAAGCTAAAATGGACATTTTAGAAAAGTATCAGGCCAAATCCACCATTGTATCGCCAACCATTGAACAACTTGACGTAATTACAGGGGTGCAAGAAGGTAAAAAATTCTATTTCAATTATTTAGTGGTAAATAATGGCGTAATTATTCATGGCCAAACGATTGAAGTACAAAACAAATTAGAAGAGCCCTTCGAGCAGCTACTATTATTTGTGTTGAATGAAATGCGCCTGCGATTCAATAGCAATTCCAAAGAAGTACTTGTTTCAAATACAGATAATTTAGCGCATTTAGAAAATCTTCATTTTTTTGTTCCACAAAGAGGAGATAAAAAACACCTCCTAGATTTATCCGAAAGAAATGTGAAGTATTACATACTTGAAAAGCGAAAGCAATTGGAATTAAAAAACCCAAAAACACATAGTCTTCGCATCTTGGAAAAAATTCAAAAAGATTTTCGACTAAAGGAGTTACCTGTTCACATGGAATGCTTCGATAATTCAAATTTTCAAGGGACTCATGCAGTTTCTGCTTGTGTGGTATTTAAAAACGGCAAACCAAGTAAAAAAGACTATCGACATTTTAACATCAAAACTGTTGAAGGACCGGACGATTTCGCTTCGATGACAGAGGCTATTTATCGCAGGTATAAAAGGTTATTAGAAGAAAACGCATCGCTTCCTCAGCTCTTAATTGTTGACGGCGGAAAAGGGCAGTTATCAGCAGGAGTTAAGGCACTAGAAATGTTGAATTTAAACGGTAAGATTCCCATTGTTGGAATTGCCAAAAGATTAGAAGAAATATTCTTTCCTGGGGATAGCCTACCGCTTTATTTAGATAAAAAAAGTGAGAGTTTAAAAGTCATTCAGCACATGAGAAATGAAGCTCACCGTTTCGGTATTGAGCACCATAGAAATAAAAGGAGTAAGGGCGCACTGCAATCAGAGTTAGAAAACATAAAGGGCATAGGACCGAAAACCATAATAGAACTTTTAAATGCGTTTAAAAGTATTCATATGATAAAACAGCAATCAACTGAAAGCATAGCTTCTGTAATTGGCTCTAATAAAGCAAAGTTAATTACTAATCATTTCTCCGAGGTAATCAAAGCCAAATAAAGCTATAACTCTTCCCTAGTTTTTCTCCTCTTCCTTTTCCTTGGATTGCTTCCAAAAAACATGTTTTGGAAAAACAATAACTTGATTGTGCTGATCTTGATATTGAGAAATTATGGCTGGCTTAATAAACCCATCAAAGTGAGCTATATCATAAATTTCATCAACAGTATCCTGATAATTTAACTCACCAACAATAACCTTCTTTTTTAAATCGAAAATTATAAAACCTGCGTAATTGGATTGTTCTGTTACATCCAACTTATTAAAGGTTTCAGAGGACTTTCTCATTTTAGAAGTCCCAATGAATAAATAACCTTCAAAATAGGTTAGGCCTCGAACAAACCTATTAAAAGAAAATACAACCTCCTTTTTTTTATGCTCAATATCCACTCGTATCAGTAATCCTTTACCTGACTCAAGTAAATATAACTCGCCATCAATCCATAAAGGTGAGTGCGGCATAGCAAGCCCTTCTAATATGATCTCACTAGTAGGTACCTCCATTAAAATACCTGAACTCATGATGTCTTTTCTCCAACCTTCTTTTTCATTGGATTTAGCTAAAGCAGTAACATACTTCGGTAACCCATCTTGCATCACCATTCCGTTCATGTGGCACTTATCTTCTGGCGTAAGATAATCTATGAAATTGGGCTTCCATTTTGGTCGAAAGCTATAATTGATATCAAATGTGGCGATACACGAAAACTTGGTATTAATTCCCCAAAGCTGACCATCTCCAAAAGCAATATCATGAACATCTATCATGCCGACATTATAAGCCGCTCGTTGCACATAAACTGTATCAAACCCTTTATCATTATTCTGCATTGAGCCAACAATATCCTCTGCGTTTGAAAAAAAAACCACCTCTTCCAAACCAGCTACCGCCAGCTTGTTATCTTGCAAAGCTATACCCATTGGTTTTTTGAAACTTACTGGAATCTGGTGTAGTGTTCTACCTTCTGGACTTCCAATAATAACTAAAGCTCCAGCCTGATATGTACTAAATACTATACTTATTTTTTTCCGAAAAAGAAGCTCTGCAACCTCTGCATCAAATGTAATTTCAAACTTTTCGTTTACCATTGTTCTAACATTAAAAAAGCCTCTAAGATATAGAGGCTTTTCCAAAAATGTGAATATTTTCTATTTTTTCTCTAGCCTCCATTCTTCAATTAGACCGCTACCAGTTGTTTCCATCCACAACTCTTTATTTGTCAGTCTATTTATTTTAAATCTAGACAACTCATTATCAAAAGTTAAAAGTAAATCTTCTTTATCACCTGAAAACTCCCATTTTCCATTGTAGGTGAAACTTTCTTGTAAATAAGAGTAGGTAAATTTCAAATCACCATTATCTCTTAATGACATTTCAAGAGCATAACCATTTGAAGGGAAAGATTGATTACCAATTCTAACCACCTCCCAGTCTCCAGTGAGTCTTGCTTTTTTGGTTCTCAATGAAAATGCAGGACCGTCATCGTATTTACCACAACTTGTAAAATTCAAAACCGTTACCACTGTAGCAGCCAATAATAACTTTTGTGTAGTCTTATTCATAAGATTGTTATTTTAAGTTTCCGCAAACTTAACATATATTCTAAAAGAGCCCAAATAAAATCATTTTTTTTCGATTAGTTCACTTATAACTTTCACTTACCTCGCCCATTCTATAACTTGCATATTCTTTGGCGTTCCTTGATCTAAGTTAAAAGTAATCATCGTGCAAAGTTTATGAAACCCTTTATTTCCACATGCCCCTGGGTTTATCCATAACATATTACTCAATTTATCCATTTTAACAAGCAAAATATGAGAATGACCACAGACTAAAATATCAGGCGCCCCATTTTGTTGAAGTTCCTTTTTCAAAGGCAGGCTATAATTCCCAGGCTTTCCTGCTATATGCGTAATTAACACCTCTACCATATCAAGCTTAAATCTAAGGAATTCCTTGGTTTCACTGCGTATTAATGCATCATCAATATTCCCATAAACTATTCGAACGCTCGGGCATAAGTCTTTCAATGCTTTAAGCACTTCCAAGCTCCCAATATCTCCAGCATGCCAAATCTCGTCCACATTTTGCAGATGTTTAATAACTTTGGGACTTAAATAACCGTGCGTATCTGAAATGATGCCTATTTTTAACATTGCTTTTGTAATTTCTTGGATAAAAATAATTATCTTTAAAGAAAGCTAATTTTATGATAAAGCGATCATTTTCTAGATTTTTCTTTTTGAGTTTTTTCTTTTTAAACTTTGTAGGAATTATTTATGGTGCAGAAAAGAAAGATACCTTGGGAATTCAACCAATTGAAAAATTTATTCCTTTTTTAAAAAGTGATTACTTACCAGATTGCTTTAATGGTCTTAACAGGTATGATGTTCAAAAGCTAGTGACTCAAGGTAAACTTCGAGCAGATTGGACTGTTTTCAGTGTTAAGTATGATAATTTCAATGATGTCCTCTATTTATATTCTAATAACAATTGTGATGATATTGAGCGTATCCTCCTGAAATATCTATATTACCAAGGAATACCACACGTATTAATGTATAAACAAAAAGTGGTTAACAGTAATAGCTTTGGGAGACTTAAGGTATATCGTTTGGTTGAGGATGAATGGGTGCGTGGCAGACAAGTAGATGTAACATGGCAGCAATTATTTCAGTTATCTGAGCGTGATATAAAACGACTGCATGATGTAGATCAATTCCCAAAGTACCTATTGCGCTTTGAACATGATCACATTGTATTTGATATACCATGGCGTCTTTACACATTTGGTGAAGGGTCTGACGTCGATGGTTTTTCGATGTCGGGAGGCAAACAGCCTGTAAGAATGCCTTATCACTTTTTTCTTAGGTAACTTTTGATACCATAGTAAAACTATTAATAAATTATATTTGGAATTAAACTATCATCATGAAATTTATATTTTATCCTTTTGCGGTTGCTCTGTTAATTTTATCAAGTTGCGGAGAGGAAAACTCTTATTCTCCGATTCAAGGTGAGGACACAGAAATCACATGGGATAAAGAAACGATTGCTGAAGCGAAGCAATTAATGGAAAACAAGTGCTACGTTTGCCACAGCCCAAAGGTAAAGGAAGAATTACTCATTGCACCACCCATGATTGCAATTAAAGAAGCTTACATGACTAGCGATGAAGAAGAATTTATTGCAAGCATGAGAAAATGGTTGTTACATCCATCTAAAGAAATTAGTAAAATGCCAGACGCTATTGAAAAATTCGGTATGATGCCTTCACAACAGTACAGCGAAAATACAATAGTTTTGATTTCAAAATATTTATTTCGAGAGGAAATCGCAACACCTGATTGGTGGCAAGGAAATAACATAACATCTGAAAACACAGAAGATGATGACGTTAAGTTGAATCAACTAACTCCCTTAGAAAAGGGTGCCTACTATGCCGCACAGACCAAACAATTATTGGGGCAAAATTTAATGGGAAAAATTCAAAAAGAAGGAGTTGAAAACGCACTAATCTTCTGTAATGAAAATGCTATTCCGTTAAC
>JAFIEX010000189.1 GCA_020832365.1 Crocinitomicaceae bacterium
GAATAATTCCTCTATATCTTCTAGTGTGATATAGGTGTCTTCAACTGTATCATGCAAAAGTGCACAAATAATGGCTGTGGTTCCAAGCCCCATTTCTTCCGAGCAAATTTTAGCGACTGCAATGGGGTGGTAAATGTAAGGTTCTCCAGATTTTCTGCGCATGTCTTTATGTGCCTCCACAGCCACATCGAATGCTTTGCGAATCATCTTAGTTTCTTCTCTTGTGCGATTGTATTTCGTTATACGCAACAAGCCTTTAAACGCATTTAAAATTTCCTTACGTTCCTTTTCTAAGTCTATGTCAAAATGTTCTGAGGCCATTTATACCTATGGTTGATTGATGAATTGTAAGACTATTTGCTTGGTAAAACTTTTGTGCTTACCTCTCCGAAACCTATTCGGACACCATTTTTTTCGCAATGTCCGCGCATAATAACAGTGTCATGGTCAAGAATAAACTTTCTTTCAGATCCATCCTTCATCTGAACAGGCTTAGTTCCTTTCCATGAAATCTCTAGCATTGAACCGAAGCTTTCGGGTGTTGGTCCTGAAATCGTTCCTGATGCCATCATATCGCCACATCTAATGTTACAACCATTAATAGTATGATGCGCTAGTTGCTGCGCCATGTTCCAGTACATGTGTTTGTAATTAGATTGGCAAACGATGGTTTCCTCAGCCTGTTCTGGCTGGATTGCCACTTCTAAGTGAATATCGTAGTGGTGTTTCCCCTCATATCGAAGGTAGTCCATCACAGCAGGTTCTTGCTGTGGTCCATCAATTGCATAAGGCTCGAGCGCGTCTAAGGTAACAATCCACGGGGAAATGGAAGAGGCAAAACTTTTAGCTAGAAAAGGCCCTAGCGGCACATATTCCCATTTTTGTATGTCTCTTGCTGACCAGTCATTCATAATACACATACCAAAAATATAGTTTTTTGCTTCTGCTGTTGTGATATTTTCGCCCAATGGCTTTCCATCGAAGGTAATAAAAGCCATCTCTAGCTCAAAGTCTAGCAATTTACAAGGGCCAAAAATTGGATCGCTCTCTTCATTTGGTTTTTGCTGACCTTTTGGACGATTAATAGGAATACCTGAAGGAATAATTGAGCTTGCGCGACCGTGATACCCTACAGGAATCCATAGCCAGTTAGGAAGCAATGCATTATCTGGATCTCTAAACATCGTTCCAACATTGGTGGCGTGATCTCTACTTGAGTAAAAATCGGTGTAGTCTCCTACTTGAATTGGCAGGCACATTTGCACTTGATCAATAGGCATTAAAACTTGAGCAACATGATGCTCATTATCTTTTAAATCGTTGAAACCCATGGAAAAAAGCTTAGAAAGCCTATTGCGCAAATCGGAAGTCGCCTTTTTTCCGTGCCGCATTAGGTTATTCAAAGAACTAGTGTCAAAGTCCTCTGCATCAAAAGGAAGGTTCTTCAAGTAACCCAAAACGAAAAGGGTTTTTAGATCAATCACTTGGTCTCCAATTCTAGAACAAACACGCGGTTTGTGATGGTCTGTTTTTCCAATACCAAATGGAATATTTTGTATGGGGAAGTCGGAGTTATTTGGTACTTCAATCCATGATTTTAAACTAGGGTCGTTTGCTTTGTTTATCATACTTTGAATTATTAAAATAAATGTCTATTTATCATGATCTTCCGTTATGGAATTGTTTAAATCGTCTTTCGATAAAAATGTTTTGTAATCTTTTAAAAACGCACCAATAATTAGCAAAAACAGAAGTAAAGACCCAGCTAATGCTATTTGGTTAGCAATATGAAACTTTGGAACTTCAAATTTCATTATCAATTCGTGCTTGCCGTCAGGTATTTGTATTCCTCTTAGTGTGTAATTTACGCGATGGATATCTACCGGTTCACCATTTAAGTAGGCATTCCAACCATCAGGATAATACATTTCAGAGAAAACGGCAAATTGCTCCCCTTCTGCTAAAACATCATAAATTAACTCGTTTGGGGCGTAAGAACGCAGTGTAATTCTCCCCAATGCAGTAAATCTATCCTTTCCAACTTTCTGCTGTGTTTCGGGTGTAACTATGGCAAACTGATCTGCTGAGAACTTACTTTTAATATTTACTGTTATGAGCGACTCAAAAGAATCGGTGGTGTCTTTCAATAACTCAGAATTCGGAATCCAGTCTATTGTGCCATTGATGTCCATGGCTAAAGTAGAGCTTAGTTGTGTTTGGCGAATTCTGTCGATATTCAGTGGTTGTAAATTACCATTAAGTTCAAAGCTATAATCTTCAAATCCGAATATTTCAAGATCTTTTGTTAAGGAGTCATTTACAAAAACTTTAACTTTATCTGATCTGTCAACGATTTCGTAAGTAGTTCCTAATGCTAGAATTTCAAGATTTGGATTGGCTTTTTCTATTAACTTAGGAACGAACCAAGCGTTTCCATGTGCCCTATGATTGACTTGGACACCATCATTTTGAAGAATGTATTTTACATTTAGCATGTTCAATATTTCCACGTTATTTTGTGCTAAGTGGAAATCATAAAGGTTTTGAATTCTTCTAAGTTTAGCACCATGGTATCCTCCAATTGCACTGTGGAAGTAGGAAGAGCGAGAACTACTAAATCCTCCAGAGGGTTCAAAAACGCGGTAATGGGTCTGGCGATTCAAAGCTTGGAATCTTCTCGACCATTTTTCATTTTCATTTCTGTTCTCCCTTCCAAATATACTAGGGTTTTCTTCTTCGAAGTTTGCTATGTATTCCTTTACATCAGGTCTGTCGAATAGTTCCCGCTCATAAATCTCCATGTCGGCCTTATTGGGGAAATGCGGAAAGTCAAATTTTTCCGTTTCTATCCAATGCTTGTATTTTGCTCCTTGTTTTTCGTTATTGAGATAATTTAAGTTAACAGGGATTAGGTCTGCTAAAATTACAGCACCTAAACCTATCAAAAAGACAACTGGCTTTAAAATTCCTCTTAAAAATAAGATAAGCAATCCGATTCCAAATAGTAAAAATACGATAGACCGAATGATGCTTTTTTGAAAAACTGTTTGACGAAACTCTGCGACCGCACCGAATTGTTCATTGACTACTTTTGTTTGATTGGCAATGAACTGCTGCATCGCACGAGCATCATTGACGTCTAAATTGAATTGTTGGAGCATTCGATTTGGATCTTCGGCTAGAATTTGCTCTCTTACATCCTCTGCATAATTGATGATTACGTCATTCTCTGCAGATTTTAAGTAGTTATCCCCGATACCAGTTATTAAGAGTATCAGTAAAGCAGCGAATAACCCAAAAGAAGCAATGTATAGCGGTTTGGGGTTTTGATGTATCTCTTTTTTCTTGTCTAACAAAAGCACTAAAAATAATACGCCTAAAAGCGGAATAACAAATTCAACAATGGCCAAAATAATTGTTACAGCTCTGAACTTGTTGTAGCCAGGCAAATAATCCAATAATAAATTAGTGAGGGGCATTTCATCAGCACCGAAGAAGAACAGTAAAAATCCTAAAGCACTAAGCGTTGCAAATAAATATTTCTCAGGTTTTTTGAAAAAAGCAAATAACGCGGTTGTAAGCACTAGCAGAATGTTTAAAATAAGCAAGTCTTCTTTGTTGAAATTTTTTCCAAATGCTAGCAATAAACTGATAAGTGCAGCAGTAAATAAAGCCCATTTCAAAGGGCCTTGAAGGTAAACCATACCAAGGAGCGCAAGTAAAAACACAATAATTCCAACATAGACCGGACCAGAGGTGAATGGTTGGTCACCCCAATAAACATCATTATCTCCGATTACAGGCGCTTTTTTTCTAAAGTTGTCCTCTTTTAGTAAATCGCTAAACTGACTATCCTTTATTCTACCGCTGCTTCCTCCTTTGATGTATGGTGATAATAAGGTTAAGGATTCGCTAATACCATAGCTCCATTGCGTGACATAATCTTTGTCTAAGCCAGAGGTCCTTTCTTTTTCATTGGTATTTCCATCTGGTTGAATGGTGATGTCATTTCCACCTCGAATAGTATGCTTTGCATATTCATTGGTAAGCGCTATATTACCATAGTTTATACTCAGGGCAAAACCGTAAGCAAAAAGTAGCCCCAATGAAGTAATAATGAATGATTTGAGACCTTCTTTCGCCTGGATTTTCCGAATTAGCTCAGCGATGCCTAAGCAAAGGAGGACTATACCCATGTAGTAAGTAATTTGCAAGTGGTTGGCGGCAATTTGCATCCCCATGAATAATGCAGAAAGTAATATTCCCCATTTAATGCTTCTGCGATAGGCTAGGTAGAAAGCTCCAATGACAGGAGGCATCAAACCAATGGCTAGTGCTTTGGTGTTGTGACCTGCTTGCAATATAATAATGAAATATGTTGAAAAAGCGAAGGCAATGGCGCCAATAATTGCAATTTTTGGATCGACCTTCATACACATTAATAAGATGTAAAATCCAATCAAATAGATAAAAAAGTAACCAGCTGGAGAGTGCATCCATAAGCGCATAACTTGAATGGATTTCTTTACCCAATTACCATCATAAATAACATTGATTTGATAAGTGGGCATTCCGCCAAACATAGAGTTTGTCCAAAGCGCTTCTTCTCTATGAAATTCTCTAAATTGTTCAGTTTCATTAGCCATGCCTTTAAATTGAACAATATCGTGTTGTTTTAGTCGATGACCTTGAAATTGCGGAAGAAAGTACAAAGCTGTAATTGCAAAAAATATACCTATGCTTAAAAAGTGAATCCAGTTTTGTTTAAAAAATAGTTTTACCATGCGTTCATCTAATTTGAGGCTTTGAAGATAGTTATTGTCTAGCAAATAACGATTTATTTTTGTGGAAAATTCGCGTATACGAATTAATAACCTTCCAAAATATAATAAAAAATGATTTTTTACCATGTTAAATATGGCACGTCTAAAGCTGAATTTGTTTAGTTTTGCCAAACATTAATCAAAGCATTGTACTATGAGTGAGCGCAAAATGAAGCCAGAAAGTTTAATGATGACGCATGGCTATAAACCTGAGTTATCAGAGGGATCTATAAAATGTCCGATTTTCCAAACTTCAACTTTTGTATTTAAAACAGCGGAAGAGGGGAAGGCATTTTTTGAGGTTGCTTATGGCTTAAGAGAAAAAAATCAAGATGAAGAACTTGGGTTGATTTACAGTCGTATTAACAATCCAAATTTAGAGATCCTAGAAAATCGTCTTTCATTATGGGATCATGCAGATGATAGCGCGGTATTTGAAAGTGGTATGTCGGCAATTAGTACTGTTATGCTAGAGTTTTTAAAACCAGGGGACCTGATTTTATATAGCTCACCGACTTATGGTGGAACGGATCATTTCATCCAATCTTTTTTGCCGAGTATTGGTGTTCAATATGCTATTTTTCATCCAGAAGATAATTTGGAGGATATTTTAGAAATTGTTGATAAAACAGGCCTAGGAGATCGCTTAAAATTAATTTACATTGAAACACCAGCTAATCCAACAAACACATTGATTGATATCGCGATGTGCCGAAAAATTGCTGATCATTACACAAGAGGAGAAAATCGTGCTTTACTTTGTGTTGACAATACTTATATGGGACCTGTGTGGTGTTCTCCACTGAAAATAGGTGCAGATTTAGTAGTTTATTCTGCTACAAAATTTATTGGAGGTCACTCTGATTTGATTGCAGGAGCTGTTCTTGGTAAAGCAGAATTAATGCAAAGAGTTAAGGTGTTGAGGACCTTTTTAGGTAACATGGTTAGTCCGCACACGGCATGGCTATTATTAAGGAGTTTGGAAACATTAAAAGTTCGAATGGATAGACAATGTGAAAATGCTCAAAAAGTGGCTGATTTCTTAACAAGGTCAGCAAAGATTGAGAAAGTACATTACTTAGGCTTAATTAAAGCAGGTACAAAAGCAGATGAGATTTATAAAAAACAATATTCGTCCCCAGGCGCAATGATCTCTTTTGATGTTAAAGGTGGGGAAAAAGAGGCTTTCC
>JAFIEX010000190.1 GCA_020832365.1 Crocinitomicaceae bacterium
TAATGTTACGTTTTCTGGAGCTTCCGCTTGGCCTAATGGCACAGTACATTGTGGAGATCCAACAGCCATTGTGGACGTTACCAATCCAGGCACTGGCAAAACTTGGATGGATAGAAACCTTGGTGCAAGCCAAGTAGCAACCAGCAGTACAGATGCAGACAGTTACGGTGATTTATACCAATGGGGAAGAGGTGCAGATGGGCATCAGTGTAGAACTTCACCTACCACAAGTAACTGGGGCAGCACCGACCAGCCAGGTCATGGTGATTTTATAACAACCTTCACTCCACCAAACGACTGGCGCAGCCCGCAAAACAATAATTTATGGCAAGGAGTAAATGGCGTAAACAATCCTTGCCCGAGCGGTTATCGTTTGCCGACCTCTGCAGAATTAGAAGCAGAACGTTTAAGTTGGAGCGAGAACAACCGTCTTGGTGCATTTGCCTCCCCACTTAAATTGTCCGTGGCGGGCACACGCGCCTCTGGCAATGGTTCGCTCAGCAATGTTGGGGCCCAGGCCTTCTATTGGAGCAGCACGGTTAATGACACCGGCGCCGACCGCCTCTTCTTCAACATCAACGGTGCCAGTATGAACAGCAACTTCCGAGCGAGCGGCTACTCGGTGCGTTGCATCAAGGATTGACACTTTGATTAGCGAAGCGATTAGATTGATTTGACACTTTAACTTCCTGCCCCGAAGGGCAGGGAGTTTTTTATACTGCGTGGGGTAGGTTTTGAAGATAGTTATAATTACAGAAAAGAGATAGATTTGCGCTTATATTTCAGGGTTTGCACTATTATAAGCGAAAAAAACAATTTATGCTTTTTTGTATAGCAATAATGTTTTATATTTGCTTTTTTAAATAGCAAAATGGAGAGGCTAGTAGAGAAATCCGCCCGAAAAATAAATAATGTTTCAGTAGTATTTAAACGCTATTTATACCATGAAATCAATAAATCCAACCGATTAATAGCCATTAAGGGTGCTAGAGGAACTGGGAAAACAACATTATTGCTTCAACTTGCTAAAGAATACAATTCGGATGAGGTGCTTTATGTCGCTTTAGATGATTTATTTTTTTCTGAAAACACGTTGTATAGCCTTGCTGAAAAATTCGTTAAAATTGGAGGTAAAGTTATTTTGATTGATGAGGTTCACAAATACCCAAATTGGTCGCGAGAACTAAAATTAGTTTATGACGATTTCACCAATTTAAAAGTCATTTTTACATCTTCATCCATATTGGAAATTTATAAAGGAGAGTCTGATTTGAGTAGAAGAGCAGTAACGTACAATTTGGCTGAACTATCATTCAGAGAATATTTATTATTGTATGAAAAAATTGAATTACCCATTTTAAACTTTCAAGAAATTTTAAAAAACCATAAATCAATCAGCTTAGATTTAGTAGAGCAATTTACCCCTTTTAAATACTTTTCCAAGTATTTAAAAATTGGCAATTATCCCTATTTTGAAAATAATGAGGAAGAATATTATCAAAAACTTAGGAATACGGTTAATCTCATTTTAGAAGTGGACCTCCAGACTACAGAAAATTTGGATTTTCATACCCTGGCAAAATTGAAACGCTTGCTGTTTGTGATATCTTCAAATGTCCCTTTTACTCCCAACATCCAAAAAATTAGTGATACAATACAGTTGAATCGAAATGCACTTGTTCGTGCTTTGCAATTACTAGATAGAGCATCTTTAATTCGTATGATTTACAAACAAACAAGAAGTATTAGTCTTTTAAATAAACCAGATAAAATTTGGTTGCACAATACCAATTTGATGTTTGCTATCAGTGGGGAGCATTTAGAAATAGATACAATTAGAGAAACGTTTTTCATGCAAAATTTAGCTTATAATCATGAGCTTTCATTACCTGCTAAAGGAGATGTTTTAGTGGATAACACCTATTTGTTTGAAATTGGTGGAAAAAATAAATCGAAAAAACAAATTGCGCAATTAGAAAATGCTTTTGTTGTAAAGGATGATATTGAAGTTGGTTTTCAAAACAGCATTCCGTTATGGCTTTTCGGGTTTCTTTACTGATACCATTCATTAAAATTGAAAACGTAATTAATAAGAATAAACAATGAACTATTTTCTAGTACCCACCTTCATTTTTTGGCTAATGCTATCCAGTTCTGCTCAAAGCATCACAGGTAACCTCTCATTATTGGTCAATCAACCCATTAAGTTAGAAGGCTTCAATGGGCTTAAAACCTATCCCATTTCCTCATCCATAATTGATGAAAACGGTAACTTCAAACTGAATTATGCCAAAGTTGATTATGGCGTTGGCTATTTACGATCGGCAGATGAAAAACCGCTATTTGTGATATTGAGCGGAGAAGATATTGAAATCGTTGGGGAAGCCTTGAGCTACACTGAAACCATTAAAATCACCAAAGGCCAAGAAAATCAATGGTTTGAACAATATGCGCAGGAACATCCGCGTAGAGAACAAGCCTTGAGTGCTTGGGTTTATTTAGAGAAAATATATTCGCTCGATTCTTTATTTGCGGTGCAAAAAACTCCTGTACAAGCTATACAAAAGGAGAAGCAACGCATCAAGAATGAGGATGTAAATTTCTTAGACCAATTGCCCAAAGAAAGTTATGTGAGTTGGTTTTTACCCACACGTAAATTGGTCAGTTCGGCTGCTACGGTTGCTCAATACCGACCTGAAGAGATTCCGGCTACTATCGCTGCATTCAGAGCATTGGATTACACCGACCAGCGTCTTTACAAAAGCGGTTTATTTAAAGATGCCATTGAAAGTCATTTCTGGTTGCTGGAAAATAGCGGCAAATCCTTGGACTCAGTCTTTTTGGAAATGCAGCGTTCTATTGATGCCATGTTTGAGAAATTGGTGTTTGATGAAGCCAAATTGAATGAAGTAACCGATTATTTGTTCGATTTATTAGAACGACACAGTTTACATCAAGCTTCTGAATTTTTGGCGCTCAAAGTACTCAATGAGGTAAGTTGCACCATCGACAGCGATTTAGCCAAACAACTCGAAACTTACCGTGCAATGAAAAAGGGAAACATAGCCCCCGACATCGCTTTCAAAGGCGATAATTTCGGATCAGCCTATTCGAAAGGTAATTTCCCTAAAAAACTATCGGATATACCTTCAAAATATACCGTAGTTGTTTTTGCTGCGAGCTGGTGCCCCAAATGCAAGGAAGAAGTACCGGAAATCGCTAAACATTACCCGAAATGGAAGGAGAACGATGTGGAGGTGGTCTTGGTTTCATTAGACGAGCGCAAAGAGGATTACCGCAACTTCGTTAAAGACTTGCCTTTCATTGCTACTTGTGACTTCCTAAAGTGGAACAGTCCAATAGTTAATGATTATTACGTTTTTGGCACACCAACGATGTTTTTACTCAACGAAAAAAGAGAAATTTTACTACGTCCAAACTCTGTGAAGCAGATGGATGCTTGGGTGGATTGGTTTTTGGTAAAAGACAATTAGTAACAAAAAATAACCACTGCAACGCTAACAAGGGCTAAATTTAAGTGGCACTTAGCGTCTGATAACAATTTAGTGGTGATTAGTTACTTAAGTGATGGCAGACAATGAAAAGTTGTTGAATACCCACCAGCTTTTAACGCAGTATCTTTGGTGTTCACTGTTGTGAATTGCGTGTTTACCCTGACCCTAGCGGAAGGGTTCTTTTATCTTTATGGATAATTCACAGGTAGTTGCGCTAATATCGGAGGTGTGGTCAATCTGCCTGCACGGCGTCTAACAACAAAATTGTATCTTTGGGAAAAGCATTTTAAATGAAACATGAACGTTACAAGTATTCTGCGGAAAAGGAATTAATGTATTTCGAGTTTTTTAGTGTTGGACCTAAAGGACAAGTGAAAAAAGTAATTGAATTTTCGGAAACCAACGTGAAAGATGTTTACAACTTAGCATTTGGAGATTATGACGAGGAAACAAACCAGATTAGTGACAAAGTGGTAACTAACAACGGGGACAGTTTGAAGGTTTTGGCAACGGTTGCGTCTTCGGTTTATGCGTTTACGACAGAACGACCAAACGCATGGGTATTTGCAACTGGTAGCACATCAGTTCGTACAAGGTTATGCCGAATGGGCTTAACAAATAACATCGTTGAAATATCCAAAGACTTTCAAGTTTATGGTTTAAAAGACGATAACTGGGAAGAGTTTATAATTGGTGAAGATTATGAAGCTTTTTTAGTTAAACGAAAATGATTAAATTTGTACTATGGATCCAAAAGACCTAAATAAGAAGAAAACACCAATCGTTAAGATTGACAGTAAACTCGAAAAATATCGCGGTAAAATTCTTTTTCCTAAAAAACTCAAGAAAGCAAACGAAATACTTGACCGAGTAGGACTTCCCAAAGCGTAGGCAGACAGACCATAACAGCCCGCTAGCTCCAGCGATTTTTTTGCTTCGGAATGATATTTTTGTGTAAATCTGGTAGTTGCTCGCTTTGTAGAAAGTTTATTGAGAAATCGCCGAAGCCAGTATGCAAAACGTTAGAGAAAATAGCCCGAAACCTTCCATTTTTAAAATTAATTTTGTAAATTTGAATAATACATTCACTAGAGATGAATACAACACAGTTAGAAAACGAATTATTACGATACACAAAGGGTCTTTCAAAGGATGCTCTTCGTGAGGTGATTGATTTTGTTCAATTTCTGCGACAAAAACGCCTAAAATCTGCTTCCAATAGTTTGACTAAAGACTTATCACTCATGAGTGCAGAACAAACATTACATCTCGAGGAAGAGTTTCAAGATTATAAAAAGCTTTACCCAAGTGAATAGCTATGTGACGGATACAATGGCATTAATTCTTGTTTTAGAGAAAAGAAAAATGCCGAAGAAGGTTAAAGCTATATACGAAGAGGCTCAAAAAGGAAACGTTAAGGTATTTATTCCATCTATTGTTCTCGCTGAACTAGCTTATTTGTCCGAAAAGCAACGCATTGACACCAATATTTCAGAAGTCAAAAAACTTTAGAATACCTATCCGACAATAACAGAATTACCGTTAAGCATAGAAATAATCGAAAAGGCTTTTGAAATAAGCGACGTACCAGAGTTACATGATCGTTTAATTGCTGGTACAGCAAAAAAAATAAACGCTCCCCTATTGACAAACGACCCCGACATTATTAATTCGAGTTACGTGAAAAGCATTTGGAAGTAGAGTGCGGGCTACATTCTCTAACACAGTTCTAGCTATCAAGCCTTAGTGTACAGCGTTTAATGAAATTTGTGTAAATTGGGAAATAAATAGCATTTAAGGAAAGGCAGTGGGTTATTTCGGCTCGACTGCTAGCCCTAAAAACCTTAGCTAACAGTTGTGAATTGCGTGTTTACCCTGACCCTAGCGGAAGGGTTCTTTTATCTTTATGGATAATTCACAGGGGATTTTTTTGTGAGATATTGGAGGAAGGGTTGTGAATTGCTTTCGTTCTTTTATCTTTATGGATAATTCACAGGCGATTGGTCACAAAGTAAACAAAGCGAGGAGTTGTGAATTGCTTTCGTTCTTTTATCTTTATGGATAATTCACAGGTAAAGACGGCGTGACATTCTTCAATGATGCGTTGTGAATTGCTTTCGTTCTTTTATCTTTATGGATAATTCACAGGTTTCGCATACCTACACAAAGGAAGAAGCGTGTTGTGAATTGCTTTCGTTCTTTTATCTTTATGGATAATTCACAGGCGAGGTAGAAGCGAAAGACTTTCTAAAAGTGTTGTGAATTGCTTTCGTTCTTTTATCTTTATGGATAATTCACAGGGTACCCAAG
>JAFIEX010000191.1 GCA_020832365.1 Crocinitomicaceae bacterium
ACACTCCCACTCACTCTCCTTTCCACACAGGTTTCCGCTTCTCTCGAAACGCCATCATTCCCTCCATTCCATCTTTAGATGAAGCAGCTTTTTGCAACATTTCCAATAAATAAGCATGCGTTTCAGAACTTGGGAAAATAGTGTCATAAGCTTCCAACCCTAAACTTATTGCTTTTGGTGAGTTTTGTGCTAGTTCGGTTACTAATTCGTTGATTTGATTATCTAAATTTTCAAACGCTACTAAATGCGTAATTAGTCCCCATTCATGTGCTGTTTGAGCGTCAATATTTTTGCCACTGATACACCAATCTAAAACCTTTCTCTTGGGTAGAATCTCCATTAAACTAGCCATAACTTGAAATGGAAACAATCCTCGTTTTACCTCTGGAAGACCTAATACTATATTTTTATTGGCCACGACATACTGACTCCCAGCCAAGAAAAACAATCCACCCGCCAAGACATCCCCATGCAATTTTGTGATGATGGGTTTAAATACTTTTTTCAACAATTCTGCGATTAATACTTGGCTTGTCGGTGCAGGAATGGAAGAGTTATACTCCCCAGTCATCCCCATAAAGGCTTTTAAATCAGCTCCTGAGCAAAAATAATCTCCATTCGCTTGAAGTACTACAAACCAAATACTTTTTTCATATTTGGCATAAGTTAAAGCAAAAGCCATTTCATTCACCATTTGAGGGTGCAAAGCATTCTTTTTCTCTGGTCTATTTAAAGTGAGGTACAAGCAGTTGTTGTCCTTTGCGACCTCAATGAATGCATACTTCTCATCCAATGCATTTTGCACTTGTTCTTGATTGTAATATTCCATCACTTTAGTTTTTATTGATTTGCAGAAGGGTTTTTCCGGCGGCTACATTTTGACCTTCCTCTACATAAATGTCTGCTACTATTCCAGCTGCATCAGCGTAAATACTGTTTTCCATTTTCATGGATGAAATCACCATCAATAAATCACCTTCATTCACCGCTTCGCCAACTTTTTTTGAAATTCTAAGAATTGTTGACGGAATTGCAGCTTCATAAGCGCCCTCTATTTTTTGTTTTTTAGGAATGGGAAAGCGCTCCAATAGCTCCAAATGAACTGTGCCTATTTGTTCATTGTGTACAAAGTATTTTTGTTGATCACTAGCAATATGGAAACTCATTTGAAGTCCATCTATGGCTAATCGGATTTGACTATCTTTCACGTTTATCAGCGATACCTTATGTTCCATCTGGCCAATTTTAAAGTGTAAATGACCTTCAAGGTTTCTATATTGAACAGTGGTGGTAGCTTCTTTTATTTCATATTTATCAGTTTGCATGTAAGAAAAATTATTTCTCCAACCTGATGGAATAGCAGCTAAAAGCGTTCTTTCTTGCGTTCTTTGATGCCAATTATAGCTACTAACAGCAAGCAATGCAGTTTGCGCATCTTTTTCATGGTTAGCATGCATTAAATCAGAAGTAAAAAAATCTTGAATAAAATGAGTATCATAATTGCCTGCAATGATTTGAGGGTGTTTCACCAAATATTGTAAGAAATTTTGATTCGTGACTGTACCCAAGCAAACCATCTGTTGTAGTGCAAATTGCATTTTCCTAAAAGCCTCTTGGCGGTTTTCTCCTTTGATTATGATTTTAGCAATCATTGGATCATAGAAAACAGTTATTTCAGAACCACTTTCGATGGCACTTTCTATTCTTAATCCTTCTAGTTTGGGCCATGAAAAATGTAAAACAGTTCCAGTGGCCGGCATAAAGTTATTCATAGGGTCTTCAGCATAAAGTCTGAGCTCCATGGCATACCCATTGCTTTGAACATCTTCTTGTTGAATGGATAATTGATCGCCCTGCGCAGATTGAATTTGGAGTTTTACCAAATCAAGTCCTGTAACTTCTTCAGTGACGGGGTGTTCCACTTGTAAACGCGTGTTTACTTCTAAGAAATAAAAAGACGCATTACTATGATCATAGATAAACTCAACAGTTCCAGCATTATCGTATTTTAATGCAGCTGCAGCCTTAATGGCTACTTCACCCATTGTGCTTCTTGTTGTTTCGTTTAAAACAGGGGAGGGACTTTCCTCCAAAACTTTCTGGTAACGACGTTGAATAGTACATTCTCTTTCATTTAAGTGAATGTAGTTGTTGTGTTGATCACCAAATATTTGAAACTCAATATGGCGCCCCGAGGCGATATACTTTTCAATGATTAGGTGGTCATCTCCAAAAGCATTTTGTGCTTCACTTTTCGCAGAGACGATGGCCTCTTTTAATTGCTCAACTGTGTGAACAATACGCATACCTTTTCCTCCACCGCCAGCAGATGCTTTTAATAATAGCGGAAAGCCGATTTTTTTCGCTTCATTTGTGAGCACTTCAATAGACTGTTCATCTCCTTCATAACCAGGAACAACAGGAACACCGGCATTTTGCATAATTTTTTTTGCCATTGCCTTAGAGCCCATAGCACGAATTGCCTCACTATTAGGCCCAATAAAGATAAGTTTGTTTTTAGCACATAAATCGGCAAAGTCGGCATTTTCTGAAAGGAAGCCATAACCTGGGTGAATGGCATTGGCGCCTGTTTTCTTTGCTGCTTCAATGATTTTGTCTTGATTGAGATAAGATGCACTTGGAGCACTATCTCCGATGAGAACAGCTACATCTGCATCCCTAACAAATGGTGCATTTTTATCGGCTTCGGAATAAACAGCAACACTCCTGATACCCATGGACCTGCAACTTCGAATAATTCTTGAGGCGATTTCTCCTCTGTTGGCAATTAATATTGTGTGGATCATTTCATCAATTTTATTACATTCTAAAAACACCATATCCATCGGCTCCCTTAATTGGAGCATTATATACTACAGCTAATGAAAAACCAAGATAATTTCTGGTTTCTCTAGGATCTAATAAGCCGTCATCCCAAAGCTCTGAGGTAGAATGCCAAGCAGAAGATTTTTTTTCTGCTTCACTCATTAACATCATTTTAAGCATTTCCGCTTGTTTTTCATCATAAGGCACTCCAGCAGCTTTTGCAGAAGAACGTTGGATAATTTCCATAACACCAGCCATTTGCTCTGAACCCATTACGCCAATTTTTGAATTGGGATAAGCAAATAAAAATCTAGGGTGGTAAGATCTTCCGCACATACCATAATTACCTGCGCCATAAGAAGAACCAACCATTAAAGTTAAATGTGGCACCTCACTATTGGATACTGCATTGATTAATTTTGCACCATTTTTAATGATACCTCCTTCTTCATAAGCTTTACCTACCATGTATCCCGTTGTATTTTGGATAAATAATATGGGTATGTGGTTTTTATTAGACAACTGAATAAACTGGGCTCCTTTATTCGCAGATTCAGAAAATATCACGCCATTATTGGCTATTACGCCAACTTTATAGCCGTGAATGTGCATCCATCCAGTAACCAATGAACTGCCATAATTCGGTTTGAATTCAGAAAATTCAGAGCCGTCTGAGATACGCATGATTAATTGTCGAACATCAAAAGCTTTCTTGATATCGGCAGGAACCACACCTAACAATTCATCTGAACTATATTTTGGTGCTTGTATGTTTTTTGATGGTACGAAATGAGGTTTTTCAACGTGCACAAATTCCATGATTTCTCTTGCTAATCGAATTCCATCTAATTCATCTTCAGCTAGGTAATCCGAAACCCCTGATACAGAACTATGCATTTCTGCCCCGCCCAATTCCTCATCTGTTGCAATTTCATTGGTAGCCATCTTAACTAGCGGTGGTCCAGCTAAAAACACTTTAGCCGCTTGCTTTTGAAAGATAGCAAAGTCCGACATGCCCGGAACATACGCGCCTCCAGCTGTTGCGTTTCCAAACACAACAGAAATGGTTGTTAAGCCCATTTTAGAGCGACGTGTAATTTGCCGGAATGTCTCACCGCCATAGTTGAATATTTTGGCTTGGTCTTGTAAATTAGCGCCACCACTCTCAACTAAATTGATACTTGGAAGTCTATTTTCTTCTGTAATCTGGCCAATTCGCAAAGCCTTAAAAGTCGTAGCATAATCCACGGAACCACCTTTCCGAGTGCCTACATTTGAATTAATCATACAAAGCTTTCCAGCTACTAGACCAATGCCAGAAACGTTAGTCCCTCCAGCCCCAAAACCGCCTTTGTTTTCCATTCCTGCAAGTGGTAATAACTCAAAAAATGGACTGTCTTGGTCGAGCAGTAACTCAATTCTTTCTCTGGCCAACAGCTTTCCTTTCGCTCTAGCTTTTTCAATGTGTTTTGCTTTACCTTGAAAACGACTTTCTTCTAAATGACCTTCAAGCTTCTCTACAAGTGCAAGCATTTGCGTATAATTTTCTTGAAAATCAGCTGTTTGTGTATTAATATTTGAATTTAATGCTCTCATAAGTAATTAAAAAGAATGGTGATTAAAATTGCTCATGTCAATGGGGTCTCCAATGGTTTCCAGATAAGTGTCTCCGTAGAATTTGATAAAACGTTCTTTTCCTTTTTTAGTGAAGTAGGGTAAAAGGAGACTCCAAATCATTTTTTCAGCATCTTCTGAAGTTTTTTCACCCCTTATCATTTGTTGGGCCAGCCAGAAAAAAGTTAGCATCCAAGTGATAAAAGCAATATTACTATAAACACCAGGTATGGGTTCAGGGTGCATATTTCCCATTTGGATAGAGTAGAGCAGTGTTGCTTTATTTGCCGAAATAGTTTGTTCGGTCATAATCTTGAATTTTTCCTGAACAATTGGATGAGAGAATAACTGAGAATTCAAAAAAATGAAAGCGTAATCAACTTGGTACCTTTGATACATTTGTACTTCATGATGCAAATTTTCAAAAGATGGAAAAGAGCGTGATTTAGATCTATCCTGTAGAATCTTTGCCCACATCTCGTCCATGATTGCTTGTAATATTTGGTCTTTATCTTTGAAGTGATAAGCTAGATTTCCTCTGCTCATCCCCATTGATTCAGCAATTTCTTGCAGGGTAACAGCGTCGTAACTTTTCTGATTGAAAACACGCTTTGCTGTAGTGATGATTTTTTCTTTTTTATCCATTTAAACTAAAAAATAGTCGATATCGACTACAAATATAGTCGAACTAATGAAAAATCAAAATATTTTAGCAAATTTTTAGGCGATTGAATACTTATTGAGTGAACCAAAGATTACGAACTTTTCTTGCGGAGGCTATAAATAACGGTAGGTTTATACTTGCACCTAATTTAATGTAATAACCACTCAGGTAATCTGTCGGTTCATAAAGCGAAAAACGCCAGCCACCACCTGCCTTAAGTCTCAGCCAGGGAAGTAGGTCATAATTGGCGTGTGTTCCTAATTCAAATGGTATAAATATGTCTTTTCCTATGATTTCTAAGTTGTTAGGAAGGCTGGGATTGGTGTAGCGATAGAAGTTTTCACCAAGACCTAATTGACTATAGGCAGTTAGTCTAAATTTATTTTTGATACAAAAGTCATATTCTAATCCAACGTTGAAAAAGTAAAAGCGATTTCTTTGTTGAAGGTCTAACTCATTCTTGGTTCTTCCGACTTCAAAGGGAGTTCCGCTAATACCCAATTTAATTCTAACTTTATCGTCATACCCTAATCCAACATAGCCTCCGTAAATTAATGTGTTTTGTTCGGATATTTGAGTTCGTCTATTGTCGAAACCATATATAAATCTCAATTGATAGGTGGAGTCAGGAGGGGGCACTTGACAGATTAGTATCGCTGCATTTGAAAAAAAGAAATAACTACAAAAGAATAAGGTCTG
>JAFIEX010000192.1 GCA_020832365.1 Crocinitomicaceae bacterium
TTAAAACCTATAATCAACAATGAAATTAAAATTCCATAAATCAACCCTATTAATACGAAATTGATCAGGGATTTCGGCAGGATTTTTAGCTGTTTTTTGGGCCACCAATAACTTTATGTCTAAACCCTCCAAGTATCCCTTGAATTTATAATCTACCATACCAACAAAATGAAAATAAGAAGGCACTCCATATTTGTTATGTTCATAAGCATCTAACTTGGCATGATTAACCGTACTTGCTCCGAATTCCATCGTCCACGGTGACTTATCCTTATGATAAGTGTATTTAAGCATCAAGGCGTCAACGGCCCCACTCCCTTCAAAGCGTTCTCTAGGTAGACTAGCAAAAAAACGTTCTCTCCCCCACTCTCTTGGAAACAAAAATCTCCCTTGGTCGCTAATGTGTAAGTAATTCAATGAAAGCTTGTTTGCCTTTTTCTTGACACCCAATGTCCCACCTATTGCAAAAGTTGATTCATCAGGTACAATAAATGCCTTTTTTGGGTCTATATTGCCGCCATCTGCAATCGCGGTTTGGTAGAACCCTTCAATACCGGTAAAAATTTCTTTGTCATTCCATTTCCACTTTTCGACTGCTCGCCCATAAGTCATATTAAAAACATTATCCACATAATAGTTCCAAAATTGAGCATCAGTTCGAGCTGATTTATGTTTGGCACCCAAAACCCCTATTCCGTTCGTTGAAATATTCCCTTTATACTCCGACGGAGTACCAAAAGAATTTCTCCCAAAAGGATACACGCCAAAAGACTCGTCAATGGTATACCAATCTACAGTTCCACGAATAGTAACATGATCAAAAGCGGCTCCAATAAACTTCCAATTCTTCCAACTATAATTAGCGCTAATTCCACCATATAAATTTTCGCGCATCCTATTGTCTTGTTCATTCAACAAAGGAGAATCGAAGGCTTGGCGGCCTAGTTTAACTGAAAACTTTTTATAATCATACTGTAAATAAAACTCCTCTAACCTATCTAAATCTCTGCGATTAGAAAAATCATTCATATCAAAAAGCAGTATTTCATATCTATTCGTATTATTAGTTGTTGGGTCACTTTTATAGATGTTATGCTCAAACAATTGAAATACAAAAAAACCACTAAAGCCAAAATGAAAACCTTTCCATTTCGGGCTGTAATAGCCAAGACCAGCACCAGCAGCCATTGCACTGTAATCCAATAAATCTCCCCGATTAACGGTGCTCATAAAAAAGGAACGCGCATGAAACTCAAAACGTCCTTTGTCTAAATCTCTTCCTAACTTTCTTTCAAGCGTGTCACTATCTGGCAAAATATAATGACCATGTTCGTGTTGACTGAAAAGAAATACATTTATAAAAAGTAGGATACCAAAAAGAAAACTTCTAATACACATGACTTAACAATAAAGTTTTACAAAAAAACCTGCTCTATGAGCAGGTCTATAGAAATAATAATAACTAATGCGGAAGTTTATCCTTAACTGCACCATACAAATAAGTACCAAATATTGCGAACAGAAAAACCAAACCGAAAGATAGAAACCCATACCCTAGATTTACCACCATGGGACCTGGGCATGCACCACTTAATGCCCATCCTAAACCAAAAATGATACCCCCAATCAAATACCTAGCTATAGATTTATTTTTTGGATAAAACTGTATCGGATTTCCTTGAACATCTCGCAATTTTAACTTCTTGATAAGCGCAACTCCAATAACACCAAGGGTTACTGCCGTTCCAATAATACCGTACATGTGAAATGCTTGAAATCTGAACATTTCTTGAATGCGATACCAAGAGATAGCCTCTGATTTAGCCATAACGATACCGAAGACGATACCTACTATTAAATATTTTAAAAATTTCATTTTATTTATTTTTTGTTTTTGATCATATTATTTGTTTATCCAAAAATTAAAGGAAACAAAAAGAATGTCATTATTAAACCTCCTATAAAAAAGCCAACTACAGCAATAATTGATGGTATTTGCAAATCTGAAATACCACTAATCGCATGACCAGAAGTACAGCCCCCTGCATATCTCGCCCCAAAACCTACCAATAGGCCACCAATAGACAAAACCAAAAAACCTTTCAAAGTAAACAACGCGGACCAATCAAAAAGTTCACCTGGTTGCACACTTGTTGGGGCGCTAAATCCTAAAGCCGCTAGATCTTCGATTGTGTTTTCTGATATAGCCACGGCATAAGTTTCTTCTGTTAACAATTCTTTAGCTATAAAACCGCCAATAATTGCCCCAACTAAAAAAACTAAATTCCAAATTTGTTTTTTCCAATCGAAATTAAAGAAAGCTACCTTTTTACCAGCTCCCCCCGCAGCACAAATTGTTCTTAGGTTGGCGGAAAAACCGAAAGATTTCCCAAAAAATATCAATATGAACATAATGGCGGAAATAACTATTCCCGAGAACCACCAAGTCCAAGGTTGTTTTAAAAACTCTATCATTTTATTCTATTTTTTTATGAATTAAATTTATTTTAGACGAAAAGTTACAACAGGCTTGTACATGTGATTAATAAGTGCTTCTGCTGCACTGCTGTGAAACAAGCCTCCTTTACCATGTGTGCCAATGCATACCATATCTATGTTGTTCATCTGGTTAAAATGGATCACACCATTCTCTACATCTTCATCATGTAAAATGTGTTTTTCAAAGCTTTGCAAACCATTATTACTTGCAAATTCATCCATGTAACCTTCAATTGCCGCTTTGTTTGCTTCAGAAGTATCAGCCGTAATTTGCAGCAAATGGACTTTGACACCAAAACTGTCAACAAAACCATTCAACAAGCTAAATTCCTGATTATTCGATTCTTTAAAATTGTGCACTAAAACGATTGAGCCTAGCTCAAATGTAGATCTATCGCACATTAAGGTCAACACTGGAACTGTTGATTTTCGCGCAACAACTTGTGCTTCACTACCTGCTATTCTTTCTGTCAAACCACTCGCGCCTTTTGTTCCCATGACAATTAAATCAAATAGATTCTCTTCCGCATAAGACAACACGCTTGTTGTTAATTTCCCAAGAACAAGGTCTGTTGAAATATCGCCATCATGCATTACCTCCAATGCTTTTAACTTTTTTTCGGCAACATTTTTTTGCGTTACTACATAGTCCACATCTATCTCGCCACATGTTTGAATGCCTCCATTCTGATCCATCGTAACGGTATCTGGCACATCCAACACATGCAAAAATGTGACAGAAAGGTCCATTTTCTTAGATAAATTTTGCACCATGATGTAAGCGTAATCACTTTGAACGCTAAAATCTGTTGGTATTAATACTTTTATTTTTGTTTTCATTTTATGCTATTATTAGTCATTTATACTTGGAATTACCCCTTGGTATATGGTGCTTCTTTTTCTTTAGCAATTTTGGCTCTGACTTGTCTAAAAGTGCCTCCATTTTCCACATTCGTGTAGCCATTTTGCTCTAAAATGTGTTTCGCGTGACTGCTTCTTCCGCCACTCAAACAAAAGACAACAATTTTGGCATTTTTATCCTTTGGGAACTCTGCTAGTCTTCTTTGAATATCATCCACAGGAATATTAATTGCATCTCCAGCAGAACCTCCTTGATACTCCCCTGCAGATCTAACATCAACTAAAAAGGCACTAGCATAATTCTCACTAGCTGGAACATCTGTTTGGCTATTCGAGCACTGAACAAAAAACATGGTTAATGCTATTAAAAAAACTGCTTTCATTGTCTCTTATTTTTGCAAACCTGCAACATGATTCCAGGTTCTTCCGTTTACAACATTGTTAATTCCATTTCGCTCTAGGATGTTTTTAGCTTGACCAGAACGATTTCCGCTTCTACAAAAAACAACAATATCTTTCTTCCCTTGGAATTTCTTAATTTCTCTGGTTATGGCATCCAAAGGTATGTTTACTGCTCCTTTTGCGCTTCCACTGGCAAACTCTCCAGCAGATCTCACATCCACCAAAAAGGCACCATTATTTACTAACTCAGACAATTCGTTATCTGAAACTGCATTACTTTTAAATATATCGAAAAAACCCATTTTTTTAGCATTTAGAATTTAGATGTTAGACTTTAGCTGTTAGATGGCTAGCCAAGTAATAGCTAAAGTCTTATCATCCTATTTATTTTTTTTAATTATTCATTGTTTTTGAAGGACAAACAAAGTCTGTTTTGGGAACCCCTGCTTCTGCAACGGCCTTAAAACCACCTTCTATTTCGGAGAAATTTCTATACCCTCTTGATTGTAAAATGGTTGCTGCAATCATACTTCTGTAGCCACCCGCACAGTGAATATAGAAATGTTCTTTTGGATTCACATCCTTTATCCATTCATTAATATTCGCCAAAGGTCTACTGTAAGCATCTTCCACGTGCTCAGCTTCATATTCTGATTCTTTTCTCACATCCAACACCTTTGTTTCACCTGCTTTAAAGACTGACTTGAAGGCCTCCGCACTAATTCTATTTACCTGATCGGTTTCCCTACCATCTTCTTTCCATGCTGCTACACCACCTTTTAAGTAACCAATTACATTATCAAAACCTACTCTGGCAAGACGCGTAACTGTTTCCTCTTCCATTCCTTCTTCAACAACCAATAAAATCGGCTGTCTTACATCGCCAATCATCGCACCAACCCAAGGAGCGAAATCACCATTAATTCCAATATTAATGGAATTTGGAATAAAATCAGCGTAAAAATCACCACTATTTCTTGTGTCTAAAATAAGTGCTCCTGTTCCTTCTGCTGCAACTTCAAATTCTGCTGGTATAAGCGCTGTCATTCCTTCGCTGATTACTTTATCAATATTCTCATACCCCTTTTTATTCATCATGACATTAGCTCCAAAATAAGCTGGAGGAGGCGTCAACCCTTCTGTTACAGCTGCAACAAAAGCTTCTTTATTGGGTTGGTTCAAAGCGTAATTGGTCTTCTTTTGATTCCCTAAGGTATCTACGGTATCTGTAGACATGTTTTTTCCACATGCGGAACCAGCGCCATGACCAGGATAAACAATTACGTCATCTGCCAAAGGCATGATTTTGTTCATTAAAGAGTCATAAAGGTGTCCTGCCAATTGCTCTTGCGTCATGTTTGCCGCTTTTTGCGCTAAATCTGGTCGTCCAACATCTCCTAAAAACAGCGTATCTCCGGAAAAGATGGCATAATCCTTTCCATGCTCATCTATCAATAAAAACGTCGTGCTCTCCATCGTGTGACCTGGCGTATGAAGGATTTTAAATTTAACATTGCCTAGTTCAAAAATCTGTCCATCTTCCGCCACAATACAATCAAAATCTGGATTAGCATTCGGGCCAAAAACGATAGGCGCCCCAGTGGCTTCGCTCAAGTCCAAATGACCTGAAACAAAATCAGCATGGAAGTGTGTTTCAAAAATGTATTTCAACTTTACATTATCTTTTTCTAATTTTTCCAAGTAAGGTTGCACTTCACGCAATGGATCAATGATTACTGCTTCTCCATTGCTGATAATGTAATAAGCACCTTGTGCTAAACATCCCGTATAAATTTGTTCTACTTTCATTTTTCTAATTTTAAAGTTTATAATTCTATTTTCGATTTATGGTACAAAGTTACGGCAGCCAAACCGTTCTCATCGTTACAATTGTTACATTTTTAGCAGACCAAAAGAATTGAACGCTTATTTTACACTATTTGGAAGAACTTGCATTTAATCTAAAGTTAAAGTTGTTTTATTCAATATTAAGTGAATAGATTATATAAAATTTACG
>JAFIEX010000193.1 GCA_020832365.1 Crocinitomicaceae bacterium
CGTCAAGTTTACGAAAAAAATCTCGCATAGTTACAAAAAAAATATTTTCGTTTTAAAATAAGCACAATTTTATATCGTTTTTTATTCCAAAGTTTGAACAGTTTCATTCACTAAATTGTAGTTTTGTGTGTAAACTTGAATTCTTAAATTTTGATTCGAAACTTATGATAAAATTGAAATGTTGCCTTTTAATTGTCGTTTCAGTTGCTTTTAACCTATGTTTTGCTCAACAAAATCTAACAGTAGATTTAGTCTGGCTCGATAAAAATGCGGAGATTCGATTCGATAGCGAAATAAAATATGCTATTCCAAACTTAGAAAGTTCATCTTTTGATGGAATAAAATTCGAGCACATCAACCATCTTCCACAAAGCAGCTTAAGCAATTCTAAATTAATAGTTTTGAATTATGAAACAACAAGCACTTCAAAATTAGATATCGATTTTATTAATCAATTCAATTTAAAAGTTCCCAATCAGCTAGAATTTGATTTCAAAACAAAGCAACAACGAGAGAAAAAATTTGGTGCATTAACCATTACACCTTATATTAAAGATGGAAACACTATTAAAAGAGTAACTAGAGTAGTATTTCAGAAAAACACTAACGACCTTATCCCATTAAAAACTGGTCATGTATTTGCGGCTAACTCAGTTTTAGCATCAGGAAGCGGTGAATGGTTTAAAATACGAGTTGTAAGCGATGGTATTTATCGTATATCCTATGAATTTTTACGTTCAATGGGTGTAGATATTGATAATATTAACCCTCAACACATAAATATTTATGGCAATGGATTCGGCAGACTGCCTGAACTCAATAGTGAATTTCGGCCGGATGACTTGATAAAGAATGCTATTTTTATTCAAGGAGAGGCAGATGGGTCTTTTGACAGTGGAGACTTCATTCTTTTTTATGCTGGTGGTCCACATCGATGGGAAGATAGAGGGGCAACAGGATTTAGTCGTGTACTGAATAACTACGCTGAGTATTCAGCTTATTTTATAAATATCAACCCTGCTGAATCTCCCAAACGCATCACCGCGGCTTCATTGACCTCATCAAATCCATCTCAAACAGTAACGACCTTCGACAACTTTGCTATCCATGAAAGGGAACAAGTTAATTTAATTAAAGGTGGACAAAGATGGTACGGAGAATTATTCGATGCTGAACTCACACAAAACTTCACCATTAACATACCAAATATTGTTACAGGAACAAGCGGAAGAGTCAGAACCTTCATGGCTTGCAATATCGGCGGTGGAACAACCAATTTTGAAGTCCGTCACAACAATCAAATAATTGGCTCAGCCGGATTTGCTCAAGCACCAGCGGAAAGCTGGACAAGAAACGGATTCATTTCACAGCCTGGTCAATTCGTTCCAAATTCAAGTAACATCAATCTTCAAGTGCGTTTTAATCGCAACAATCCAGCAGACATCGCTTATCTAGATTTCATTGAGGTCAATGCAAGAAGTAACTTGACAATGTCAGGTCTCAATCAGTTAATTTTTAGAGATAAGAATAGTGTTGGTGCTGGTGAAGTAGCCCAATTTAATATCACAAACTTCCCCAGTAATGGGACAGTTTGGGAAATAACTGAACGCGGTATACCAAAAATAGTAAATGGACAAACGAGTGCTGGAACATTTCAGTTTACAGCGAACACAGACAGCTTACGCACTTTCATTGCTTTTGCCAATACAGGCTTCTTAACACCTACTTTCGAAAGAAGAATTAGTCATCAAAATTTACATGGTTTAGCATATGCTGATTATTTAATTGTTACACACCGAAACTTTTTAAGTGAAGCGCAAAGACTTGCAGCCCTTCACAAAACACAAGGGACAAGCAGCCATGTGGTTACTTTAGAACAAGTTTACAATGAGTTTTCTGGCGGCACACAAGATCCAACAGCTATACGATGGTTTGCCAAAATGTTTTATGACCGTGCTAACAATGACCCAAGCTTAATGCCTAAATATTTATGTTTATTTGGTAATGGCACTTACGACCCTTTAGATCGGATTCCTAACAATACTTATTTTACTCCCGTTTATCATACTGTAAACTCTGAAAGCTATATTGCTACAATTGTATCAGATGACTACTTTGGATTTTTAGATGACCATGAACAATTTAACGCAGATGACTTATTGGATATTGCAGTTGGTCGCTTGATAGCTATGTCTGGAAAACAAGCCACGGATTTAGTCAATAAAATTGAACATTATATGAAGAATGGATCTCAGTTATTTACTGGTTCTGGATCACAATGTGGCGTGGATGGCAACAATACTACTTTAGGAGACTGGACTTTGCGCTATACAACGATTGCAGATGACGGTGACAATGGCTACTTTATAACTGAGGATTTAGAGCCTGCATTTAACTTTGTGGAAGCTAATCATCCAGAAATGAACCCCAATAAAATTTACTCGGACGCATTTCAACAAATCACAACGGCCGGTGGCCAACGATTTCCTGATGTCAACATCGCCATCAATCAAGCAGTTGAAGCTGGAAATATCATGATGTGTTATGTTGGCCATGGTAGTCCCAGAGGTGCTGCGCAAGAACGCATCATAACCATCAATCAAATCAATGAATGGCGCAACATCGATCGTCTAATGTTATTTGTTTCCGCCACATGCGAATTTGCAAGAATTGACGACCCTGAATTTACCTCTGCTGGAGAGTGGATGGCATTAAACCCTACAGGGGCAGCAATTGCCTTAATGACCACGACAAGGGCGGTTTGGTTCTCAACCAATTCCATAACCACCAATCGTTTTTTCAGAAACGTTTTCCTACGTGATGCAGATGAAAAACCCCGATCATTTGGTGACATTATCACAGACACCAAAAACGCCATATTAGGCGGATCTAACAATAAAAGAGCTTTTATGCTTTTAGGAGATCCTGCTCTTCGAATTGCTTTACCTTATGAAAAAGCTATCATTGACTCTCTCAATGGTGTTGCTATTTCTGCCGTGCAACTAGATACTATTAGAGCCTTGTCTAAAGTGCGTTTCTCAGGGCATTTAGAAGACCAATTCGGCAATTCCCTAAATGGATTTAATGGTATTTTACAACCATCTGTTTTTGACAAACCACAATTACAAAGTACTTTAGGACAATCACCTGATTCACCAGTTCTTGAGTTTCTTCAACAACGCAATATTCTTTACAGAGGAAGAGTAACCGTTACCAATGGACGTTTTAATTTTGAATTTATCATTCCGAGGGATATTGACTTTAGTTTCGGACCAGGAAAAGCAAGCTTATACGCCTTTAACCAACAACATGAATCAGCTGGAGGGTATAGTCGTGATTTCATTATTGGAGGCATCGACACCACTGGGCTGGATGATAATATTGGTCCAGAAATTACGCTATTTTTAAATGATGAAAATTTTGTTAACGGCGGTATAACGAACGAAACACCAATTTTGATTGCACAGTTATTTGATGATAGTGGCATCAATACGGTAGGTACTGGAATAGGTCATGATATTACAGCCATTTTAAATGACGAAACAGCCAATGCAAAAGTACTCAACCAATTCTATGAAGCTGACTTAGACACCTATCAGAGTGGTGTGGTTCGTTATCAAATGCAACCTTTGGAGCCTGGCTTACACACTTTGACTTTTAAGGCTTGGGATGTAAACAACAATTCTTCAGAAGCAAAAATTGAATTCAATGTTCAAACATCAGAAAACGTTGCACTTCGCCACCTTTTGAACTACCCCAATCCATTTACGACATACACAGAGTTTTTGTTTGAGCACAATCAAGTTTGTGCTTCGTTAGATGTCAAAATAGAAATCTTTACAGTAACAGGAAGGCTCGTCAGAACAATTATTCAAGATGTTAAAACACAGGGCTTTAGAGTTGAAGGAATTCCTTGGGATGGCAGAGATGAATTTGGCGATCAATTAGCAAAGGGGGTTTATGTTTACCGTTTAACTGTAAAAAATCCAGATGGTGAAAGTGCTCAAGAGATGCAAAAATTGTATCTTTTAAAATAAAAACGCAATATAAGTTTTCATTTTACGTATATTTGTTAACGAAAAGTTTTAGACAACACCACATTTAATATAAATGAATAAACAATTTTTTCTATCAATTGTGCTATTGGCGGGGAGTTTCACTTCAAAAGCGCAGCAAGGCGTTGACGATTTACAATTAAATACAATCACAACAGCTGTACCTTTTTTGCAAATCACACCTGACTCAAGATCAGGAGCAATGGGAGATGCTGGAACGGCGCTAAGTCCAACTTCGAGTTCCTTGTTTTGGAATACATCCATGCTATCTTTCACAGAAGAGGATGCTGAAATTGCGCTATCCTATACGCCATGGCTATCCAACTTAGCAAGTGATATTAATTTGGCACATGTTGCAGGGTTCAAAAGAATTGACGACAGAAATGTAGTTGGTGGATCGCTGCGATTTTTCAGTTTAGGTGAAATTACGTTTACAGATAATTTTGGACAAACAACCTTAGTGCACGTTCCAACCGAATATGAATTATTAGGCGGATACGCCTTTAAACTGAATGAACAATTTGCCTTAGGTGTTAACGGAAAATTTATTTTCTCCAATCTAACTGCAGGAATGGCTGTTGCTGGTGCACAATCTCAGCCTGGACTAGCAGGTGCTGCTGATATTTCTTTCACTTATTTGAATCGAGAAGTGCAGCTTGCAGCGGCGGGAGGATCATTAGCTTTTGCAGCAACAATTAACAACATTGGTAACAAAATCTCCTACAATGAGCTGGATAACAGAGACTTTTTACCAACCAATATGCGTTTAGGTACCGCACTTACTTTTGACTTCGACAAATACAACAAGCTAACTTGGGCTTTTGACGCTTCAAAATTATTGGTACCAACTCCTCCAACTATGATTGGCGGGCAAATGGTTGCCGGAAGAAATCCTAATGTGGGTGTAGTGCCTGGCATGTTGCAATCCTTTTATGATGCGCCAGGACAAATTGTTAGAGAAAATGGTCAGCCCGTAATGACCCCTGATGGATCTTATCAAATAGAGCCCGGTTCTGTTTTTAGAGAGGAATTAAGAGAAATCATGTTGGCCACAGGTGTGGAATATTGGTACAATGATGTTTTTGCAGCACGTGCAGGATATTTTCACGAGCACATAACTAAAGGAGCGAGACAGCACTTTACTTTTGGAATAGGTTTGAAATATAATGTATTTGGAATTGACTTGTCTTATTTAACAACCGTTCAACGAAACAATCCTTTACAAAACACCATTCGTTTCACGCTGCGCTTTCATCTTGGTAATACCACACAGGTTGTCTCAAGAATGCCAGATTAATCATTGCTATGCAGATTAGAATTGGTTTTGGTGTGGATGTGCACCAACTCGTTGCGAATAGAAAATTGATAGTTGGTGGAGTTCACATACCTTCGGAGATAGGAGCGCTTGGACATTCCGATGCAGATGTATTACTTCATGCTATTTGTGACGCTATTTTAGGCGCATGTAACTTAAGGGATATAGGATTTCATTTTTCAGATAAAGATCCCAAATATAAGGATATTGATAGTTGTATTTTATTGAAAGACAGCTACAAGCTTGTTAAAGATAAAGGCTATTATTTAGGGAACCTCGATGCAACAGTCATTTTAGAACAACCCAAGCTTAATCCACACATTCCAAACATGCAAAAAATCATTGCAAGATTGCTTGAAACAGAGGAAGAAAA
>JAFIEX010000194.1 GCA_020832365.1 Crocinitomicaceae bacterium
TTACAAAGAAAATCATAAATCATTAAATCTCTCCCCAACTTTTGAGACTGATCCTGTATTACCTATATCTTGTCACCAAATGAATACTAATTGTTTGTAATTGGATTTATTTACAATTGGATAAATTTTTATTCAAAACATCCGTCTTTAAATAATCATGTTTAGGATTAGGACGCCACTCGAATGTGGAAACTTCCTTTACAGTGAAAAGTTCACTTGGTTCTGAATCAATCAACGTTTGAGTAAAATCATCCTCTAATTTTCTCAGGTAATCGATATCACAGGGAGAAAGGTTTTGCAAAATGGCAATATTTCCTAAACTGTCAATTTCTGTTGGTTTTACTCCTTCATTTAATGATACGGAAACTGTTTTTAAATCGTCTATTCGCTGAATAAGATACAGTCCTTCAAATGCCGTATCGACGTAAAAAGTGTTATACTGGTAACGACCTCCTGTAAGATAAATAGCGACATCTGTCAAACAAGGAGACGGTTTGCTAACGATACGCAAATTTGTTCTGTCAATGGGTTCGTTTGGATAAAGACCTTTCATCGCTTCTTGCATTGCTATTGCTCCAACTACTAAACCATCACATAAATGACCATGAAATTTTTCTAAATCATTTATCGTGATCTTTTGTTTGTGATTTAGTCTTCCTTTCGAAAAATCGGTATCTATAACATCAAAAGCTATCTCCCTCTGCTTTCCCTCCTCACACGAAAGCAACAATAAACCAACAAAACTTAAAATTATATACCTCATGTTTTTACAATTTTCACCCCTTCATTAAATCCACACCCCCATGCCTAATTAAACCTTTTCCAAATTGAACAATTTCCAAATTAAAAAATCACACCCTCCTTTTTGATGAGCTAATAATCTTTGAAAGCAATAAAATAATTTCTCTACATTGAACCTGAAGCTCTTCAGTGTTTGGATAATTTTTAGATTTTTGACAAAGCAACAACCAATACTCAGTTTCGTCCGCTTCCTTCGCAGAAATCTTTAACTTATGTATAAAATCGGCCTTACTCTCTGCATTTTGAGCCTCACGTATATTGGCACCAACTGATGTCCCAGACTTTAAAAGTTGACGAGCAATAACGTACTTTCTTTCTTCCTCCAAAATTTCACAAAAATCAATAATTGCTAAAGCAAAATCCAATGACTTTTCTACAATTACATTTTTTCTATTCCCTTGCATCGATTTAGTTTTTAAGTTAATATACACTAATATAAGTAAATTTACCTAAAACTAAAAACCCAAAGAATTATTCTTTTTCAAGAAAGCCATTTCCAAATTGAATCATTTCCAAATTAGCACATTTCCAAATTGAACCATTTCCAAATTAGCACATTTCCAAATTGAATAATTGACCTAATTTCCAAATTGAACAATCTCCTCCCTCAACTTTGCCACATACTTATCTGCATCCTGCGCATTCATAAAAGCAAAATCTGTTAGCTCCTTTTTGTCACCCGTTTTCGTATTGTGTAAAAACAAAGCAGTTCCAGCAGCTTCGAATTTTTCACTTTCTGCTTCATTAGCATCGTCATCCACATTGACCAAACGAAAAGAAATTCCATCAATATTTTTCAACGTTTCTAGCGTATTCGCTTCAATTTTATTACACGTCATACAACGATTTTCAGAATGAAACTGAATCACTTCAATGTCGCCAGACAAAGCTATTTTTTCATTTACATCCACCTCTGAGTTTTGAGTCGTTTCAACACCTTCCGCTCCACTTTCAGAACAAGCAGTAATTGAAAAAATCATCCCAACAACCACTAAACTTTTAACTACTTTTTTCATTTTATTTCTATTTATATTTTCCAAATTAACCCATTTCCAAATTGAACAATTGAATCATTTCCAAATTGAACCATTTCCAAATTAGCACATTTCCAAATTAGCACATTTCCAAATTGAACCACCTAAAGTAAAATATTAAACACATATCCCGATAGGATAATAAAAACCGTTACCACACCAAAATATATGGCTATCAACTTCCACGTCATCACTTTTTTCAGTAAGGTACCCGCAGGAATAGATAAACCAATTGTACCCATCATAAACGCAATCGCTGTTCCTAGCGGCACTCCTTTTGCAACAAAAACACCTACTATTGGAACGATTGCAGCGGCATTTGCATACATAGGTACAGCTGCACCAACAGCCAATGGCACCGTCCACCATTCTCCACCTCCCAAATATTTTTCAAAGAAATCTTCAGGAACATAACCGTACATGGCAGCGCCTATTCCAATACCTATAATGATATATAAAAGCACTCCTCGAACAATCTCCCACGCACCTCTAAAAATGGATGGAAGACGTTGAACAAATGTTAAATTCTCTTCTTCAAATTCATCTTGGATTGTTGTTCTTTTTTCTATGATTTCTTGTACCCAAGGTGTTAGCAAGGTTTCTAATTTCAATTTACCTAAAAACCAACCCCCTATAGTACCTAATAGAATACCCGAAACAGCATAGATAATGGTTGCTTTCATTCCAAACATACTTATAAATAATGCCACAGCTACTGTATTGACTAAAGGTGAGGTAATCAAAAATGCTAAGGTTACACCGAGAGGGATCCCGCCTTGAACAAAGCCGATAAATAATGGTACAGAAGAACACGAACAAAAGGGCGTAATAGAGCCAAAAATCGCAGCAGAAAAGTATTCTAATCCATACATTTTCTTTCTTGCCAAGTAATTCCGAAGTTTTTCAATGGGAAAATATTCATTTACAATCCCCATGATAATGACAATGACGAATAAAAGAATAAGGATTTTTATGGTATCATAAATAAAGAAACTTAATGATAGCCCTAATTTAGAAGCCTCTTCTAAGCCAAAAACACCATAAACCAACCAATCGGATATATTTTCAAGCCAATCAAACATAATCTAGCCACAACAACTTTTAGATCTCGTTTGCGGTGTTTCACCAATTACGGGAAAACCTTTTTCAGACCACCCAAGAATACCCGATTGCATGTTTGAAACATTTTCATATCCATGATTCATTAAAAATCCTGTTGCGCGCATACTTCTTGCGCCACTGCGACAAGCCATAATGATATTTTTGTCTTTCGGAATTTCATTAAATCGCTCTTCTAAAGCACTAAGTGGAATATGCAGCAAATCTTTTACATCATAAGCCAATTCTTCCACCTCATCTTTTTCGCGTACATCAACCATTATGGCGCCTTCGGCTAACCAACCTTTCGCTGTTGTTGGACAAATTTCTTTTACTTCCATTTTTTTAATTTAAAAGTTCTTTAATCTCATTCACCGTCGCAACTCTTCCTTTGATTTTAATTTCACCATCAACCATCAAAACAGGAGTTGTCAAAACATTGTACTTCATCATCTCTACAATATCCTCTATTTTTTCTAACTCCACCTCTATGCCGAGTTGCTTTACCGCTTCCTCCGCGTTGCTAAAGGTCGTTTTACATTTTGGACAACCAGGACCTAATACTTTTACATTTTTCATATACTTACTTTTTAATGTTCGTAAAATTACGAATCAATTATTTCTATTTCATTTCTATCCTTATGATTTTCATCAGTTTTTAACTTAATAATTTATGGAACAAGGCTTTTGCCAATGCGTAATTATCGCGATTGATACAATATTTAACGGATGGTGGTGTAATATCTCCCTGAATCAATCCCGCTTTTTTGAGCTCATTCAAATGTTGAGAAAGGGTAGATTTTGCAATTGGCAACTCATTGGCCATATCTCCATGAAAACAACACGCTTCGCTATTCAGCAACTCTAAAATTGCCACACGAACTGGGTGACCTAAAGCTTTTGCAAAAACTGCAATCTGCTTTTGATTCTCCGTTATCTCTTTTTTCTTATTAATGATCTCCATAGATGTTCGTAAATATACGAACAATAATTCGAAATCCATTAGATATTTTTCGTTATTTACGTTAAAGAGTTAGGCAAGTTTTTTTATGATACAGGGGGGGGGATTGTTACATTACTTTAATGAACGATTACTTTCAAAAGAAAAAATTATGTTTTAGCCTGAATTAACTATTAACTAAATATATTAACAAGACTTTTTCAAAGCCGATAAATCAACCCTAATCTTTAAAAAGTGGAGAAAACATAGATAGCCTATTTTATTTATCCAAATTCAGGAGAACAAATCGAGTTACTTTTTGAAAAGATGCAAACTAGTCAAACGCTTGTTGAACAGCACGTTTTAATAAGCCCTTGCAAAAAGCACTCTTCCTTGTGAAGGTTTTCCAGAGTAAACACATTTGCCCTCCTCAAACACTTGCCCTAGCGGAATACAGCGAATGGTGGCTTTTGTTAACTCTTTAATTTTCTCTTCTGTTTCTTCAGTTCCATCCCAATGAGCACATACAAACCCACCTTTATTATCTAACACATCTTTAAAGCTATGAAAATCATTAACCTCGGTAATGTGCTCACTTCTATACTGTAAAGCACGATCATAAAGATTCTGCTGAATATCATCCAATAAAGTTGGTAGGGTTTTGGATAAATCATCCCAATTCAATACTTCTTTCGTTTTATTATCCCTCCTAGCTACTTCAGCTTTATTGGCTTCCAAATCTCGTGGGCCGATGGCAATTCTTACTGGAACGCCTTTTGCTTCATATTCTGCAAATTTCCAACCTGGTCGTTTATTATCATCATCATCGTATTTAGCTGTGATTCCTTTATTCTTTAAATCAGTCAACAGTGTTTGTACTTTAGCTGAAATTGCAGCAAGTTGCTCTTCATTTTTATAAATTGGAACAATCACCACTTGAATCGGGGCTAGTTCTGGCGGTAATACAAGACCTTCATCATCTGAGTGCGTCATAATTAACGCCCCTATTAACCTTGTCGAAACTCCCCAAGAAGTTGCCCAAACATAATTTAATTTACCTTCTTTATCAGAAAACTTCACATCAAAAGCCTTGGCAAAATTTTGCCCCAAAAAATGTGAAGTACCAGCCTGCAGAGCTTTACCATCCTGCATCAAAGCTTCTATACAGTAGGTTTCTTCTGCACCAGCAAATCTTTCGGATGGGGATTTCACTCCTCTTATAACTGGCATCGCCATGTATTTCTCGGCAAAATCTGCATAAACATGAAGCATTTGCTCTGCTTCTGCAATTGCCTCTTGCCTCGTTGCATGAGCAGTATGACCTTCTTGCCACAAAAACTCTGCTGTGCGTAAAAAAAGTCGCGTTCGCATTTCCCAACGCACAACATTCGCCCACTGATTAATCAATATAGGTAAATCCCTATACGATTGTATCCAATTTTTATATGAATTCCATATAATAGTCTCTGAAGTAGGCCGAACGATAAGTTCTTCCTCTAATTTTGCATCTGGATCAACAATCACCCCCCCCCATTCTCATCACTTTTTAATCTGTAGTGAGTTACAACAGCACACTCTTTGGCAAACCCTTCAACATGCTTGGCCTCTTTACTCAAATAAGATTTTGGAATAAAAAGTGGGAAATAGGCATTGGAATGACCGGTTTCTTTGAATTTTTTGTCCAAAATTTCTTTCATCTTTTCCCAAATTGCATAACCGTAAGGCTTAATTACCATGCATCCTCGTACATCAGAATGTTCCGCTAAATCTGCTCTAGCTACTAGTTCATTGTACCATT
>JAFIEX010000195.1 GCA_020832365.1 Crocinitomicaceae bacterium
TGTTTTCCATCTGAAGCCAGTCCTCCCGCCTGTTCTACTATAAAAGCCAATGGATTACACTCATAGAGCAATCTCAGTCTTCCTTCGGGATGGTTATCAGTAGTTGGGTAAACGTAGATTCCACCTTTTAATAAATTTCTATGAAAATCAGCAACTAAGGAGCCAATGTATCTTCCTGAATATGGTCGGCCAGTTGCTGCATCGTCTTCGCGACAGAACTCAACATAATCTTTTAACCCAGTATCACATCGGTTTAAATTACCTTCATTAATGGAATATAGGCGACCCAATTCTGGTGTTTTTATGTTTGGGTGGGATAAACAAAACTCTCCAATAGACGGGTCTAAAGTAAATCCGTTCACTCCTTTTCCTGTAGAATATACCAACATGGTTGATGAACCAAAAATGACATAGCCAGCAGCAACTTGGTCTCTACCTTTTTGCAGCATATCCTCCATAGTTGCTAAAGTTCCCACAGGTGATTTTCTTCGGTAAATAGAGAAGATCGTTCCTATTGAAACATTGACATCAATATTAGAAGACCCATCGAGCGGGTCAAACAGCACGACATACTTTCCATTTTTAGACCTTTCAGAATCAAAAGCCACAAAATCATCATGTTCTTCGGATGCAATACCGCAAACCTCACCACCACTTTTGAAAGCACGAATGAACGCTTCATCGGCCATAACATCGAGTTTTTGTTGTTGTTCGCCTTGCACGTTTTCGCTGCCTTGCGCACCGAGAATATCCACCAATCCCGCTCGATTTACATCTCGGTTAACAATCTTAGAAGCTATTGCGATATCATTTAAAATACTTGTTAATTCGCCCGTGGCATAAGGAAAATCTTGTTGTCTTTCAATGATAAACTCTCCTAAAGTTGTGATTTTAGTCATGGTCTTTTTTCTTTTTTCCTTGCAAATATGGCTATTATTCCCGACTTCTTTTAGTCAAAAGCGACATTTTCACTCAGAAATAATTCTATAACGTGTCGTCTAAAGGTTGTTCGTTTTTAAAAAATCTATCATTGTCTGCAGGGCTCTTTTACGATGACTGATTTTGTTTTTTTGTTCTAGGGACATTTCTGCAAAGGTTTGGTTGTAGCCTTTTGGAATAAAAATTGGGTCGTAACCAAAGCCATCACTTCCTCTTTTTTCACTGATGATATCACCTTCAACAATTCCTTCAAATTGGTGTTTTTTTCCTTTTAAAATAAGCGCAATAACGGTTCTGAATCTTGCGCTTCTATCAGTTGACCCTTCCAAGTTTTTCAGCAACAAGTCAATGTTTGCCTCATTTGACCTGTTCTCGCCTGCATATCGCGCGCTTTTGACACCTGGCTCACCATTTAGCGCGGCAACTTCCAATCCTGTATCATCTGCAAAAACAGAAACGTTGAATTTTTCGTAGATGGTAATCGCTTTTTGTGAAGCGTTTTCTTGAAGGGTATGATGATCTTCTTGCAGCGGTTCAAAATAATTAAGCGCCTGAAGGCCTTTTAGTTCCAAATGATCAGGCATCATTGCTTGAATTTCTCTCAGTTTATTTTGATTTTGTGATGCAAAATATAATTCTTTCATACAAAAAAAGGGGCCGCGCCCCTCAAAATTTTATTAATATTATATCAACTATCTTTGCGTTTTTTTCGCTCTTTCCTCGTCTTCATCATTGTTTGGATCGGTTATTCTTCTACCATCAATAACAACTACGCCATCTACACCCTCAATTACAACACCATTTTTCGTGTCCATCTTTGTATCATTTGCGCAACAACCACAATCAGAACATGTACCTTCTACAGTATCCTCTTGAGATTTTGGCGCAACTTCTTCTTTCTGACAACTTGAAAAAGCCAGTAGAAAAAGAAATAAAACTGCGAATAAACTTTTCATAAAAAATGAATTTGACATAAAATTACAATGATTTTTTCAATCTACCAAATACTGCTTCAAGATTTTAAATTTTACTTCCGTTCCTTTTACTGAACTGTCCTTTTCATTGATTTGGAGGGGACCCGTCATAGATATCGACTTTGCCGAAATCCGTTGCAAAAGCTCAATTCTTCCTCTTGTAATCTCAACGCCTAGCGATTTATGGTCGCCAAAATCTTTTGACTTTTTATCATACAAACTGCTATCATAACCAATGCCATTGTCAAAAATTGAAATCCCGATATGGTCTAAATGGTCAGAAACATCAATTTTTACAACTCCTTTTCGTTCTTTTAGCGGAAGCACACCATGTATAATGCTATTTTCGACAAATGGCTGTAAAAACATGGCAGGAACTTTCAGCATATCAATCTCTACTTTAGGATCTATATTAATTTCATATTGAAATTTCGCTTTAAAGCGCATAGATTCTAGTTGTAAATATAACTCTAATCTTTCCAACTCATCGCTAAGTCTAACCATACCTGAAGCATCGTTGGAAGCATCTAAATTTTTGCGAATTAACTTAGCAAACTGTGTTAAAAACCGATTGGCACTTCTATTGTCCGAACTATTAATGTAATATTGTATAGCATTAAGTGAATTGAAAATAAAGTGCCTATTCATATTCGCGTTTAGCGATTGTTGCTCCAGTTGATTAAGTTTATTTCGAATTTCTAAGTTCTTCCGATAATTCTGCCTTTTTAAAGCTTGGGCTCGAAGGTGATCGATATACAGAATTGCTGAGATGACAAAAACACCTAACAGTAAATAGAACCACCAAGTTTGATAAAATGGTGGGGCAATAATAAAATCTATTGTTAACAAAGTTTCTGTTGCTTGTAAGCCTAAAAACAACTTCACTTTTAATTGATACTTCCCAGGGCTTAGGTTGGTGAAGTTGATGAAATTATTTTTTGTGGGTGGCGACCAAGTATCCGAAAAACCTTCTAAAAAATGCGAAAAAAATATATTTTGTGGATCTTTGAGATATATTCCATCCATTTCAAAAGAAAGGTTATTCTTTTTGTGCGAAAAAGTTATTGGCTGACTTTGTTTACTGTATAACCAATGGAAATAATCATCTAAAAACAGTGCTTCGAAATTAGCCGAAATACTCCGCACATGTAAATCAGGATTTAATTGTTCAACCTTTGACTCAGCTAATTGATTTAAATTCATTCGCATTAGCCCTGCAGCTGTGCCAAACCAAATATAGTTGTTTTCTTGAAAAACGGCATTCAAATTGGTTTCTAAATCGAGTAATCCTGAGCCCAAACCAAAATATAGCGGCTGCTCAAGGTGCTGATAGAGGTACAGTCCTAAATTAGTGCCAACGAATAAGTCCCCATTGATGTTTTGTATAAAATTAATGAAGGCACTTCCGCCAAAATTGTGTTCTGGCATCAACATGATCTCGCCATCGTTATTTTTTATAAAAAGTCCATTTTCTGAACCAATCCATAATTGACCTGATTGGTCTTGACCCAGAGCATTGAGTCCACCAGAAAATTGATGTAAAAGTTCAATTTGATTATTTTTCAAACGAAACAGACCATTTTGCGCGGCTATTAAAACACCATCTGTTGTGTTCAAAAATGAGCGGGGATTAATTGGGGTATAATTTGCCCCAAGGTGAACAGGTGTAATTTTACCGCTTTCATCTAGAAGCACCAAACCATTTGAAGTTCCTACTAAAAGGTTTTCGCCTTGCGGCTTTAATGCTGTAATTTTATTGGATGTTAAACCATTCTCAGTTGTCCAAACTTTCCAATTTCCGTTTTCAACTGCCCACAATCCAAGTGTACTACCAAAATAAACAGCATTTTTCCAGGTAACAGCGGTCCATGTAACTCCTTCTATGGGTGGTCGATTTGCCAAAACTTCATTGGTCTTTGGGTTCAAAGCATAAACACCCTTATCATAAAAAGAGACCCAGAATAAATCATCTGGACCCTTTACAATGGCAATAGGTAAATCACTTGGCAATCCGCTTTTTTTATTGAAATAAACAAACAGTTCTCCAGCAAACTTAATTAGTCCTTTCCCACTTGTTCCCAACCAAATGTTTCCTTCTTTATCCTCAAAAACAGTCGTAACATCATTCAAGGGAAGTCCTGCTTTTTCATTTAAGTAGAGTACATCCTTACCACTGAGTTTTAACGCTCCAAAATCTGATGAAAGCCATATAGCGTCATCGGAAGTCAGTTTTACATTACGCAAAAGATAATTATCATCTGCAAAAACCTCTTCGAGCTTATTATGCTTTGGTTTGTAGCGGTATAAAACACCACTAAATGTAGTAGTGAAAATTTCGTCATCTTTGAAAGAAATGGAGGAATAAGAGGCGTCTGGAAAACAAGTTTTATTGTTAAAAGTGCCATCATAGCCAATAATCCCTTCTCTTGTTGCCAGCCACAATTCTCCATCTACTTCTACCATCCCACGAATACGACTTGGTGCACCGTCTATAGCGCTTAATCGATCCCCTTTTAATTTCAACAAACCACTTCCATTAGTGGATATTATGGTGTTGTTTTGGTAGCGAAGCACGCCCGTCACATTGGCCGGGTCGATGTTTTCTTCAAATAAATAAGTGCAAAAGGTATTCCTTTTGCAGCGAAAAGAAACACCTGAATCGTGTCCTACAAATAGTGTATCCCCAACAAAAAACAATCCTGTGGTTCTGTTGGACAAAAGCCCTTCTGCGGTAGTGAAATTATCGAATTTGGTGCCATTAAATTTCGCTAAGCCATTGAATGTGCCTACCCATAAATAACCCTTCATGTCTTGCTGAATGGCGGTTACTTGTGATTGAGGCAGCCCTTCTCCTGTTCCAAACGTAATAAAAGAGTAACGCTGTGAAAAAACCAACGCATTAATTGCCAAGCAAAAAATAAGCAACCGCAAAGACATGATTAATTTCCTTTAATCGTTTTCAAAAAGTGACTTACTCTGTTGCGCGCAACAGGTAATTGAACACCAGATTTCAACACTAAAATATGCCCGTCTTCACTTAGGTATTCTTTTATTTCACTCATGTTAACAATGTAAGATTTATGAATTCTATAAAATTTCGAGTCATTCAATATTTGCTCATAAACCTTTAGCGTTCTAGTGTCGAGATATCTTGTTTCGTCGCGAAAATAAAGCATGGTGCAATTTCCACTTGCTTCTAAATAACTGATGTCACTTTCTTCAATAATTTTAACTCCCTTTGTATGACTTATGGCGATTCGAGAACTTTCTTTGTTTTTTAACAATCGATCTGCTAAATTTTGCAAAGTAGTGAAATAGGTGTCGTAGTTGCCTGGATTTTGAGCAAAAGTTTCTTTGGTTGCCAATAGTTTATCTACAGCAACTCGTAGTTCCTCTTCGTCTATTGGCTTTAATATGTAATGCGCTGCATTGGCCTGAAAAGCCTTGATTGCATAATCTTTAAAAGCAGTTACAAAGACAACCAAAAAATTCCGTTGATTAACCTCTTCTAAAAGCTGAAACCCTTCTGCTCCACTTGGCATGCGAATATCCAAAAATATCACGTCAGGGTTGGTAGATTCAATGAGTACTTTTGCGTCTTCACGATTTTCAGCTTCTCCAATAACATCAATTTCCGGACAATATGTCTCCAACATCATGATCAAGTTTTTTCTCGCCAGTTCTTCATCGTCTATCACTAATGCTCTTAAAATCATGTTTTCTTATTTTGAACGAATATAGTGAAATTGGTT
>JAFIEX010000196.1 GCA_020832365.1 Crocinitomicaceae bacterium
TTAGTTATGGGGTTTTTTTATGCCTAAATGTTACTGTTTACAAGGCTTTGAGTGAATAACCCCTAATAAGTGTGTACGTTTTTTAATGCACTTTTTGATGCACTTTTTAACAAAAAAGATGCACTTTTTGATGCACCTACTTTTTAATTAAAATAAAGTGCAATAATTGCAACGCCTTTTGCTCCTTTTCTTTTGCTTCTTTGTCTTTTTCTTTTAGGTATTTGTACCGCTTAGTTTCTTTTCCCTTGTAATGAGTTTTGAAATATGGCTTATTTATTCGGTCGCTGTACTTATTTACGTTCCACTCCCATAATGGGGCGTATCTTTCCCTTATCTGACTGCTGTATGTTTGCTTTAAATAGAGTACATTTTTGAAGGATTTGCGCCCTATAAAGCCGTATTCATCTGTTAAGAATAATTTGCGACAATAAAGCCCTTTAATTGGACAAACAAAAAACCAAACTTTAGCCCCCTTAATTAGGTTGCTTTCTTTTGCTCTAAACTCAATTATTTGACTTTTTCCTGTTTTTAGCTGAATAGTTGCCTTTACCGTTGTTTTTTGTTGGTCTTTGAGCTTGTGTTTGTAATCTTTAATTTTTATTTGTTCTATGTTTTCAAATATTGTCTTTCCCATTTTCGCCTAAATTATTAGTGAATAAGTATATATATTAGGGTATTATTTGATTGTTGTTCACGTTGGAGCTTTTGCTTTTTTTGTTCTGATTGTAATTGTTGTGCAACTCATAATTTTTATTATTTGCTCAGAACATAATCCAAAAACTCTTTTTTGTTCATTTCGTTTATTGGTTTTGGTTTTGGTTGGTTTTGTGGTGTTACTTTTTCTTTTTTCATTTTGCTTGTTTTTTGTTAATATATTTTTTTCTGTTATGTAGTAGTCTTTTTGTGAGAATAAACGATTATACTCTTTACTATGAGTGCAATTATAGTAGTACGTTTTTATATAATTAGTCTTTTTAGTTATATACTTTATTACTCTTTTGTTTTTGTAATTAGTTGATTTTGAAGTGTATATATTATATTCTTTTTTGACTGGGAGGGCTTTTTTATTTGTCAAAATATGTAAATGCCATCCCCCTACATTTTGAGAAAATTCGATAGTTGCTATATAACTAAAATCTAGTTTGGATAAATAATTTTGAAAATGAGAATATATAAATTGATGCTGATTTTGATAATAATTTTTATACGTTACAGTGTGAAAATACAAGCGTTTTGAGCCTATTTTATTTGCTTTTGATAACAATAGGTCAAACGCTGTATAATCATAGCTATATGGCTTGTTTGTAGTCAATTATTACAATTAATTATAGTTGAAGTAAGTGTATAACAATAGCTCGTGCACTTTTTGTTTCGTTTGTACATCATTTCTTTTTTTTATTAAAATTCACTTATAAATATGAGCGAATTATGGCAATTAATAGTTATGAGGGGAAAAAAGCAATAGTAAAAATATACTATGCAAGCATAACATTTGTAAGTTACTGAAAAAGAGCTAATTATAAAAAAAACGTGTTGAAAACTCGTTGTAATTTAGAATGATTCTAAATAATAAAAAAGTCTTTTTGGATTGTAGCAAATTGAAAATAGAATACGTATAATAAAAGTGAATGAAAACATAAATATATTAGTTAATAAATTAGTCTCTGAACTAATGCAACAAGCAAAAAATGAGCTTGCTGTTTTAGTGAACAATATGCATAACGAATTGATTAACAGTAATTTACAAAAAAAATACTATTCATTAAAAGAAGTTTCATTTATAACGGGGCTTTCTGTTCTTGCTCTCAAAGGTAGATATAAACGTGGTACTTTGGCGGTGGTATATGAGGGGCAAACGCCCCTTATTCCATCGAGTGAGGTGGATAGGTTGCTTACAAAGTTGGAACGACAAAAAACTAATTAATTATACGGCTTTTTTTACTGCTTGCAAATGGTTGTTTTTGCTCATTTTAGCGTTCATTTCGTTGGCTAATTCGTTGGTTGCTAGGTCTATGTACTTTTTCATCGTTTCGTACTTGGAATGTCCACTAAGCTGCATAACTAACTGTAAAGGAATGCCTTTCTTTATTGCTGTTGTTATCGCTGTTTTGCGGGCTTTGTGCCACGATATAACGCTGTATAGTGGTGTTACCTCATCGGTTATGCTTTTGCCTATTTGTGTCGTTTTATTTACATTTCTGTTAAGCCCTAATTGCTTAAATGCTGCTTTCAAATTTTCGTTGCCCTTATTGTCTGCAATTGCAATTGTGCCTAAATTGTAGTCGTATTTCTTAAGCAACTTAATAGCTTCGGGAATAAGTGGAATATGTAGGGGTGTGCCTGTCTTTTGTCTTCGTATTATCAAAAATTCGCCTTGTATCATTTCGCTGCTTATACGCTTTAAATCGCTTATTGATAGGGCTGTACAACAACCGATAAGGAATAAATCTATTTGCCTTTGTAGATGAGGTTGAAGGCTTGCCCTTTCCAATATTTCTATTTCGCTGTCGGTAAGGGCTATAACGTCCTTTTTTACCTCTTTGAGCCTTTCTAGTTGGTCTGCAAAATTAACGGTTGTGTATTTGCGCTTATATAACCAATTCAAAAAGGACTTGACTGTCTTTACGTAGTTGTTCGTTGTGGTGTTTTGGCGTTCATTTCGCTTGCCCTCTTTGATGAGGTTTGAACGGTATAAGCTTATAACCTCATCGGTTAAATCTGTGGTGGTTAATTTACTTGCTTTAATAGCTTTGGCGAAGTGGTCAAGGTGTATGTTTTTGTATCGTATAGTGTTACTATGTAGCTCATCTTTTTGCTCGTCCTTGAATAGTTCAATTAATTGCTGTATAGTTTCGTTATTAGCTTGCTTTTTGCCTTTGATTAGATAATCTATATATGTAGTCATTTCGTTTGCTGTTGGCTGTCTATTTGCCGTTAAAATGAAGTCCTTAATATATTGGTCTATTTCGTTTTTCCACGTTGTAAGCTGTGTGCGTATTTCGGCTGTTGAATTTATCTTTTTTGGAAATCCTTTTGCCCACTCTTTAGGCTGTAACTTAATGCCTGTTGACTTATATATACGTTTTTGTAACTGAATGTTAAAAAAAATCGTTTCTTTCGTTTTTTTGTAAATAAATCTAGTTTCCATATTTGCCTGTTTTTTTTGACAAATATAAATCTTTTTGGCAATTCGATGTACTTTTCGATGCACTTTATTTATTGATGTACCTGTATATGACTATAACTACCTGTAAATTAAGTAGTTACGATATGTAGGTCTGAATACTGACGAGGTCACAACTAAAAACAAAAAAGGGCGTAGAATTAACATTCTATGCCTTTTTTTTATTTAGTTCCCGTTGGATTCATAAGTGAAATGAGAACAGTAAAATATTTTTTCTTGTTTAAAAATTTGAAAGACCACCATCATTTTTTCAGACTTAATCATTTTTTAAACTAATGAAGCTTAAGTGATCTAGAAAAATTGAATTGTTTTATTAAATTTGTTAAAAGCCTAGCAAGGATGGTTAGAATTACAAGAATTTTATGCGTTTTATTTTTATTCATCATTTTAAATTTTGGGTGTTCCTATGACCCTACCATTATTTACTTTGTTCGGCACGCAGAAAAGGATTTAAGTGACACTACAGAAAATCCGCCCTTGACACAAGAAGGAAAAAATCGTATTGAAATTCTTAATGCGTTATTGAAGAATTACTCATTTGACGGTGTTTATTCCACGAAATACGATAGGAACATTCAAACGGTTTTACCAATAGCACGAAAAAGTAATCAAGAAATTCGCATTTATGAATGGTATGATTGGTATGAAATGATTGATGAAATTGCACAAACCAAATCGAAGAACTTTCTTATTTGTGGGCATGGTGATAATCTTATTCCAATGATAGAAAGGTTAAAAGGACTTTCTCCCATACCTGAACTTGGTCACCATGAGCATGACAAACTATTTCGTGTTACGCTTTATGCAGATAGCACAGCGGTAGAAATGATTACTTATTAGCACTAGATCATACCTTTTGTTACCAAGAAGTAGTTTTTCATGCTGGAATAAGTTTATTTCACTAAAACTACTTTTTTCGAAATCCATTGCTGCCCATTAGGCTTGCTAATCAAGTAGATTCCAGCTGCATAATTACTCAAGTCCAATTGCATTACTCTATTTGGTTTGATTTTGTTAATGCGCTGCAATATCTTACCTGATAAATCCATCAAGTAAAGTTCTTCCACCTCCTCCTCTACCAGAATGTTTACTATTCCATCCGTTGGATTAGGCCACACTTTCCAAGTTAGCTTATCTGTATCTGGCGATTTCAATTCCGATGTTTCTTCTTCATTTTGTTGTGCATCCTCACAAGCTGGTAAGTAGATAAAATTATTCATAATGCGGACCATCAAATCATTCAAAAGTTCTACTTTGTAGCTATCCGTGCTTGGCTCAATATGGTCATTTCCTACTCCACTGTGATTGGTTAAAAAAGCATAAGTACCATTTGTAGCTAAAGCTAAAGTTCGCATTAAATATTCGCCACTTTTATTGATTCCACTTGCAACTAGCGGAACAATTCTAACTCCCTTTTCAGCTGCTGATCGCATTGATTTTTCTAAAGATTGCTGAATTTGCGGATTATTATGCGGTGGCGCATCCAATACCAGAAACAAAATACGTGTGCGGGCATCAGCAGTCCAATTCAAATGATGAATTGCAGAATCCAAAGCTATTTCCACAGCTTCTTCATAATCTCCTCCACCAGCTGCGCGCTGCTCTGAGATATAGGCTACTGTTTGACTTAAAGAGTTAGTAAAAGGCATAGATTTTGTCAGATAATTATCTCCATGGTCTCTGTAAAATACATTAGCATACCTTAAATCAAGCGTCGGATGATTATTTTTAACTTGATAAATCACATCATTCAATTCTGCTTTTAAAAAGTTAATTTCATCTCCCATTGATCCTGTAGCATCTACCACAAAAGCGATCTCTACTCTATTTGGTTCATTGCATGCAACGTCTAGCTTAACCGAATTGATACCTTGTTCGAATGGAGTTGGTCGCTTTATGAGATGATACTCATCTTCATAGTAAATCGCAATGCTAGCTGGCTTTTTTGATGTTATTGAAGGGGTTAGATTACCCCATAATTCTGCTTTTCCTGTATTATCCGTTTTGGCAACAAATAATTCCGCATCATCTTCATCTCTGAGCACTACACGTGCATTAACTACAGCACCGCCAATTTCATTGAGTACTTGAACAGTATATCTTGCACTCACGGCCATTTGCCAATTTTTATGGTGTGCCTTCAACTCTGCGGTTGTTAGATCTTTCCACATTTCCCATTTACTGAAATCATTAATTTCTCCTGCTGTTAATACGCCCGCTTTTGCATTTTCTAAACCTCCAGATTTATAGTGCACTTTATCACCAGTACTTGCAGGCGTTTCACCTGTTGAAACCGAGGTAATTTCTGAACTTTTGCCTGAAACAGATGACATTACCCTAACATCATCTCTCGCTGGCATTCTTGAAATATCTTCTCTGGTAATTGTTTTACCGGATGCACCGCCGTCTGTCATAATCAATGGTGCTTTATAGGACACCACCA
>JAFIEX010000197.1 GCA_020832365.1 Crocinitomicaceae bacterium
GCACCATTTAAAGCCACTGTTGCAACTGGAATTCCTCCAGGCATTTGTAAAATAGATAAAATAGAATCCCATCCATCAATAGAATTACTAGATTTAACAGGGACGCCTATCACGGGAAGAGGCGTCAAAGAAGCGGTCATTCCGGGAAGATGCGCTGCACCTCCTGCTCCTGCAATAATTACTTTTATCCCTCTTTTATGGGCATTTTTAGCATAATCAAACATTTTTTCAGGTGTACGATGCGCAGAAACGATATCCATCTCAAAGGCAATACCCAATTCTTTCAGCACAACAGCAGCATCCTGCATAACAGGCATATCCGATTGTGACCCCATAATAATTCCGACTTCCACCATGGTCAAATTTTATACAAAAATACAAAAATGAAGCAATATAAAAAGTGAGATAATTTTGCTGCGAAAGTTACTCAATTATTTTACGACAATCCACTTTCGCGTAATCACCTCGTGTTGGAAATAAATCGTAATATAATAAACGCCATCTTGCATTTGTCGCGCATCTAAAAACTGATAATTCATTCCTTCTTTCAACTGTAAATTAGCCTCTTGAATAATCTTACCAGTTGATTCAGTTAAAACGAATCTTCCAGCTTGGTGTTGGTTGGTGCTAATAGATACAGTAGAAGCATCATTGGTTGGGTTTGGATAAATGCTAACATCATTAATATTTTCATAACAATTGGAAGAGAAGATTGGATAAACATAAACAGCGCCATCAAAATCATATTGCATTAAGCGATAATAAGTTATACCTTTCACGCGGTTAGGGTCTGTCCAAGAATAATAAGTATAATGATTCGTATTTCCAGCTGCCGTAACATTATCAGCTGACTCAAAATTAGTTCCATCAGTAGAGCGCAAAATATCAAAAAACCAACTATTTTGCTCACTAGCCGTAACCCAATTGATAGTTGTTAATCCATTTTCACAAATGGTATAAAGTTCCACTAAATCTACAGGAAGTGGTATTTCATTTTCAGTACAAAATAAATTCGCTCCTTGATTGTTTCCTCCTGCAAAAATAAAATCATTACTAACTATACTGCTTGTTTGTAAATAGCAGTCCAAATCAAATCCATCGCCTATTCCTCCGTCAAAAATAAAATTGTTGTTTACTACAGGATTGATCTGGAGGTAGCAGGCCACATCATCCCCTTTATGGCTCCCTCCTAAATGAATAAAGCTGTTATTTGTTGCAGAAAGTGGATCCTGAGCATAACAAACAACGTCATCTCCATTGCCAATTCCTCCTCGGAAAATCAACATATTATTAAAAATAAAATCTGACTGTTCATAACAAGCAACATCATCTCCTTTATTGCTGCCACCAGCAAAGATAAATGGATTATTTCCAACAAGATTGGTTTGCTCATAGCAAGAGATATCATCACCTTTACCTGAACCTCCTGTAAAAAGAACCAAGTTATTAGCGATTAAAAAAGATTGTGTATAACAAGCATTATCAAAGCCATCGTTATTTCCTCCAGCGAAAATAAAAGGGTTATTCGTTTGAACACTTTGCTGATAACATAAAACATCATCACCATTACCTGCACCGCCATAAAACACAAAAACATTATTCTCTGGAATCGGGTCATTAGAGCAAGAAACAACATCTCCTTTACCTACACCACCGCCAAATATGAATCCATTGGTGGTAATTGTGTTAGACTGAATGAAACAATCCACATCGTCACCCTTTTCAATTCCACCACTAAAAATAAAGGCGTTATTAAACATCGCTGTGGTTTGAGTATAACAAGACAAATCATCACCATTACTGATGCCACCCTGAAAGATAAAAGCGTTATTAATATTTGAAGGAACAGGCTGAGTATAACAACTTACATCATCACCTTTATTAGCACCCCCTTGAAAGATAAATTGGTTGTTGAAGATTAGCTGTTGCTCATAACAATCAAGACCCTTAGCGCTAGTTGCTCCTCCAAAATGTATGAAAGAATTATTTGTAGCAGGCAAAATACTGGGAATATAGCAAGCTACATCGTCCCCTTTGGAAGAACCACCAAGATAAATAAAGGTATTGTTTGCACCAAAGTTTGTTTGAACATAACAGCCTTTATCGTCGCCGTTATTAGGACCACCTGTAAAAATAAATTGATTATTATGCACTAATAAAACTTGCTGATAGCAGCTACTTATTTGGCTGTTAGACGCCCCTCCCGAAAAGATAAAATCATTTTGTCCCATGGCAAAGTTGGTCAGTAAAACCATAACCAAAGTACCAATGCGTTTTTTACAAAATGATTTTATCTTTTTCATTAAAAAAAAGAGATTAAGGGGCTGTTCTACCTAAGCGACCACCATAACTATTATTCCTTGCTGCTACTGACGTATATTGTGCAATAAGGTTTCTAGCCGAAATAGCAAATTCAGTTACATCCGTTATACTCCAGTCTCCTCCCCTAATACTAAAACTTGAAGTGGGCCATCCTTGATTTTGATCGCCATTAACTGCCAACTCTCCATCACCATGTATTTGTCCCTGAAACAGGGTGTTGTTTATTGCTACTGACGTAGTTGCTCTATTTACACTGATGTAAAATTCAGCAACGTTTCCACTGAGTTCCATAGCACCAAAATAACCACCCCCTGCATCTACCCTATTCAACGCGCCTACTGCAAATGTTCCTACCCTCATAGGGCCATTAACAGAAGCTTGATTTAGTCCACAAAAATTAGACGGTGTGTTTCCTGGCAATTCATTAAACTGACGAGCATTCACAATGGTGCTAGCCTGATTAACATCTGTATTATTACCCCAGGCTAACTCTCCTGATACAGGAGACAAAGTTCCTCTAGAAAGCTTTTCGTATTCTAATTCTGTCATTGGTCTTAAACCCGTCCAATCAGCAAAAGCTACTACATCGCCATAATTCAACCAGTTACACGCCAAAAATTCTCCATCATCTGGCTCATCAAAAACACCATTATTATTCAAGTCGCATGCATAAACCCTTGGACTAGCACCTCCTGGATCATCAATTAAGCGAATACCATTTCTATTGGCAGGTGTAGTTTGAGTAGCACCACTATGCATATAGTTGTTTACGGTTATAGATCTAAATCGAAAAATGGATGTGTTTGTATACTGCTGAGAGCGCGTTAGCTTATTGAGAAATTCCTTATACATACCCTGAGATATTTCGTATTTCATCGCGTAAAAAGCTTGGAATCCTTTTGGAAACTCATTAGGGAGCGGCACCGCAGTAATTCCAGAACCTGAAGAAGTCCATAAACCACTAGAAGCAGACATAGCTATTTGATTTTCGGATGTAATTTCAAAAGGGTTGGGCGTGCCTGCTTCTACAAACCTGTTGGTAGTTGAGGCCTCTGCATCTCCAACAAAAAACGATCCTTCTGGTGCATAAACCATTTCAATGGCATAAACACAGACCTGAACGCTATCATTGTCTTGTAATCCATTTGCACCATAATTCCAACGCAACTGTACTTCATTGTAATTAACCGAACCATGCCCATCTGCATCTCTGTAAATAAAAACACCAGCTGCATAGTTCGAAGAAGCATCGAAGGGAGCATTAACATTTACAAGCCCTGGGTCAATAACTGCGCCAGCAGGTGCAGTATGTCCCGTGTTATTCAGTTTTGCATGTTGCCAAATATTACTATTGACATTTCTTATTTTAACAAAAACCCATGCAGCGTCCCAATTACTCTCTAATGTTGATGTGCGCCATGAATTGTCCCAGGATAAATCAAATTCCACAAGTGAAAACTGACTCGTCGTGTTTTGTCCAGTTATGGACACATTATTTACTTGAATATTATTTGCGAAACTAACATTAAACGGGCTAACTAATAAAACACAAAATAGTAAGTAAAAACAAAATTGAATTTTAGAACGTTGAATTGTTTTTTTGTTGTTAATCATAACTTATATTATATTGATTTTAAGATTTCCCGTTTAATCCTTATTTATGGAGCTGTTCTACCTAATCTTCCACCGAGGTTAGTTGCTCTTGTAGTCGTATTTCCTCCAATTCTTCTAGAGGAGACAGCAAAACGAACTTGTTCTGCAGCAGTTGTATTCCAAGCCCCACCTCTTAATACATTTGCCGATGTAGGCCAAGTAGGCTCATCTGCAAATCCAGTGGCTGACAATGCTCCATCACCATGACGTGCGCCATTAAAATTCCAGTTTCCACTTGCACTATGCAAAGCTAAATAATACTCTTCAACATTACCACTCATTTCCATTGCGCCAAAATAAGATCCTCCGGATTGTACCCGATTAGATGCAGCATTGGCAAAACATCCCGCTCTCATAGGTCCACTTACAGAAGGGGCATTCAAGCCGTTGAAATTAGAAGGTGTATTCCCTGGTACCTCGGTGCTTTGCCCTGAATTCACTATGGTAGTAGCCTGATTTACATCTGTATTATTCCCCCAAGCCAACTCCCCAGAAACGGGGGAAAGTGTACCTCTCGCTAACTTTTCGTACTCGAGCTCACTCATAGGTCGCAACCCCGCCCAATCGGCAAAAGCCCTTGCATCTTCCCATGACATCCAGTTACATGCAATAAACTCTCCATCATCGGGTTCATTGAAAACACCATTATTGTTCAAATCGTTTGCATATTCTCTTGGAGACGCACCGCCGGGGTCTGCAACTAACCTAATACCATTTCTATTGCTAGGTGTTGATGTATTACTCATGTAGTTACCTATGACAGTGGATACAAACCTGTTATTTTGTTGCGTCCTAGTTATTTTATTTAGAAACTCCTTATAAATACCTTGTGAAATTTCATATTTCATCGCGTAGAAAGCAGCAAAACCCTTAGGAAACTCATTGGGAACTGCTCCATTAGTAAATGCTGATGTCGTACCTGTACCAGCGGTTCCATCCGCTGCAATATTTCCTGCTGCTGTGCCAGCCTGTAAACCAGTCTCCGCAGTTATCAAAAATGGATTGGGTGTACCTGCCTCTAAAAAACGATTAAGTGTTGAAGCCTCTGCGTCTCCAACAAAAAAAGCTCCTTGCGGCGCATAAACCATTTCAATAGCATACACACAAATCTGAACACTATCGTTGTCCTGAAGTCCATTAGCTCCATAATTCCAGCGCAACTGCACCTGATTATAGTTTACAGTACCATGGCCAACAGCATCTCTATACAAGAAAACACCTGCTCCGTAATTGGTGATTGGGTCAAAGGCAGCACTTGTGTTTACTAAACCGACATCTATTACTCCACCAGCAGGTGCAATATGTCCACTATTGTGTAACCTTGCATGCTGCCAAATATTGCTGTTCAGATTTCTGATTTTTACAAAAATCCATGCGGCGTCCCAGTTACTTTCCAGGGTAGATGTGCGCCATGAATTGTTCCATGACACGTCAAATCTGACCAAAGAAAATTGGTCAGTCGTGTTTTGACCAACAATAGCAACGTTAGAAACTTGAATGTTATTTGCGTTAGTAGTACTAACAGTGAGGGATGCTACAACTACCAGTAATAGCTTCACCAGGGTAGAAAATTTTCTATTCATTTCATATTTAAGGTGAGCGAATGTAATTCAATTTTATATTCAAAGTTTAGTTTTAAGATGAAAAAA
>JAFIEX010000198.1 GCA_020832365.1 Crocinitomicaceae bacterium
GCTGGTTTCGGATAATTCTAAACATCTTTTTTCGCATGAAAAAGTAGTTTTTTGGGGTGTCGTTTTGGATTGTCATGGTATTGTGGATTTAACTATTTTAAAGTTAATTATTTCATGAATATTCAATCGTGTTACTAAAAAATCATTGTAAGTTTCCGTTGATATTTCCAGTGAATCTGAATGACATATTAGACTCATTAGCACGTTCATTTAAATTGTCCAATTAACGTTAGTTTTGCAATATCGTGTTTATCATCTCATTCAAAAATTACTTTGAGTTCAATTTTTTAAGAACCTCAATTACTGGAGCATTATCAACATCTTTTGGTATAATAGGTTGATCATTTGGTTTGATAGCAGATCTTTCTACATCATTCAGACCAATCTCCCAAGCATTCTTAATATATAGTTCTTTTTTGAGAATTGATTGTTCAACAAATGGCTCTAGCCTGCCATCTTCAAACAGCCTAGCTGGGCAAAAAAAGTATTCTTTATAGTGATTATATAAATGAATCAAATTATCAAGGTTTTCAGAGGTTTTGGCATTCATTTCATTGAAACGTGCAGGGGATATAATAAATTTTTCTTTTGTAAATCGTTTCTCATCCATTGAGTTTGTAATATGCACACGATACCAATTTGGGTTATTTCGATCAACACCTTTAATAATAGTCATTCGGATTATCTCGTTCTCATCTTTTCGTCCAATATCTTTTATCCAATCTTTAAAAATTCGTTTTCCGAACTCATGGTTTTCGAAATTCAATATTATCCCTAATTTTTTTTCATTTTTATCAATGAAAAAACCAAATGCTCTCCATAAAGCTTTGTCCCATAATTGAACGTCAATTATTGAGATTACCTTTAATTCGTTATGATTTGAATAATTAGAACCTGATTTTTTATAATTCTCATTGAAATTTGGCACTTTATCAAGTTTAATATCAAAAGGTAAGCTTCTTATTTTTTGGTATTTTTTAAAGTCATGGTTTTCTATCCATTCATCAAAAAATATTTTAGGCTTTTCGCCCATAATATTGGTTAAAAATTTAGAATGATCAAATACCAATGCACACCTTTCATGAACTTCTTCCTTATTAATTAAAGTTTTAAGGTAACCTTTAGGATCATTAATAAAGAAATGTTTAGTAAAAAGTAAAGAGATAAATTTTAATATTTCCTCCCATAATTCCTGACTTCCCTGTTTAATGATATTTTTATTCAGTTCAAACGTGTAAATGTTTGAACGTTCACCTTCAATAATGTTTAGTCTTGAAAGATTTTCTTTTTTAACAAGCTTGATAATTATCTTTTCAGTACTGGGAAAAACATTTTTGGTAGAAGTAGATAGAAAACTTTCTAAAAAAGCAAGTATCGTTTCAGCAAATATAAACAACTCATGATCTTTATTAAATTCTATTCTAAATGTTACTCCAAGTATTTTTGATTGAAACTTTAAAGAATCTGCTGATAATAGGTCTGTGTCATAGATTAATTGATTTTTGATTGGTTGATGTGCAACCTTTTCAAAGTATTCATTAAGTTCACTCTCATTTGTGATGCCTGAAATATTGTAATCTTCATTTGATAATATATCTTGTATTTGTCCTAGCGCGAATAATACAGAATGTTGAGAAAGCTGTAACTCTTTTGAAGCCAATAAATCAGGTAACAAGGAATAAGCTTCAGCATCAAGTTTAGTATTATCAATTAACCTTACTGATAATACAGCGTCAAAAAATCCTACAGAATACTGCGAGCCCTCTTCTTCATCAATGTTTAGTTGAGACGAAATTACATGCGACAATTCATTCCATGCCAACAAAACAGGAAGTCGTCCAATAAATATTTCATTTAGAAGTATTTCTTTGACACATTTATATAATCTCTTGTCAAAAACTCCCTTCTCATGCCATTCTTTTATTGGTATAGAAGTAGCTGTTATAAGACTATTGTATGCAGCCCAAGGTAATCCGAGTTCTTTATAAGATTTACTTAACCCCAATAGAGATAAATACATCCCATGTTTACTTTCTTCTTTTGCTAGTTTTAAAAGTGCTTTGCCAAAAACTACTAAACTATCTTTGTAAAGTTTAGCCTGTAGCTTTTGCCCACCTCTTCTTATATATAATTCAGCAGATGCTAATTGAGATTGTCTTTCAACTGAAATTTCAGCTATAGTGTCTATTAAAGAATCATACGAAGAATTATCTGCAAATAGCTCCCCAATTTCTTCAATTACTCTTTTGAACATCTCTAACGGATACTCCAAATGTATTTTGCCTTTTAAAAAGCAATCTGAAAGTTCAGAAAACAACTCATCCGAACTTTCCTGATTTTTCATTCTATCCCATAGTTCAAGGATAATTTTAAAGGTTTTAGCAATTAATGCAGAACTAGGTTTAGAGATATTGCTAATGTGTGCTTGAATTACATTATCAATTTCTTTTCTTTCCCTCTCAATATTTACAGATTTTGACTCATCAAATGTTTCTGATGAAATCACTCCTTTTAGGATGTTAAACAAATTAAAATACAATTCTAATTCTGACACGCTAGATTCAGTGACTAACAATTTTTTGACTTCTCGATATGCTGAAATAAAATTATTAAAATCATCAAAGTAATGAATGTAGGTCCATGCCATTTGATAATGGATACGAACTAATTGCCCTTTATTTTGAAGTTTATTACAAAGTCTTAATGCACGTTCAAACTTTCCCACAACTTCATCATTTGTCCGTCCAATTTCACGGCTCAATATAGCAGCTGAGATAGCATCTTCAACCAATTGAAAATCGACTTCAAAATACCGATTAGGGTTTGCAATATTTTCTTCAAGTAGTTCTAGTTTCTTTTGTCTAGCAATATCCTTTGATCCTAAAATCAGTGTGGGTTTATAAACTGCGGAAAGATTTAGTGCTTCAACGACCAAATCGATTACATTTGGATTATCAATTGTTTTTTCGAGTATCCACTCTGCATCTAATATTATGATTTCTATACTAAATTCATTTTTGCATTCATCTTGTGCGTCTTTCTTTTTTTTACTAGATATTAACTGACTTGTAAAAAAGAAAATCTTTGTGTACTCCCTTTTTGTTGATAGAATACTTTTAATATCACTTTTTAACTTTGATTTCCACTGACTTTTGGAACTAACTGCAAAAGCCCACTTTTCGTTATTTTCCCACCCATTTTCAGGAATGAACCAACGATCAGAAATCCTAACTGAAACAGGGTGTGTTTCAAAGTCAGTTTTTCCATCTCCTCCACCAGTAGGCCCTACTTGAGGTATCAGATTTGGAGTAATAAATTTTTCAGCTAATCTTCTGGCTAAAGTCTCAAATTGATCTTGTTTTTGATTTGTTGAAATTTGACTTAATTCAAAAGACAAAAGCTCTCTTGTTAGAACAGCCTGTTGAATTAATTGAGAGTCTGAGAAATACTCTGGTCTTCTTGATTTATAAAATTCGGATGGTTTCATTTCTTACCATTTTTTTCTCTTGTTATTTTTACACAATAAGCCATTGAAACACCAGTTTTTTCTAAAACATCATGGTAGTCTAATTCTAGTTTGTCGGTAAGTTCTTCCTGCGTGCAACAACTTATACCAGTCCTATAAAGTTTATAATTCACTTCTGCATTTAACTCTCTTTTCCAGTTTTTTAGTTTTCTCTCAATTAATGACATATTGTCTTTTTTCCATTTTTCAATTGCATCGTTATTTTGAGAAGATGTAATAGCATTAGTTTGCCTGATAAATAAAAGAAAACATGATTCTATTGTATTAGCATAATTTCCTTTGTTGTCTTTTTTTAATAAATACTCAACTAGTCTTTTAAAATCCTTTCTAATACCATCCCATGATGTATTAATTGATTTAATTTCAATTACATGCTTAGTATATAAATTTAGGTCACTTTGTTCTTCAAATATTGCGATATCTACAAAACCTTTTCTTGAAACTTTACCTTCAATAAATTTTTCTGGTATATAAGAGCTAAAAACATCTTTCCAAATAATTTTATTAGACTCTATACAGCTATTCTCTACAAGTTTAGTTTTTGCTTCAAGTACAATTTTAAGATTACCAATACCTTGTTCTTCTACCATATTTTTTAAACTGTTCGCAGTCTCTATGGTAATATGATATTCTCTCAAATTCTCAAGTAGAAGGTTCCAATCAAAGCAGAAATACTGACTTCTTTTATAAGCAGTCTCAACCCCTTTAAGTAAATGTTTTTCAATTGTCATATTTTTATTATTTATCAACTATTTTCAACAATCTTAATCTCCTCATCCGTCAACCCATACAACGCATAAACCAATTGGTCAATTTCTCTTTCTAATGCTGTGGTGTCCGATGTTGGATCGGTTTGTTTTGCTTTTAAGATGCTATTTGTTTTATGAATCATTATTTCATTTACGGCAATACTAATATTGTCTGGTATTGGAAAATTCTTAATGTCGGAAACTAACACTTTAGGAAAAGCACCTTTTGTAGCCTTAGGTGATGAGTTGAAATGTAAGTAAGTTGCGAGTTTTGAATTCATTATTGCCCATAATGTTTCAAGTAAAACATCATTTGTTTTTGGGATTGCTACTATAATTTGTGGATCATTTACAAATTCCTCCTCAACTATTGAAGCTATTATTGTTGGATTAGTTATCTCTCTTATTAGCAGTCTTTTCTGATTGAAAAATTTTAGATTAACATAAGTAGCAAGGTGCTTACCGTACCAAACATAACTGTCAGTATGTTTATATCCATACTTTGAAATAGATTCACCAAAGATTTCTTCTTTATATTCATCATTAAGTTTCGAGTTTGAATGCCATTCTCTATTTTTTACAATTGATGATGCTTTAGCCTCACCGTATAACTTAATTAAATCACTTTTTCTATAGGGTATATACCCTTGTGTAACATCAAAGAAATCAGACACACATTTAGATTGATTCTTTAGTTTTTGAGTGATTTTTAATGTCTCCTTGTTCAATTTAAAAATCAAACCCCAATTTTGATTATTAATTTCTACAGTTTTTTTATCAATGGATTTTAAATTCCTGTTTGACAGTTCTTGAAAAGACTCAATTCCATCTGTTCTTTTATAGCCAAGGTTGTTTGAATTCTTTGACTTAGTGAATAGGAATATAATATTTCTAACCGTTGCATCTTCAAAAATGTCTATGTCTGTACAATCTAATATTTCGTTCAAATTCCAATTTTCAAATAGTTCCATTCGATAATTTTGAGCAAAAACATTGAATAAGATTGAGTTAGGAATTATATATGATGATACACCATTGTTTCTTAATATTTGGTTTGATCTGTCAATAAACCAATAATATATTTCATAATCAGGAACTTTGCTTAAATTCTCAACTAAGTGTTTTCTATATTGTCCTTTTATCGACACCCCATAAGGCGGATTCCCAATCACCACATCAAACCCTACATAATTCCCGTCATCATCCAACACTTCGGTCAATTCAAAGCGCCATTCGAAAGCATTTTCGTATATTTTGT
>JAFIEX010000199.1 GCA_020832365.1 Crocinitomicaceae bacterium
TAATGGATAAAATGATGCGTATCATTAGAAAATGGTGGGTAATTCCTGAAATCTCTATGGTCGCACAATATTGGGATCATGAAGGGTATATTGATGCCATAGTGGATAGAGCGAAAGCATTTGACTTGAAGTCCTATGACAGAATCATGTTTTCTTATCATGGTTTGCCAGATAGACATGTAGATAAAGTTTATGATACTGGTCTTTGTTCTGACCAACCTTGTGAAACAGAGGTAAACGAAACAAACAAATTTTGTTACAAGGCAACATGTTATGGCACGACGAGGCTAGTTGCTGAAAAATTAGGTTTAAAAGAAGGGGATTATACTGTTGCTTTTCAGTCTCGCTTGGATAAAAAGTGGTTGAAACCTTTTTCCGACCAAGTCATAGATCAATGGGCCGAAGAGGGGGTAAAGAAAATACTTGTTTTTAGTCCAGCTTTTGTGGCTGATTGCTTGGAAACGCTTATAGAAATCGGTGTAGAATATCAAGAAGATTTTGAGAAAGCTGGTGGTGAAAAAGTGCAGCTTGTTCCTAGCACCAATGATCACCCTAGATTCATTGATTGCCTTGAGAATTTAGTTCGCGATCGGATTACCGAATAAAAAATAGCGCGCTAAACCTGAAAAGGAGTCATAAGGGAATATAAGCTTTGTTAGGCGATTGATTGCCTATACTATTTTTATTCGCGCATTGTGAAAAGCTCACTGTTTTGAGCATTTTTTAAATGAAGCGCAGAAAAAACGATAGGCTCTATGCAAAGTTTTTTAAAAAGATCTTTGTCTGTTTAAAAAATAAACCCTAATCCTACTTCAAAGCGGTTTCCTTCAAACTCACCATTTGACATTGGCACTTTATTCCATCGAAATTGATAATTCGTTTTAAAAACCATGTTACGTCTAGTGTTTACATTAAATCCAACGGTTAGTGCGGTTAAATCACTTTGTGTTCTGAACTCCTCCTGAAGTGAAGGATCAACGGAGGCATGGGTGTTCAAATATTCAATCCGTGCGAAAAGCGGAACTTTAAACTCCTTTCTTTTAAACAAAAAATTGTCTTTAGCATCCGCTTTATTTTTCTTAAACCCTAAAGCTGGCAGTATATCGTAGCTTACTTCTAGGTAAGTACCAACAACAGTACTTCCCAAAACTTGTGCACCTAATGGACCGTTCTTTCTGGTGTAATCAAACAAATATTCAGTGTTCTGTGTGCCGCCATAAGCGCCTAACCACATAAAGTTCCAGTTTTTTCTTTCATGGCGAACGTGTGCCGAAATCATGGCAGTATTTGCGTTTTCGTTCAGGTTGATGCCTTGGTCATTAACTAAACTTGTTCCCATGCCCAAGGGGGTAAAGATACCACTTAGCGCAATTTCGGTATCTTGGATGCCTTTATAACTCAACTTGCTATTCAATAAATAACTGTTAAAGTTGAATCGCAAGGCTTCATCTCTTCCACGTCTGATCCAAGTCGCACCATTTAAATTAGCAGCATCTAAACCTTGAAAAACTGATGCCGACCATGATAGATTTTTATTGATTTTGCCGTAAGCAGTAAGGCCAAGGTCTATCCATTGGGAGGGTATAATGATTCGCTCTACTTCAGGCCTGTTTACTGAATAGAAAAGTATTGGCTCATCATTGTTGTTAATGTATCCAATCTTGGCTTGATGTGTTCCTATTCTGAAATTCAATCTTTTATCTAGAATGAAATCAATAAAAAATTCTGGTAAAAACTCAAAATCTGATTCTAAATTTCCATCATTTAAATACTCTGCAAATATTTCACCATAGAGCACCATCCAAGGCATAGGTTTGTATGCAGCATATAAAACAAGTCTTTGCAAATTGCTGTTGTAAAGCTCTAAATCTCCACTTTCTCTGTTTTTTGTGCCATCAAAAAAGTTGAAACTTGACTCGCCAAATCCTGAGAAAGCAAACTTGGCATCTGTAAAATAGATTTTTGATGCAGCGACCGGCAGTCCACTTTGCTGTTCATAGGTAAGTGTATCTACCCAGCCCCGTTTTTCTTTTTTGGTCGTTTTTTCTTGTCCGAATAAAATTCCAGAATCAAGCGTAAATATCCCAAACGCAACACATAAAATGAATAACTGCTTCATGTTGATTTAAAAAAGCAAATAAGTTGAATCTCAGCTTAAAATCACCTTAAAATGGATAAATAACACCTGAAATTAAGCGTGTTCGTTATTCCAATAGACATGTTTAAGTGATTGTTGCGTTTTCTAGCGGTGACCCTGTTCATGCATCAACAACAATTATCTTTTATCTTTGTAATTAATTTAGAAGCATAAGGTATGGATAGGACAACATTAACAGCGCATTTTGAAAAAGAGGAAGGCATAAAAGAAACAATTACTATTTTACAAAATCAAATTGCGCATGTTTACTGGAAAGGTGTTGTTGGTTCTGCTCATGCTTTTATGGCAGTAGCTCTTGCCAATAGATTAGATTGCAGTCATGTATTTGTCTTAAAAGATAAAGAAACAGCTGCTTATTTTCAAAATGATTTAGATGGGATTTTAAACGGTGAAAAGCCTGTTTACTTTTATCCTGCTAGTGAAAGGGCTCCCTATCAATTGGAGGAAACAGACAATGCAAATATTGTTGCAAGAACTGAGGTGCTAGATCATATTCGCAAAAATGATAATATTATTTTAGTGACTTATCCGGAAGCACTAGCAGAGAAAATCCCTACTAAACAAACATTGACAGAACAAACTTTAAAGGTGGAAACTGGAAAAACTTACAGTATTTCTTTTTTGACTGAGCTAATGCATAGTTTAGATTTTCAGCCTGTAGATTTTGTTTATGAGCCAGGTCAATTTGCCGTTCGTGGTGGTATTCTTGACGTTTTTTCATTTAATGCGGATTTGCCATTTCGTATTGAGTTCTTTGATGATGAGGTGGAGTCCATCCGAAGTTTTGATCCTGTCAGTCAACTTTCTGAGCGCAACCATGCATTTTTTAACTTGGTGCCGAATATTCAAAAAACCGTACATCAAGCAAAGAATATTGATGTATTGAATTATTTGGGTGATAACAAGGTGTTGTGGATGGATGATTTAGATTTAACCATTCAAAAATTGAATAAATTTTATGAGAAAGCTGTTGAAATTCATACAGCTAAGGAAGATCATGCCACTCGACCACCAATTCCATCTGAATTGTTTTTGCACCCATCTGAATTTCAGACACTTTGGAAGGGCAGTAAAACCATTGAGTTTGGTGATTTTTGCTCAGATAGTGTTACGCATAAGTTTGCTTTTGCTTTTCAACCACAACCTTCTTTCAACAAAAACTTTGATATTTTATCCGCCGATTTAAAAGAGCGGAGTAAATTAGGCATGCAGAATTTAATATTCTCCAATCAAGCGAAACAAATTGAGCGTCTTTACAGTATTTTTGAAGACATTGATGCCGATGTTACTTTTATTCCCATGCACTTTGCCTTGCGTGAAGGATTTATCCTGACCAGTCAAAAATTAGTTTGTTACACAGATCATCAGATTTTTGAGCGATATCACCGTTTTCGTCTTAAAGAAGGCTTTAGACAAACAAAACAAGCGCTTACACTAAAAGAAATTTACAATTTACAAAAAGGGGATTTTGTGACCCATATTGATCATGGTGTGGGGCGGTTTAGTGGTTTAGAAACGATTGACGTTAATGGTAAACCTCAAGAAGCGATTCGTTTGATTTATAAGGATAATGATGTCTTATATGTCTCCATTCACTCTTTGCATAGAATTTCGAAATTTACTGGTAAAGATGGAACAGCTCCAACCATGAACAAGTTAGGGACAAAAGCTTGGTCTAACCTTAAAAAGAAAACGAAAGCAAAAATCAAGGAGCTAGCTTTTGATTTGATTCAGTTATATGCTAAAAGAAGAGCTCAGCCTGGTTTTTCCTTTTCGCCAGACTCTTATTTACAAAATGAGTTGGAGGCGTCGTTCATCTATGAAGATACCCCAGATCAATTAAAAGCGACCGAGGCGGTAAAGCAGGATATGGAGAAGAATACACCCATGGACCGTTTAATTTGTGGGGATGTTGGTTTTGGAAAGACAGAAGTGGCAATAAGAGCGGCATTTAAAGCGGCAACTGATGGAAAGCAAGTTGCTGTTTTAGTTCCTACTACTATTCTTTCTATGCAGCATTACAGAAGTTTTAAAGAAAGGTTGAAAGATTTCCCAGTTAATGTGGATTATATCAATCGCTTTAAATCTGCTAAATCAACCTCGGAAACCCTTAAAAAATTGAAGGAAGGGAAAATCGATATATTAATAGGAACACATAAAATTGTAGGTGCCCAGGTCAAGTTTAAAGATCTTGGCTTAATCATTATAGATGAAGAGCAAAAATTTGGGGTAGGGGTTAAGGATAAATTGAAAACCTTGAAAGCAACAGTGGATACCTTAACCCTAACAGCAACGCCAATACCACGTACTTTGCAGTTTTCTCTATTGGGAGCTAGAGATTTGAGTGTGATTTCTACGCCGCCACCAAACCGCCAACCTGTTCTTACAGAAATTATTGAATTTAATGAAGAAAAAGTAAGAGATGCTATCGCTTATGAAGTGAGTCGCGGCGGACAAGTTTATTTTGTGCACAATAGACTGGAAAACATTAAAGAAGTTTCAGGGATGATTAGTCGCTTGTGTCCTGGTGTAAGGGTCGGGATCGGTCATGGGCAGATGGATGGAAAACAATTGGAAAAAGTAATGCTCGATTTTATAGATCATGAATATGATGTTTTATTGGCGACAACCATTATTGAGTCGGGAATTGACATATCGAATGCAAATACAATCCTGATTAATAACGCTCAAAATTTTGGTTTAAGTGATTTACATCAATTAAGAGGAAGGGTTGGGCGTTCTAACAAAAAGGGCTTTTGTTATTTAATTGCTCCAAGAATGAATATGTTAACTTCAGAAGCCAGAAAACGATTGAATGCTTTGGTGCAATTTTCTGATTTGGGTTCGGGCTTTAATATCGCCATGAAAGATTTGGATATTCGTGGTGCAGGAAATTTACTCGGTGGAGAACAAACTGGTTTCATTGCTGATATTGGGTTTGAGATGTACCAGAAAATATTGAACGAGGCAATATCAGAATTGCGCAATAATGAATTCAAAGAATTATTTGAGGATAATAAGTCTGACCAATTGTTAAATTTCGTTGAGGATTGTGTTTTGGAAACAGACATTGAAATCCGAATTCCTGACACCTATGTCAATAATGTTGCAGAGCGTTTATCTATTTATCAAGAAATGGACAATTTCACCAAGGAAGAGGAGCTTTCCAAACTTTCGGAAGAATTAAGAGACAGGTTTGGACCAATCCCAGATGTGGTATTTGATTTAATGGATTCTATGCGATTGCGATGGTTAGCACAAGAAATCGGATTCGAGAAATTAATTATTAAATCTGAAAAAATGGTGGGTTATTTTATTAGCGATCCTCAGCATTCATATTATCAGAGT
>JAFIEX010000200.1 GCA_020832365.1 Crocinitomicaceae bacterium
CTAATGCATCATGGACATCGCCTTTTTTAATAAGGGTCCGCGGCCAGTTATGGACATTAAATGTCAAAGTAAATACACGCCCTAATTCTTCTCTCAATTGTAGTTCAGCCTTTAATAATCGAACATTAACAGCAGGGATTGTTGCTAGCGGTGTAAGTAGTTCCGTTCCTTATTCTGGTGGCAACTTGGGCATTCACAACGGACAAGTCGTTTCCTCAACAGGAGTCACAGGACTAACAGCAAACTTATCCGCTGGTAATTTTGCTAATGGAAACGGCACATTAAACTACACTATCACCGGAATTCCAAGTGGCGCAGGAACAGCTAGTTTTGCGCTCAATATTGGAGGAAAAAGTTGCACATTAAATCGAACAGTAGGTGCACCGGTTTATCCATCAGGAACAATTCACTGCTCGGGAGCAACTTCAATTGTTAATGTTATTAACCCTAGCACAGGTCGAACATGGATGGATCGAAATTTAGGTGCGTTTACAGTAGCAACTAGTAGCACGCATACAAACTCTTATGGAGATCTATATCAATGGGGAAGAAGGGCTGATGGACACCAATGCAGAAACTCATCAACAACCAGCTCATTGAGCAGTAGCGATCAACCAGCTCATGGGAGCTTTATTTTAGTACCAAATTCTCCTTTTGACTGGCGAAGTCCTCAAAACTCTAATTTGTGGCAGGGTGTTAATGGTATTAACAATCCTTGTCCAAGTGGTTACAGATTGCCAACAGAAAGTGAATTCAATACAGAACGATTAAGTTGGAGCACTAATAACGCATCGGGGGCATTCGCATCACCACTTAAACTTACTTTGGCTGGTGCAAGATCAAACAGCAATGGTGCCCTAAGTAGTGTTGGAACATTCGGAGGATATTGGACTAGCACTGGTAACACTAGTATATCACGCTCACTTGGGATATTTTCTTTTGATGCAGTTATTGGTAATAGATATAAAGCAGAAGGAGGCTCAGTCCGTTGCATCAAAAACTAAACCTACAAAACTATGAGTCAAGAATTAGAACTTATCAGAGACTTCATTGTCAAAATCCCTCCAAGCATAACCAAAGTTTTAGAGGGTACTGATTTTTTAGAAAACATTGAAAAGTTAAACGCATTGAATGTTTTTTACAAAAAAGCATCCATGAAGATGTTATTTTCAGAGGCTTCAAGCTTAGCATATAAACATTCAGAGGAGGTAGTTAGTTCAATCAACAAATCTTTGAACTATGAAGAGGAAGCTCAAGTTTTGCATGTTGCATTGCAAAAAGTAGGCTTAGTAGGTAGTTCGCTAGCCATAAAAGGCTCGGTTTTCACATTGCTTTGGGATAATTTAGAACAACTTCTGTCTAAGGGCGTAAAATCCATACAAGGGGTTGTAGAGGAATTAATGAATGCCTTGAATTTTTTATCTGATTTTTTGGGTAGTTTGAAAGTAGTCTTTCCTCAATTAGAATCATTGAAAGAGTTCATTGAAGTTTTCTTAGGTTTGCTCAATGTCTTAAATTATGAAGGTGCGTAACATTTAAAGGAAAATGCCATTTAAAACAAACATTATGAGCCATTTAATCTTGACTAATATTTTACGAAAAACGGCTTTTATCTATATTTTGATTTTATCTATTTTTCAAAGCCTTAATAGCTTTGCTCAAACTGTTTCAGGTAATCTTTCATTACTCAATAGCCAAATAATCAAACTCGAAGGTTTCAACGGCCTCAAAACCTATCCAATTTCCTCCACCACTATTGATGAGAAAGGGAATTTCAAACTGAATTATTCCAAAGCAGATTATGGAGTCGGATACATACTCTCATCTGATGATAAGCCATTATTCGTTATTTTGAGTGGAGAAGATATTGAACTGGTTGGTGAAGCCTTGAGTTATGTCGAAACAGTCAAAATCATAAAAGGGCAAGAAAATCTGTGGTTTGAGCAATATGCCAAAGAACATCCGCGAAGAGAGCAGGCCTTGAGTGCTTGGGTTTATTTGGAGAAAATATATTCAATGGATTCCTTATTTACCGTGCAAAAAACACCAGTAAAAAACATTAAAACTGAAAAGCAGCGCATTAAAAAGGAAGATGCGGAATTTTTGGAGAAACTGCCTAAAAATAGTTACGTGAGCTGGTTTTTACTTACTCGCAAATTGGTAAGTTCGGTTTCTGTTGTAGCGCAATATCGCCCTGAAGAAATTCCTGCAACCATTGCTGCATTCCGAAAACTGGATTACACCGACCAGCGGCTTTACAAAAGCGGTTTATTCAAAGATGCCATTGAAAGTCATTTCTGGTTGCTGGAGAATTGCGGTAAAAGCTTGGATTCCGTGTTCATTGAAATGCAGCTATCCATCGATGCTATGTTGGAGAACTTGATTAAAGATGAAAAAAAGCTGAACGAAGTCACCGACTATCTCTTTGACTTACTCGAGCGACACAGTTTGTATCAGGCTTCTGAATATTTAGCATTGAATGTCTTGAATGAAGTCAGTTGCACCATTGATAGTGATCTGACTAAACAGCTCGAGACCTATCGTGCAATGAAAAAAGGCAATGTTGCACCAGACATCGTTTTCAAAGGCGCCAATTTCACTCCCGGTTATGGACCTAATAATTTACCAAAAAAACTATCCGATCTCAAAAGCAACTACACGGTGGTAGTTTTCGGCGCCAGCTGGTGTCCGACGTGTACACAGGAAGTACCCGAAATTTCAAAATTGTATCCCAAATGGAAAGAGCAAAATGTAGAAGTGGTTTTCGTTTCATTGGACGAAGACAAAGAAGCCTACCATAATTTTGTGAAAGATTTACCTTTCATTTCCACCTGCGATTTCCAAAAATGGAACAGTCCGATCGCTCAGGATTATTATGTATTTGGTACACCAACTATGTTCTTACTGGATGACAAACGTAAAATTTTACTTCGTCCTAATTCAGTAAAGCAGATGGATGCCTGGGTGGACTGGTTCTTAGTGAATGAAAACAATTAATCTAATTACCCCAGCCACTACCCCCAACCCCACTAAAACCCATAACCACCAATACTCACCTCCTTCATCAATCTTAAGCTCCTCCCCGAATAGGAGATGACCAGCCCAATAAAATGGGGCCGCTAATTCCGAATTCGGGGAGTTTTTTATGCATTTCAATTTAGCTTTGCGAAGGGCTTGGTGTGAGGTGTTTCCATCATGCAATTCTTCGTAAAAATCAGTAAGCAGTTGATTGGATGCTTTGTCGTCCACTTCCCAAATATTGGCTAAAACTGTTTCTACACCATGATTCAAAAGCGTGCGCACAAAACCATTGATGCCGTCTCCACTATGTATTTTCCCCATCGCAGAATTACAGGTGTTTAAGACCACAAATCGAGGTGTATGAGCGAAGTTGAGTTCGTTGGCAACAAGTGTGTCATCAGCAAAATGTAAGATAGAATAAGGGCTGAATGTATTGTTGATTTCTGCATGTGAACTCAAGTGGATCAAGGTCTCTTCGGTATTTAAAAAACGAGCTTTCGTGGCTTCTTTTCCGACAAAACTGGATGCACTATAATTCCTATTCAACTCCTTCACCAATTGCTGAGAGAAAGGAAGCTCCGTAAGTCCATTTTGCTTATAAGACGGCGCCATCGCAAGAATACTTAAAGGAAAAGAATTCAATGTTCCTTTGTACAAAGCGGTTGAAAAAGCGTAAGTGATTTCTACATCATTGAGCACATAATGCAAGCTTCGATAATCTCGTTGTTTAATATTGCGCCTTGATACAAGTAATGCTTCGAATGGCAATTGATGAAGTCCTCCATCAGGAACAACAATCCATTTTTTAAAATTTCGGGCCTTCTTAGGTACAAGTTTTTCATAAAGTCCCAATCCCAATGAGGTGTAGGTAGTGAAATCAAAATTTAGAATGGCGGTCCGAAAATCAGCCAGTTGAGTCAATACTGTGTTATCCAATTCAACAAAGTCAATATCCCTTTTTGTGATGAGTAATACATTCAGATGTTTGTTCCCTTTATCCGTAAAGTAATCCAAAAAAACTTCATCCTCTTTGAGCTTCGCTTGGACTTCCTTCAAGTTCTGCCCTTCAAAAGCCCTATTCTTTCCTGATTTTTTGAGGATATCAAAATACTTCAACTTTTGATTGGCCAAAAGCATATCTTCTAGGTTTATGGGCTGTTTATTCTTCAACTTCAAAACTTGAAGATTAACATACTCTTGATAAGGAATCAACCAATACAAGGAAAGTTTTTGGTTGATGTCGGATTGCTGAGTCGTTGAATGAATGATGCGCCAAATAGCCAGTGCACTATTATTTACGGATTCAGCTTGTTTTAAATACTCCAACTTTTTCGTGGATTCAAATTTATCTTGAAGGCTTATCGTGTAATACTTCAACATCATTAGAAAATCGACTTTGTTGGGTATGCTTTCATACCAAAGAGTATTATTACTTTCATAGCCATAAGCTAGCCAGCTTTCCTCAAAATAATGAAGCGCTTGTTGAGCTGATTTCGAAACAATATCCTCTGGAAGATGCTGATGTAACAAACCCATGACAAAATAGGTTTTTCCTCTTTCAAAATGTGTTTTACCGTGAAGCTTTTCTTGAATATCTAGTGCTTTCTTATAATTCGCCATGGCTTTTTGATAATGGCTCAAAACAACTTCTTTATCAAGACCTTTGCGATGAAAATAAATTGTCATATCGTGATACACATTACCCAACTTGTGGTGCGTTTTCGCTAAGTCATAGAGCCCCGATTTCGGAGTTTTCTGCAAAACCAAGGAACGCAAATAAAGCTCCTCTACATGTGCATATCGCTTTATAAACTGTTCAGGAGTGTCACGACTATGACTTTGCTTATAGGCCTCACCGAGCATGTTCAAAATCAAGTGTGCATTTATCGATTGCAGTTGTTGTGTGTTTAGTTGATTCAGAATTTCTGTACAGGAATCGGCATAAATCTTAGCTCTTGGACTATCCCATACTTCATAGGCATAATTTGATTCAAGCGCATAGTTCCAAGTAATTTGAGGGTGCTTTTTTCCGTAATAGGCCAAACGAAGTCCATTGCTTTTACGCCAATAATTGATCGCAATATCCATTTCACCTTCTAACTTTTTAATATCACCCAAAGATTGGTTTAAAAAAATTTGTTGAGGTACAGAGTTCGCAAGTTTCAACCTGTTTTCTATTGTTTTTTCTGCAACTAGGAGTTCTCCTTTTTGTATGAGTTGAACTATTTTGAGCGAATCATTTGTTGTATTTGCAAGGGATTGAATCAAAAAAACTTGAATCAAAAAGAGCAAAGCCAATAAACTTTTTTTTAGTAAGCAACATGCATTCAAAATAGTAAACAAATGTAATAAACTAAAAGGGAATAGTTTTTTATTGTATTAATTATTGCGCGCTAAACTATTTTTTTTTGGGAGCGGGTAAGGTTCCAAATTTTTCTAACCCCAGAAAAGAAAAGCCCTCAATTCTTTG
>JAFIEX010000201.1 GCA_020832365.1 Crocinitomicaceae bacterium
CGATTTAGCCATTTCTTTTGTCAATCGCTTTTTTGCCTTTTTCTTACCACCCCGTTTACTCCCAAAGCTCAACGATAAAACGGACATTCCAGATAGTTTAAGAACGATGGTTGTTATGCCAACCATGTTGGTTTCTTCGCAAGATGCTTTGAGGCAGATTGAAAACCTGGAGGTTCATTTTTTAGGAAACCCCGATCCCGGACTTCAGTTTGCACTACTTTCTGATTTCAGAGACACGCAAGAAAAGATTGCAGAAGGAGACAAAGCCATTCTGGATGCTGCAACAGAAGCCATCCATCAACTTAATCGAAAGTATCCATGCCGCTTCGGTGACCGATTTTTCATGCTTCATCGCGAGCGACTTTGGAATGCATCTGAAAATGTGTGGATGGGATGGGAAAGAAAGCGCGGGAAACTTGAAGAGCTCAATAATTTAATTTGCAACCCGAACGCTCCAACTTCCTATACGGTTGTAGTGGGCGATTTTTTGGCTAGCTCAAGCCTTTGTCCGATACAATTTGTGATTACATTGGATGCTGACACCAAATTACCACCCGGCTCTGCAAAAAAATTAATTAACACGATTGCGCATCCTCTAAACAGGGCTTGGTATGATGATGAAAAAAAACGCATTACTAAAGGTTATACCATTATACAACCACGCATTTCATTTTCCCCTGAATCTGAAAAAAATACAAAATTTTCAAAAATATTCTCAGGAAATATTGGCTTAGATCTATACTCTGCTGCGGTGTCTGATATTTACCAGGATTTAACCGGAGAAGCGTCTTTTACAGGAAAAGGAATTTATGATGTCAGGGCTTTTCATTGCGTACTTATTGGTCAATTTCCAGAAAATAGAATTCTATCGCATGATCTTATTGAAAGTGCATTTGTAAGAACGGGACTAGCCACAGACATTGAATTGTTTGATGATTACCCGAGTACATACAGCGCCTTTACAAAAAGAAACCATCGCTGGACAAGAGGCGATTGGCAAATAGCTACATGGTTATTTCCAAGCGTTCCCTCAGAGTCTGGTATTATTAAAAATCCGATAAACCTATTGTCGAAATGGAAGATATTTGATAACCTGCGCAGGTCGCTCCACTTCTTCTTTCTAACCATATTTTTCATTGCAGGCATATTTTGGTTGCCAGGATCTAATTGGATATGGGTGTTTGCTGCTTTTGGGATAATAGCTTTCCCTACTTACATCACTTTATCAAGTGATTTGCTCAATAGACCGGCACGTGTGCGGTGGAAACTCCACATGGTTAAAGTATGGGATAATTTAAGAATTCATTGGATTCAGGCCATGTCCACCATAATAATTGCACCACATCAGGCTTTTGTTCAGTTAGATGCGATTTTTAGAACCTTGTACCGCTTAACTTTTTCAAAAAAATGGCTGCTTGAATGGTCTACCGCTTCGCATGTCGAAAGCCTCAATAAACATTCGTTGATGAGCTACATACGGGGGATGATTTTCCCTATGCTTTTAGGCATCGGTATATTCATTTTTGCCCTTTTTACTCATCCTGCACATCTATGGGTAGTTACTCCTTTTTTTGTTTTATGGTTTTGTTCTCCTTTTTATGTTTGGTATATCAGTAAGCCTTTAGAAAAAAAACAAATCGCAATTTCAGCAGAAGAACGTTCGAGATTGCGTTTATACGCAAGGCGTACTTGGTCTTATTTTGAGCGCTTTGTGACTGAAAAGCATGGATGGCTCCCACCCGATAATTATCAGGAAAACCCTTCATTATCTGAAACCAGCAGAACTTCCCCTACCAATATTGGTCTAGCACTGGTTTCAAATACTTCAGCTTATAATTTGGGTTACATTACATTAGGGATGTTTTTGCAAAGACAACTAGATTCTTTGCAAGCAATAGTTGCGCTTGAGAAATACAAAGGACACCTGTTTAACTGGTATGCTACCGGCTCGAGCCATGTGTTGCAGCCTTCCTATATCTCTACTGTAGATTCCGGTAATCTAGCGGCAAGCCTCATCGCAGTTAAAGAAGCGGTGAAGGATGCTATGGCTTCCAAAGACATTTATAACACCTTTTATGGAGGATTTCATGATACCTTAACTTGTATTGACAACATAGCGGATGAACTAAAATCAGAAATGTCGATGAGTACAAAGGTTTTTGACGAGGTGAAAACTTTTGTAAAATCCATGCTTTACACATTAGAAAAAGCATCTACCTCCAACTCACAAATAAGCGTTAAGCTCTTATCAGACTTAAAACAAGATGCGGAAAAACTGCTAAACATTCAAATACCTAAACTCAACAGCTCACTGAATGATCGCAAACATGAGAACTTTCTTTTCTGGATAGAGCGTCCTTTGGATTATCTGAATCATGCCTTGAACGAATTACAAACCTTAACCAAAAAGGAGGAAATAGACATCCACCTTTATTCTTGTCTTGATTTAAATAGCTTATTAATTAATGCATCGCAGGATGATCCATGCAAAAACCTGATAGTCAAATGGCTCCATCAAGCAGAAAAAATTGAAAGGCTTGCAGAAAATTTGATAGATGAAATGGATTTTTCATTTCTCTACCAGAAAGAAAGAGGTTTGTTTAGTATCGGATACAATCTGGATATTGCACAATTTGACAAAAGCACCTATGATTTACTGGCAAGTGAGGCCCGTATTGCTTCTTACATTGCAATTGCCAAAGGTGATGTACCGGTAGAGCATTGGTTTAGGTTGAGCAGAAGACTCACCCGAATTGAACAAAATGAAATATTGCTATCCTGGGGCGGCACTATGTTTGAGTATTTAATGCCGCTACTCTTCTTAAAGTCTTTTGAAGATACCATGATGAACAACACTTGCCACAATGTTGTCCATTGGCAAAAAAAATATGGACATAGCCGTGGGTTCCCATGGGGTTCTTCTGAAAGTGCATACTATTTTCTCAATATTGATTTTCATTACCAATACCGTACTTTTGGTGCGCCAGGCTTGGGATTAAAGCGTGGTTTGGCTGATGAATATGTAGTAGCTCCCTACGCCAGTTTGCTATCACTCATGATAGAAATCACCGATCCTATGAAAAATCTGAAGGAAATAGAAAAGATAGGGGGATTGGGGATTTTTGGATTTTATGACGCCATTGACTACACGCCTGCTCACCTTACTGAGGGGACAACTTTCAAGTTGGTAAAAACATACATGGTTCACCATCATGGCATGAGCCTCATTGCCATGGAAAATGTGCTCAATGGAGAATCTACAAGAAATCATTTTCATGCAGATCCACGAATAAAAAGTTGTGAACTCTTATTGCAAGAGCGTATTCCTAAAGGCACTCCCATTAAAGAACCACACCCGATAGATGCAGAACTGGAGCCGAGCACAAAATCTGCCGATCAATATGTGGCAGACCATGCCGGAATAAATGAACTTGACCAAAGTCCTCCACGTTTGCATGCCCTGTCCAATGGAAGCTTTTCTACGGTGATAACACACGCGGGTAGCGGTTATGCCAAAACGGAAAGCATCACATTAAATGGCTGGAAAGCCGATACAACAACAGATCCTTTAGGCTTGTATTTCTATATTAAAGATGTAGAAAGTGGAGCGTTTTGGTCTGCGATGCATCAGCCGGTGAAACGTAAACCCGACCGCTACGACACTTGGTTTCACAATGGCAAAGTGATGTGTTCGCGTGTAGACAACTGGATTGAGACCACCTCTGAAATATGCGTATCCCCTGACCATCCTATTGAACTTAGGAAACTCACTTTCACCAATTATTCTGATCGCAAAAGGGTACTTGAAATTACGAGTTATGCCGAAGTAATGCTCAATGGTTTGGCTCATCATAACGCACATCCCGCATTTTCTAAGTTATTTATTGAAACGGAATATATTGAAGCGAACCATGCTATTTTGGCTAAAAGAAGGCCACGAAGCGAGGAAGAATCCCCTACGTATCTGATTCATACCTTTGCCTGTAGCAATCAAATTCATGTAGTGAAACCCATTGGATTTGAGACAGAAAGATCCAATTTTATTGGCAGAGGCAGGTCGCTGAGCAATCCGATAGCATTGACAGATGGGTTTATACTCAAAAGATTTCAAGGAAATGTATCTGACCCCATTGTCAGCTTAAGAAAGCAAATCATTCTTCAACCGGGAGAAAAAGCACACCTGAGCTTTGGTCTTGGTTTTGCAAAATCCAGAGAGGAGGCGTTGCAAATTGCCAATATTTATGACAGTCAGCTGGCAGTCAACAGAGCTTTTGATCTCGCATCAATTTATGGCATGGTAGAGCTGAATCACATCGGTATACGGGCGAGTCAAGCACATCTTTTCCAAAAACTTTCCTCCTATCTCTTGTTTGGTGTATCCACTTTCAGGACAGACACACAAACGCTTCTTTCTAATCGCAAAAAGCAAGCAGATCTATGGGCTTATGGTATTTCAGGTGATTTTCCACTGATTATTTTCCGCATCAACGAGACCAATCAGCTAAAACAAGTAAAACTCTTACTGAAAGCACATTCTTTTTGGCGCAAGCGGGGTATCGAATCCGAACTTCTCATCATCAATGAGCACGCACCCGGGTATATAGATGAAGTTCAGGAGGCCATTCAATTAGCTATTGAATCCTCTTTTGAGCGAGAAGTATTCAACAAAAGAGGTGGAGTCTTTATTTACAGAGCAGATAAAATTCAGGCTGAGGCCTTCACTCTTTTGTTAAGTGTGGCACACGTGGTGTGGAACAAGCAATTGCCCAATTTATCTAAGATACTTCTGCAGAACGAAACCGAATCTTGGTATTCAAATCATCATGAAAGCATTTACAGGCCTCTAAAAGCATGGAAGGCTTTGGATGAAGAGATACCCGAAAAATGGAAGATGGGACTTCAATTCTTTAATGGCTACGGAGGATTTTCAGGAGATGGCACTGAATATCATCTACTCATCAAAACAGACCCTCAATCAGGGGCTTCCACTTTACCACCCGCACCATGGATCAATGTAATTGCCAATCCAAATTTTGGTTTTACGGTTTCTGAGCGCGGTGCTGGCTATACCTGGAGTGAAAACAGCCGCGAGAATAAGCTCACATCCTGGTCCAATGACCCAATCAAAGACACCCATTCAGAAGCTTTTTATATACGTGATGAGGTAAATATGCATTATTGGTCACCATGTCCAGGACCTGTTGCAGCGGCAGCTTGTTATAAAGTAGTGCATGGATTTGGGTATTCAAGTTTCACATTAGAAACAAATGGATTGCAACAATCCTTACTTCAGTTTGTACATGCTAAAAAAGCTTTAAAATTCTCAACACTTACCTTAAAAAACACAACAACAGCAACTCAAAAACTTTCAGTATTCAGATACCTCGACAGGGTTTTGGGGGTGGAAGGCTCGGTTTCTTCACGATTTGTTAATCAGGAAGCATCTACGGATGGCACTACACTTTTTGCATG
>JAFIEX010000202.1 GCA_020832365.1 Crocinitomicaceae bacterium
CAATTGCCGTCTCATTAGAACATAAAGCAGAACAAACTGGCAACCATAAAGCTAGTGTTCTTGCATCCACATTAGACGAAGCTACAGTTAGACTTTTGACTAATGGCAAATCTCCGGAGCGAAAAGTTGGTGGTCTAGACAATCGCGGGAGTCATTTCTACCTAGCATTATACTGGGCACAAGAGTTGGCGAAACAAACACAGGACACCGAATTACAGCAGTTATTTGCACCAATTGCAAAAGCACTAACCGAAAACGAAAATAAAATAGTTGAGGAACTCATTAGCGTGCAAGGTAAAGCGCAAGATATTGGCGGCTATTTCCATGCCCCAAGAAATTTAGTCGCTGCTGTTATGCAACCGAGTGCTACATTTAAAGCAATCTTAGGAAGTTTATAACTGTTGTAGCAAAATATTTTTTTAACAACCTGCCAATTTTGGCGGGTTGTTTTTTTGATGCAAGCTCTAATAGAATAACAAAATCAATCCTTTTCAGAAAGGAATTTAATTAGGTGCTGCCCTTTTTCTGATTCTTAGTATTTTTATACCCAATATCATTCAACAAGAGTAAATTGAAAATTGCATTTGTATCTGTTTTTTATCCTTATCGCGGAGGCATAGCTCAATTCAATGCGGCTTTATACCAGTCATTGCTAGCTAAAGGACATGAAACAAAGGCTTTTAACTTTAGTCTGCAGTATCCAAATTTACTTTTTCCTGGAAAAACACAATATGTAACGAACGAAGACGATGCTGAAAAAATTCCATCAATACGATCGATAAACAGTATTTCGCCATTTAGCTACGCTAAAACTGTGCATCAAATTAAGCAATACGAACCAGACCTTGTTATCATAGGCTATTGGATGCCGTTCATGGCGCCGTCTTTAGGGTATATAGGAAAAAAAATGAGAAGATTTAGCAAAGTTCTTGCCATCGTCCATAACGCAACACCCCATGAACAAAGTAAGTTAGACAACTTGCTGAGTAATTATTTTTTTAGAAGTGTCCAAAACTTTGTTGCATTATCTGCTAACGTAGCTAAAGAAATTCAAGTCAAGTATCCAGAAAAAAATGTGATTGCCCTACCCCATCCTATTTACCAGCATTTTGGAAAAAGAAAAACTTCTGTAGATGCTAAAAATGAATTGAATTTAGCGCTAGATAAAAAATATTTGCTGTTCTTCGGTTTAATTCGTCCCTACAAAGGCTTAATGCAGCTATTGGAGGCAATGGCCTTGTTACCCGAACATTTTCACTTAATCGTAGCTGGGGAAAGCTATGAAGATTTCTCAAAATATGAACAAAAAATAAACGCTTATCAAATTGAACATCGCATACATCTTCATATTCGTTACATACCTGACCATGAAGTCAGTACCTTTTTTAGCGCCTCAGATTGCTGTGTTCTCCCCTACACCTCTGCTACGCAAAGCGGTATTATTGCTATTGCAAGACAATTTGAAGTCCCCGTAATTTCGACTAATGTTGGTGGTCTGTCTGAATTTATCCAAGACCAAAAAGAAGGCTTTCTCGTTTCTCCAAATAGTCCAAGTGAATTGGCAAAGGCCATTGAAGCGTCCTTAAAAAATGGACAAATTGAAAAAATGCGAGCAGCTATTCGAGAACGCAACCACACTTTTAGTTGGCAGTTTTTCACCGAGGAAATCTTGAAATTTGCCAAACATTCCGTTTAATTGATAACCACACCGATTGTATTTATTAATTTTGCCCTGATTTTGAATTATGACAGATAAAGGTAAAAATAAAAAGCAAGAAAAAATCCAATTGTTGATGCAAGATGTCGTTTCTGGCGACGCAAAAAGACTTAAAAAGGGATTGGATGGTCTCAGAAGCAACGGCGATGTAATTGTGCTCCCCGAATTACTTGAATATTGGTCAATAGTTACTGATGAACCAACCCAAAAAGCAATTCAACAACTATTCATCGACTTAAAAGACAGCAATGCCGTTAGCCCAATCATGGAGTGCTTAGTGAATCTAAAAGATACATCGCTACAAATCAAACTCTTAAACACCATTTGGAATACAAAAGTTGATTTTTCTGAGCACTTATCAACTTTTGTAAGATTAGCAGTGCATGGAGATTTAGAAACAGCCATTGAATGTTTAACCATTATCGAAAACCTTGAGGGACCATTTCAAGAATACCAATTTTTGGATGCACAAGTAGAACTTAGTGAGTTTCCAGAAAGAAATGAAGCAAACACCCCCAAGGCGCAGCTAATTAGTGAAATTGCACAAATTATTAAGGACCTAGAGTCAGAACACATCGAATTTTAATAGTACCAACGAATCAATACCATGGATAAGAAAGAAGATTTATTAAAAGAAGTTATTTCTCACGCAAAGGAGTATGGGTATGTTTTTCCTTCCTCTGAAATTTATGATGGACTTGCAGCTACTTATGACTATGGTCAACTGGGTGCAGAGTTGAAGAACAACATCAAAAATTATTGGTGGAAAGCCATGGTACAGATGCACGAAGAAATCGTTGGAATTGACGCCGCAATTTTCATGCACCCTAAAACATGGAAAGCATCTGGCCACGTGGACGCTTTCAACGACCCTTTGATTGATAATAAAGATTCTAAAAAGCGTTATCGTGCAGATGTTTTAGTCGAAGAACATATTGAGAAGTATCGGGATAAAATCAAAAAAGATGTCGCGAAAGGACTCAAAAAGTTCGGTGAAAGCTTTGACGAGACACAGTTTTTAGCAACGAATCCTAATGTCAAGAGAAGTCAAGAAAAAATTGACCTTCTCGAAAGTCGATTAAAAAATATTTTAGAAACTGACGACTTAACAGCACTTAAAGCATTTATAGAGGAGCTAAATATTGTTTGTCCAATAAGTGGTACAGCGAATTGGACGGATGTTCGCCAATTCAACTTGATGTTTTCGACTGAACTTGGTTCAGTAGCAGGAGATGCAGCCACTATTTACCTTCGCCCAGAAACAGCCCAAGGTATTTTTGTAAACTTCTTAAATGTGCAAAAAACGGGCAGAATGAAAATCCCTTTTGGTATTGCACAAATTGGAAAAGCTTTTCGAAACGAAATTGTTGCTCGTCAATTTATTTTCAGAATGCGCGAATTTGAACAAATGGAAATGCAATATTTTGTTCGTCCTGGGGAGGAATTGAAATGGTATGCGTACTGGAAAGAAAAACGCACCAAATGGCATAAGGCATTAGGTCTTGGCGATGCATACTACAGACACCACGACCATGTGAAATTAGCCCACTATGCCAATGCGGCCGCAGATATCGAATTCGATTTCCCAATGGGATTCAAAGAATTAGAAGGTATTCACTCTAGAACAGATTTTGACTTGCGAAAACACGAAGAATTATCTGGTAAAAAATTGCAGTTTTTCGATCCTGAGCTTAATAAAAGTTATATTCCTTATGTTATCGAAACTTCTATTGGATTAGATCGTATGTTTTTAGCTGTGCTATCTGCTTCCTTAAAAAAAGAAGTTTTGGAAGATGGCTCCGAACGCACCGTTTTATCTATCCCTCCTGCTTTAGCTCCATACAAAGTAGCGGTAATGCCACTAACAAAAAAAGATGGATTACCAGATAAAGCTCGAGCAATTATCAATGAGTTAAAGTTCAGTTTCCAATGCCAATATGATGAAAAAGATTCAATTGGAAAACGTTACAGAAGACAAGATGCTATTGGCACGCCTTTCCATGTAACAGTTGACCACCAAACTTTGGAAGACAATACCGTTACAATAAGAGATCGAGATACGATGCAGCAAGAAAGAGTATCAATTTCAGATTTACACAAAATAATTGATGAGAAGGTAAGCTTGAATAATTTATTAAGACATGGTGGTTAAGTGCAACGAAATTCAATAGAGCGCATTAATTGACTCTTTTCTTCATGATAAATAGGAGTATATAGAAATTTCTGATTTCTTAACTTCAAATAGCGATAGATTTCTTAACTTTATCAAAAAACTCATGAAAGCACCATTCAACTTACATAAGTGGATTGAAGAAAATAGAGACTTATTGAAACCCCCTGTCGGCAATAAAAACCTATATAAAGAAGCTGGTGATTACATTGTAATGATTGTCGGAGGGCCAAATGCACGAAAAGATTACCATTATAACGAATCCGAGGAGCTGTTTTATCAACTCGAAGGAGACATTAATGTACGTATTCAACAAGACGGAAAAGCTGTAGATGTGCCCATTAAAGCAGGAGAAATGTTCTTACTGCCCGCCAAAGTCCCTCACTCTCCCATAAGAGGAGAAAACTCTGTAGGACTTGTAATTGAAAGAGTGCGAAAAGGCACAGATTTAGAGGATGGTTTACTATGGTTTTGCGAAAAATGCAATCACCCACTAGCTTCTTATTATTTCAAACTTGAAAATATCGAAAAAGATTTTCTACCAAGATTCAAGGAGTTTTATGGTAGTTTGGATAAGCGCACTTGTAAAAATTGTGGTCATGTCATGGAGGCAGACGAGCGTTTTGTGTAATACTTTAATAAAATTAAAATGTATAAATTCATCTTTTTTTTAGGACTTTCCTCTATGCTTTGGAGTTGCAAGGACAGCGTTAGAGAGGAATACTTAACAGCAATAGCCACTATGGAACAAGAGTTGGATAGTATGTTACTCATTGCTGAGGCAAATCGGATTGATACACTGCCAAAATTGATTGATCATATAAAAAATAGGACTTTAGAGGTATCTAAGTACTACGTCCCAGACACAATTGATTTAGAGATTGCCAAAATGATGAATTTGTATCGTGATGTGCGAAAAGCAATGTCTTCGAATTCAGGTAACCTTGCAAAAGTTAAAAACAGTATTCCTGAGGTAAAACAAAAACTAGCAGATCTACGTTATGACATTGAGAACGGTTTAGGAGACCGTGAAAAATATAGTGAATTTGTTAATTTCGAACGATCCAAGGTTAATCAAATCAAAGAAATTTTAAATTATTATTTGGATGTAAAACAAGAATTTACCGATGTATTTCGTGAAACTGACCCTCAAGTTCAATCATTTATTCGAGAGCTTAAAAATGAATAAAGTACTCATTTTTATAATATTTTTAGGCTTTGGACTATTTGCTCGAACGCAATCGACCGATGAACAATTAGCGAACTATTACTATAGCCAAGGAGATTGTGAAAAAGCCATTCCGTACTTTCAAAAAATTTACGCTACCCAACCTAGTAAGTTTATTTTTACCAGATTTTTAGACTGTCTTCAAAAGGAAGGAGACGAAAAAGAAATCATCGAACTTATGAAGAGGCAAATGCGCAACTTCCCGAGCGAGTTTGAATACCCCGTCTTGATGATTCAAATTTATGAGCAACAAGGAAAAACTAAGGATGCAGAAAAATTGGCTAGGAAACTCATCGATGATCTCGGACCAATTCAGCGAGACATAGTTAATCTGCAACAAG
>JAFIEX010000005.1 GCA_020832365.1 Crocinitomicaceae bacterium
AAGTTAAAGCAAATAGCACCATAGAAAAAACGGTTTTTGAAATGTGACCTGCTCTTTTTTTTCTTACCAATGGAGGCTTAGGGGGGTAATATGTCTCAAAGTTGTTTTCCATTACTAACAAATATACAACTTAACAAACTTTTAATGATTATTGTTGTAGTGAAAATGCTAAAACACTGACAAAAATCAGTTATTTTTAAATTTAAATTTTAAAAGTAATATAAAAAGTTTTTAACAATTAAATTTTATGTGCTAAAATATTTTTTTGTATAGATAAAATATTTTACATTTGCAAACCAGATAGTATGATTTTTATACCGAATAATAATTATATTATGCGGTTTGAGATATAATCCACTGCTACTGATGATTACTACGAAGATGGATGATTAAGCCCTTGTTTTGAACGAGGGCTTATTTTTTTGTGCAAGTAAAAATGAAAGCAGGAGGAATATTCATCGAGGTAAATTTTGTATCTACTATCGGGAAGTAACTGCGAAACATTTTCTTTGTTTTCAGTGAATACTGGAACTGGATAAATTTACCATTAGTTTTTAAATTGTTTTGAATCATTTTAAGCAATATGTTTAACAACTTGTTATCAAAGTTAGCCAGCGGCAGCGACGATATGATTACATCAGCCTTTCCGAGTTGCAGTTCTTGTAAGTATTTTTCCAAGCTTTCTGCTGTCTCATTAACTAAAATAACTTGCTCGTTCAATAACAATTCTTTTTTTAATTCTTTGTAAAATGGTAGGTGTAATTCAAAGACTATTAATTTACAAGAAGGGTGCATCTTTGAGATAATCTCTCTTGTTATCACGCCAGTTCCTGGGCCAAGTTCGACTATCAAATCTATATTTTCAAAATCGACATTGGTGAGCATTTTCTTTACCAAGTTTGGGGAACTTGGAATAACAGAACCGATCTTTTTACGATTCCGAATAAATTGCTGTAGAAAGTGCTTTTTTTTATTCAATTTAGGGAATAATTGAAAAGTGACCACGGTTAAATACAGCGTGTATTTTACCAGTGAGTTCTTGATTGATAAAAGGACTATTTCTGCTTTTCGACAAACAGTTTTCGGGACTAAAAAACCACTTAGAGTGTGTGTCAAAAACGGTCGCATCTAATGCATTACCAATAGCAATTGGTGCGTAATTTATTCCTGCTATAGCTCGAGTTTTATGAGATAGTATTGCAATTAATTGAGCAAGTTCAATTCTGCTTTCACTAATTAAAGTGGAGAAAAACGTTTGGAGATGAATATTACCAAATCCGGCATGGTCAAACTCTAATTCTGTTTCTTCGGTGTCTAAGGGTCGGTGGTTGGAAACAATAGCGTCTATTGTGCCATCATTAAGGCCTTCCCATAAGGCATCTCTATCTTTTTCCGCCCTCAGCGGTGGTTTGACTTTGTAATTAACGTCAAAGTCGAGGAGGTTTTCTTCTTTGAAAAGTAAGTTGTCAATATGAACATCACAAGTAACGTTGTGGCCCATTTGTTTTGCTTTGCGAATTAAATCGACACTTTCAGCGGACGAGATACCTGCAAAATGGAGGGCACTTTCAGTATATGCCAATAAGCTCAGATCTCGTTGTATTTGGATGGTTTCTGCTATTGAAGGCATTGCTTTTAATCCAGTTCTGGTAGAAGCAAGTCCTTCATTCACCATCCCTTCACCACTAATACTTCTATCATTAGGGTAAATAACAATTCGTCCGCCAAAATTTTGAATATATCGCATGGCACGAAGCGCTATTCCTGCGTTTACAGCTTTTTGGTCATCTGAAAAAAGTCTAACACCACAACTGTACATGTCATATAATTCAGCCAAACTTTCTCCTTTAAGCTCTTTGGTAATAGCTCCAATAGGGTGTAGGTGAACAACATGACTAGCTGCCTGTTGAAATAAATACTGAATATGGCCTTTATTGTCAACAACTGGAAAGGTAGAAGGAACATTATGCACATGTGTAAATCCACCAGCAGCAGCAGCATCTAAACCAGACTGAATATCTTCTTTGTGTTCAAAGCCAGGGTCGCAGAAATCAGCACGTAAATCTACCCATCCAGAAGAAATAAAGAGGGATTCTCCCTGTATAATATGCGTATCGTCTTCGGCTGAAATTTGGTCTTCGATATGTGTTATTTTTCCGTCTACAACATTAATATCTTTGACTTGACCATAATAATCACTTATATGGTCCAAAATTTTCACTTGTTTTATTAACACTTTCATGCTATACTTTCCAATATTTGAGGAGTATCATTTCTAATAAGAAAAAACTCAATGCCAAAATTAATAGAATTCTCCAAAAAGTATCAGGTTGATGAATGGATAATTGAAAAATGTCAATGTCTTTTTCTAATGTTTGAACATTTTTGAAAGACACGTTAGCGTCCTTAAAAACATTAGTTATCTCATCACTTGTTAGTCTTTGAAAATTAGAGGTTGCCCGGCTGTAATTCATTGCTATTTTTCCATTTAAAACATCATTGACATAGATGTTGTACAGTCCTGCTTTAGTCAGTTGATGCTCCAAACTTTTATCTAAAAACATTTCAAATTGAAATCCGCTCTGCTGCAGAGGTGGGCGAAATCTATTTTCCCCCAGTGCAATTTCTACCTGAGGTTGTTTTCTTTCTTTTGTCGGTATAGGAATTCGAGCTGCCTCTCCCAAGGTATAAGCTAATTTTGTTGTGGCGTTGCTACTTTCAGCCATTCTCAGCAGAACCGCGGCAAAAAGTGCATTTCTCGTGAAGTCTCCCCAATCTTGAGATAAACTCGTTCCGATAAAATAGTTCGGAGCAGTTGTATTACTTTTGATTAAGAAAGGCTCGCTATTTTCAAAACTTATTAAGCTTATGCTATTATCTGCGGGCTGAATAGGGTAGTGACGAACAATTTTAGGAAGGCGGATATTTTCGGATTGCTCTTCAAAAACATTTTGGAAAAAAGGGTCTTCAAAATTGAGGTTTTTCAGCGCAAATTGCTGCTCGCGAGCTGCGTTAATAGATCCTAAGCTTAATGCTTTCAACAGTGCGTTGTAGGAATTCGGTTCAATTGCTTCACTTGGAATGATGGCAATGGATTTTCCCTCCTCAGCTAGCTGGGCAATCGTGTTGATTAATCCAGAAGAAAAGGAAGATATGCCATTCAATACTATGAGGTGTTGATCTGCCAAATCACCTATCTGTAATTGGCTCTGCGGAAAACGCTGAACTTTAAAAAAATCATCTGTCTGATAGACTAACTCTGGATATTTTTCACCGCGCTCACCCTGTATAATGGTGATGTTCAAATTGTCCAATACTTCATAGCTGAAATAGTAGGTATCATCAAAATTAATTGCGTCATCGAATACTTCTACATGTCCTCCTTTGAGGCCCGTACTGGCATCACTGTAATTAATCGTAACTATTTCTGTGCCGTTTGCTGGAATATCTGCAACAAGGTCTCTTTTGTAATCATTTTTCTCAAATTTGAGTCCAATATTATTTACAGCTTGATTACTCGTATTTCGAATTCTCACCATCATTGTGTTATTGACTTGAGCCATTCTAAAGGGCGATGAGAACCAAACAGAGTCAATGAATATGTTTGCCGTGTTTTGCGCTGTTAGCTGAATGGGATAGTAAAATCCGAGACTATCAGGTGTTAAGCTATAATCTTCATTTTCACGTTTTAAAAAGTCACTGATTACCACATAGTTTCGAAGTCCTTCATAATTGACTTGATCTAGCGCTGCTTTAGCGGTATTCAAGGCTTTTACAAATCCATTTGAAAAAGGATGAAAATCAACGTAATCTAAACGATCCAAAAGTTCACTTCTTGAGATGATTCTTTGCTCAGGACCAGATAATGCATTTGTTAAGAGCAGAAAATTTGTTCCCGCAGGACTTTCGTCCACCATTTTCCTTATCAATTCTTTCGACTGTGATAATAAATTCCCTGTGGTACTTCGAGCAGATAAACCAAAACTATTATCCAAGTAAAAGATTTGAATTGGTGTTTGTTTTCTAGTTAATTGATCGTTTTTTGGGATGTAAGGCTGTGCAAAAGCGAGAACTAGTGCGCTAAAAGCGAGAAGACGCAAAGCAAGTAAGAGTAAATGTTTAAGTTTCTGCGTGGACTTGGTTTGTTCATCTACTTTTTTAAGAAATCGTAAACTACTGAAATAGATTACCTTATAACGCTTGAAATTGAATAAATGAATGATGATTGGCACTGCCAAAAGCAGAAAAGCATACAAAAATTCGGGGTAAACAAATCTCATGCTTCAAAGTTAATATTTAAAGTTTATTCCTGATGAGGCGGGCCTTTATTTTAAAAATTATTTCGAAATGTTTATGAGCAATGCTAAATATAATATAAGGTGTTTTATAATTTTGCACTGTTACTTTAAAATCACGCCCCATTAGGTTCAAAGATGAGTATGGAACGATTTTCAGGTGCAAGGTATTTTTGTGCGATAGCTTGAATTTCATCAATCGTTATTTGATCTATGATGCGATGAATTTCAACTAGCGAGTCAATTTGATTGAAAAAAAGCAGGCTTTTGGCAAAATTCAACATTAAGCCTGAGTTACTATCCATACCTAAGGCAATATGCCCTTTCAACTGTGTTTTGGCTTTACTAAGTTGGTTTTCTGTTAACTCTTTTTCGATAAATCGGTCTAGCTCTTTGTGTATTAATTGGATAGTTTTTTTCAAGTACTTGACATCAGTGCCCGCATAAATACTCCAGTATCCAGTTCCTTCCAATGGCGTATAGTTCGCTTCAATGTTGTAAGCATAGCCATATTTTTCCCGAATAGAAAGTGTTAACCTAGAATTGAGCGCAGGACCTCCCAACATGTTGATTAATAAGGTCATGACACGTCTTTTATCATCTTCAATGCCTGGAGCTGCCCCACCCATAACTAAATGCGCTTGGTAATTGGCTTCTTTACGGTGGTGAATAAATCGCTCACCAAAAGAAAAAGGAGTTGCTGTAGGCGAAATTCCCTCTTTTTGAATGCTCCCAAAGTGTTTTTCTAGTATTTTTTGAACCTGATTTTTGCTCACACCTCCAACAAACGACAGCACCATATTATTGGGGTGGAAATACCGGTCTATATAGGATAGCAATTCTTTTCTGCCAAAGCTTCTAACAGATTCAATGGTGCCTAGAATGTTATTCCCTAGACTGTCGTTGGCAAACAATAAGGCATCAAAATCATCAAATATCCGATCAGATGGTGCGTCCAGGTACGAATTGATTTCATCTAAAACGACTTCTTTCTCTCGCTCAATCTCTTTTTCAGGAAAGATGGAATGAAAAACAATGTCGTGGAGTAATTCTGTTGCTCTGTTCAGATGATTAGTGGTAAAAGAACCATATACACAGATTTCTTCCTTCGTTGTGTAAGCATTTAGTTCTCCTCCAACGGAATCTAATCTAGATAAAATGTGAAAAGCTTTTCTTTTTTTTGTTCCCTTGAAAATACAATGTTCTAAAAAATGGGCTAATCCTTCTTCACCAGGATTTTCATACCTTGAACCAGCACGAATCGTAACCCCTAGATGCGCCACTAGTGCATCATCAAAAAGGTAAGCGACGCGTAGACCATTGGATAACTTGAATACTTCGGGCTCTTTAACCGTCATTTAAGGATTTTTTCGTGTGACTTGCCAAGTTAATTCTGTTGGATTCGCCTTTTCAAAACAAATGCGATCGTGCAGTCTTCCTGGTCTTCCTTGCCAAAATTCGAAATAATTCGGCTGAATCAATATTCCTCCCCAATAGGGTGGCCTTGGAATGTTGCTCCCTTCAAATCGTTTTTCAATAGCTGCATAAGCTTGTTCGAGTTCTTCTCTGCTCTGAATGATTTCACTTTGCCGAGAGGCCCAAGCACCAATTTGACTTGCCCTTGGTCGTGATGCAAAATAATCATCCGACATTTCCGCTGGAGCTTCAATTGCAGTACCTTGTATTCTTACTTGTCTTTCCAAGCAATCCCAATAAAATAAAACCGATACTCTTGGGTTTACTCGAATGTCTTTGACTTTTTTACTTTCGTAATTGGTATAAAATATAAGCCCTTCTTCGACCAAGTCTTTCATATATACTGTTCGAGAAGAGGGTTGAAGCTGTTTATCAACGGTGCTGATCACCATGGCATGAGGTTCACCACAGTTCTTTTCATAAGCTTCCTTGTACCATTTTTGAAATAGCTTCAAAGGATCCTCTTTTTTGACTTGATCGTCTAAACTGCCTTGGCTAAAATCGGAATGGTCATCTCTTAGCTTAGCGATAAACTCCTCCATAAAATTAAGGTTTTTCGTAATCTTGTTCTATGGTAGAGTCAGTAATGTCTTCGTCATCCATATCAAAATCATCCTCTAATGCTGTTACAGCATCTTCATCCTCGGCGTCTCTATTCGCTAAATCCATATCTTGCTCACTAGAAAATGCTTTTGGCGCTGCTGCTTGATTTTCAGCTGTATCAAAGTCTGGGTTGTAAGGTAAAACTTCTACGATTGGCGTCAACATAATCGATGGAATTTCATAAGAAACCAACATTTCAGACATGCTTTCTTGTATTCTTTCGTAGGCTTCTTTCAAATTATGAGCCGTTACAAGGAAGTTGTTGGAAACTTTCTTTTCCTTTCCAGAATCAGCATCCATAGAGATGTAGGTCAATTTACACTTGTACCAATCCTCAGCATCTTCATAATAGAAAATATCAGCAAAATCAGTTTTTGAAATGCCTGTGATGACGAACTCACCTTGTACAGAAGTACCTACCTCTTCATAAATTCTAGCCTCTGCATCTGTAAAAGAAACTGCGTCGACAAGATATGGTTCTGTTACCCTTTTCAAGCGACCATCTTCCAATTGTTTTGTATATCTTACTTTAACTGTAAACCAACTGTTCATAATTTAATTTTTATGTCTAAACAAAGCTAACAAATCTCAACAACTTATTACTATCAATCAATTTTAAAATTGTTAGAAAATACTGAGTTGATGGGCAATGTTTACGGAAAGTAAACTAGCTCAACAAACAGGTTAAATAAATAAGTTTAATGCTACTCTATTCCTTAAAGAATAAGCATAGCATCACCGTAGGAATAAAACCTATATTTCTCTTTTACCGCCTCTTTATATGCTTTCATCATAAGATCATGCCCCATGAACGCACTAACCAGCATTAACAAAGTGGATTGTGGCGTATGAAAATTGGTTACCATCGCATCTGCAATGCTAAATTCATAAGGAGGGAAGATGAATTTATTGGTCCATCCATCAAATGGTTTTAGCAATCCATCAGTGGAAACAGAACTTTCAATAGAGCGCATACAAGTTGTACCAATTGCACAAATTTTATTTTTGTTCGACTTTGCTTTATTGACAATATTTACAGCTTTTTCAGAAATAACAGTTTGCTCCGAATCCATTTTATGCTTTGTGAGATCCTCCACTTCTACCTGTCTGAAGGTACCTAAGCCAACATGAAGCGTAAGCTCAGCGAATTCCACACCTTTAATTTCTAGACGCTTGAGGAGTTCTCTAGAGAAGTGCAGACCAGCGGTAGGCGCAGCAACGGCTCCTTCTTGCGAAGCATAAATGGTTTGATACCTTTCTTCGTCAGAGTCTTCGACCTCTCGTTTAATGTATTTTGGAAGCGGCGTTTCTCCTAGTTCAGTGATTTTTGCTTTAAATTCATCGTATGAACCATCAAAAAGAAATCGCAGTGTTCTACCTCTTGACGTGGTATTGTCAATGACTTCTGCAACTAAAGATTCGTCTTCACCAAAATATAGTTTATTCCCAATTCTAATTTTTCTAGCCGGGTCAACTAATACATCCCAAAGTAAGCTTTCTCTATTTAACTCTCTTAAAAGGAAGACTTCAATTTTCGCTCCAGTCTTTTCCTTATTGCCATACATTCTTGCAGGGAAAACTTTGGTGTTGTTACGAATCATAACATCACCCTCATCGAAGTACTCAATGATGTCTTTAAAATTTCTGTGTTCAATCTCTCCAGTTTTTCTGTGAATTACCATTAACCGAGATTCATCCCTGTTTTCACTTGGGTACTTCGCAATGAGTTCTTCAGGTAATTCAAAATCAAACTCAGACAATTTCATTTTATTCATGACGATACGCTTTTAAAACAATGTTTTATTATAAAGAAAAAAGTTTGCAAAATTAAAAAATATTTGGATGCTTTTAGTGTTTGTTATGATTTTTTTTAAACAAGAAATTCAGTTTGAATTCTTGAACTAACTTGAGTAAGTTATCAAAACAAAAAGAGGTTGCCCGATGGACAACCTCTTCATGAACTCAAAAAATATTTATTAGCCGATCACTTTTACGTTCACTGCGTTTAAACCTTTTCTTCCTTGTTCAACTTCGAATTCTACTTCGTCGTTTTCACGGATTTCATCAATTAATCCATTTGCGTGTACAAAAATGTCACCGCTTTGATCGTTCTGCTTAATAAAGCCGAATCCTTTGTCGTTGTTAAAAAACTTAACTGTTCCTTGTGGCATGCTTAAAAAATTTAAATAATATATACCACAAATTTACGTCTTACTATTGGTTCCACCTAATTTATTATCATTTATTTTTTATTTATTATTGTTTTAAAATTATTTATCTTTTTAATACACTGAAAACCAATTAATTACATTTAATATTTTTTTTGGGTTAAAATTATATCTCAGAAATTGATAGGTGAACAAAGACCCATTCATTCCTTTTTTCTTAAATTAGAGCCAAAATCCCTAAATGGAAAGGATGAAGAGGGGTAATCATTAATAAATGAAGATGCATGGCATTTAAAATAACAGTTAAAACATTATTTGGATTTGAGGAAATCCTGCTAGATGAATTAAAAGAATTGGGGTACACCAATTGTGAAATACAAAATAGGGCGGTTCAATTATCTGGAAACTGGGAGGATGTTTACAGATTAAATTATCGCTGTAGACTAGCTATTTCTGTATTGATAGAGATAGATAGCTTTTATATTCATTCGGACAAAGACCTGTATAACAAAGCTAAAAATATCCAATGGTCTAAGTATTTTGATTTAGACAAAACATTTGCTGTGAAGGGTGCTGTATTTTCTACTTTATATAATCACACGCAATATCCTTATTTGGTTTTAAAGGATGCCATTGTAGATCATTTTTATGCTCAGCAGAAAGAGCGACCAAATGTAAACCCTAAAAATCCGCAAGTACTTTTTGACCTATATATTAAGGAGAAACTTGTAGTGATTTCTCTTAATACTAGTGGGCTACCATTGTTTCAAAGAGGGTATCGTCAAGAAACAGGGGATGCACCAATTAATGAAGTCTTAGCCGCTGGTTTAATCAGACTGAGTGGTTGGGATCGAAAATCTCCTTTTATAGACCCCATGTGTGGCGCTGGAACCATTGCAATTGAAGCAGCATTAATGGCGGCTGATATTCCTGCCATGATTGAAAGGCAACATTATGCGTTTAAAAACCTTAAGTCTTTTGATGCTGTTTTGTGGGATAAAGTTCAAACAGAAGGAAATAAAAGACCAATAAAGCTAGATTTTCCAATTATAGCGAATGACGAGGATGCTGGGATGTTACAAAAGGCCAAACGAAATGCTAAGGTAGCACCAATTGGAAACATGATTCAATTTTCCGTAGGTGATTTCGAGGCGATTGATGTCCCCAAACAACCTGGCGTTTTGATTTGTAATCCGCCTTATGGAGAGAGAATAGGAGAGGATATTGAGCAGCTCTATGAGCGATTGGGTTCTTTTTTCAAACACCAAATGACGGGCTATCAATGTCATGTTATTTCTTCTAATGAAGATGGAATGAAAAGTATTGGATTGAAACCCTCCAAAAAATGGAAGGTATATAATGGAAAACTGGAGGCTTTTTACCGTGCCTACCATATTTTCGAAGGAAGTAAGAAAGTCAAAAATTCAAATGATCAAGTGGAAGATGTTCATGAAGATGCTCATTTAGAGGAAAAGGTAAAAATAGAGGTGACTAAATCAGCAATTAAAACACCAAAGAAAAGATCGTACAAGCTTCAAGACGATGAAGCCAAATCAGAAGCTGTCGAAACCAAAAAGCAAGAAGAGATAGAAGAGCAAGAAGCGCATGGGGATGTTTCTCAAGTTGGAGCTAGCAGCAAGGAGCAGCCAAAAGAAGCTACTAATCAAGAAGTTAAATCTTCTGTTAGAGCCAAGGTTGATGCATTGAAAAAGTACACAAGAAGAACGGATTAGATCAAGTTTGCTTTTGGCTGGGAGAGCTAGAAAACACCCTTAAATGAAAACAATATATTGAATTACATCGGGCACCTATATTTTTCGGGAAATGATAAACTTTTGCAATTGGCAAATTGGTATGCTGATGAAATAAAAGGAAGTAATTGGTCGCTTTATCCTGCATTTATTGTAAAAGGTGCGCAATTGCATCGAGAAATGGATGATTTTACGGATAACCATGCAGCGCTTTTGAAATTGAAAAAATCGCTTTATACCGAATTGCCTAAGGTGGCTCCTATCGCTGTTGATTTATACATTGACCATGTTTTAACCAAAAACTGGGCGCTTTTTCACCCTCAACCCTATAACGATTTTTTGGAACAGTTTTACCAATTTGCCTACCAAGAAATTAAGAGCGTGATACCTATGCCCAATGGAGAATCATTCCGCTGGAGTAGCTCCTTTAAAGCGTTTTTGGATATTTTTTATAGTCGAAAATTTATGAATCAATACCCAGAGTTATCGGGTTTAAGAAGGGCTTCTTTTGGTTTGTCGAGGAGAATTAGTTTTCCAAATAAATTAGCAAATGCAACAGCGGTGTATTTGAAACATCAAGAAAAAGTGGATGAGCAGTGCCTAATTTTTTTAAAAGACGCGCAAAAATACTTTGGCGTGCAAAAAACAATTTTTATGGACTAAGCGCCTGCTTTTTGTAAAAATAATTTAATTCGCGATTATTTTTCCTTAACTTAGTCATCTATTAAGATGAACATGAGATTAGTCGCTGGTTTATTACTGCTGTGTTTTTGTAGTTGGGGTGTAGCGCAAGATGTACATAATCATGACCATTCTATTTACCATGCTTTCATTGAAAACAAAGGTCAATGGAAAGAGGATGTTTACTTCATGACTAAATTTAATGGCGGTAACTTATGGGTTGAAAAAGGTCGTTTTTTTTACCATTTTCAAGATTTTTCGGAATACCAAGCCAGCCATGCAGCGTTGAATAAAAAAGTAATTCCCGAATCATTAACTTATCAACAACATGCACTATATACGGAGTTGATTGGTGTAAACCTGTCTAATGATGTCATCAAAAAAGAACCTACTGCTCATTATTATAACTATTTTATAGGTAATGACCAAAGCAAATGGGTGAATGATGTCCGTGGTTATCACTCCATTACTGTTGCTAATATTTATGATCAAATCGACTTGCATTTTATTGAAAAACATGAGGAGTTAAAATACGAATACATTGTGCATTCAAATGCAGATGCCTCTGTGATTCGATGGAAATACCATCATCATGACAAATTGCAATTGAAAAAAAATGGAGATTTATTGATTACTACACCGCTTGGTGCTTTAATAGAGCAAAAACCTTATGCTTATCAAATAATTAATGGTAAAATCATAGAAATTCCTTGTGTTTATTCACTTGAGGAGGAGTTTGTCACTTTTCAAATAGGGAATTACGATAAAGATTATACCTTGGTGATAGACCCAACCCTGGTGTTCTCTACTTTTTGCGGGGCCATTTCTGATAATTTTGGAATGACTGCAACCTATGGCTATGATGGTTCTGCCTATAATGCAGGGATGGTTTATGGGAACAATTATCCGATGCCTGACCCAAATGCATTTGATGTGTCTTCGAATCTTACCCTTCCTAATGTAGGGGTGGTGACGACAGATGCTTTTATTTCTAAGTATTCCGCGGATGGAACAACGATGTTATGGTCTACTTTTTTTGGAGGAGGTGACAATACACAAGGTACAGAAGTACCTCACTCATTAATCTGCGATGAAGATGATAACGTTTATGTCTATGGTGTGACCTCTGCTTTAGACTTTCCTATTGTAAATGGTGTTCAGCCTAATCATGCTGGTGGTACTCCGCTTTCTATCAATTTTAATGGCACTAATTTTGGCAATGTTGGAACGGATATCTTTGTTGCGAAATTCAGCGCAAATGGGCATAATTTATTAGGCTCCACTTATGTTGGTGGTTCAGGCAATGATGGTGTCAACTACATGATAAGTGCAGGGAATTACAACAATGTGCAGGCATACGATAGTTTGTCGTTGAATTATGGAGACCAGTTTCGCGGTGAAATTATGCTGGACGCAGCAAGGAATGTAATTGTGGCATCTTGCACCAGGTCTATAGATTTTCCAACACAGCAACCATTTCAAGCCGCTAATGGTGGCCAGCAAGATGGCGTAGTTTTCAAACTTTCCTCGGATTTTAGTTCTTATATCTTTTCTTCTTATTATGGCGGAGCAGAGAATGATGCTTGTTACTCTGTGAAATTAGATGAAAATGAAAATGTAATTTTTGCTGGTGGGACTTGTTCACCGAACCTTCCTGCTGCTGCTGGTGGTTTTTGGGATAGCTATCAAGGCGGTATAGCAGACGGATTTATTGCGAAGGCAGATCCTTCTGGTCAAAATTTGTTGCAGACTACCTATGTAGGTATGAGCGATTACGATCAAATCTTCTTTGTCGAGGTGGACAGGGAAAACGAAATTTATGTGGTAGGGCAGAGCAGAGGCGGTAACTTTCCTGTTTCTCCAGGAGCATACAACAATCCGGGTTCTAGTCAGTTTTTGGCACATTTTAGCACGGATTTAACACAAATGCTTGGTTCAACGGTTTTTGGTTCTGGAAGTCCTAATATTGATATTTCACCAGCAGCATTTTTAGTTGATATTTGTGGAAACTTATATGTTTCAGGCTGGGGAGCAAACATTTTGCAAGCTACACCGATTGGCGCAATGCCTGTTACACCCAATGCTTTTCAGTCCACAGCCCCAAATGGATTTGATTTTTACTTAATTGTTATTGAAAGAGAATTTGGGGGGCTATTGTACGGTACGTTTATGGGAGGACCTTTGGCAAATGAACATGTAGATGGCGGAACGAGTCGATTTGATAAAAACGGAGTGGTATATCAAGCTGTTTGCGCAGGCTGTGGAGGTCATTCTGATTTCCCAACTACTCCGGGTGCATGGTCTGCGAATAACTTGGCATCGAATTGTAATTCTTTAGTTTTTAAGTTTGACTTTAACCTTATTCCAGTTGCTGAGTTTTCGGTAGATAACAATATTGGTTGCGCGCCCTTTGAAGTGACTTTTGAAAATAATTCTTCGCAATCAGATGGTTATATTTGGGATTTTGGAGATGGAAATTTAGACAGCACTACTTTTGAACCGACCATTATATATACAGTACCTGGAATTTATGAGGTGTTTTTGTATGTAACAGATTCTATTTGCTTAATTACAGATACGGCAATGATTACCATTACTGTAACACCGGAATTAATTTTAGATAGTATTCCGCCCATTGAACAATGCGAACCAGGCGTCATTTCTTTAGAAGCTAATAGTTTCGGTACAGCGACACAATTTGTGTGGTCTTCCAATGCGCAACTTTCCGACACTTTGAATACAAGTATCAGTGACTCAACACTAAACCAATTTATAGCTGATGAAGGTTACCTATACATTCAATTAAGTAATCCCGGATGCGAAAAACTGGACAGTGTCTGGGTTGGTTTCACAAGTGCGGCATTATCACTTTCTGGAGATAGCACCATTTGTTTGGGAGAGACGGCCACGATTTTAGCTGAATCTGTTGATGATGGGATTACATTTAGTAATTTTCAATGGTCACCGGCAGGCATCATTCAATCAGGACAAGGAACTGAGGAGGTTACAGTTCTCCCTAATGGCACCCAATTTATTGTTGTAACAGCAGAAGCAAGCAATGGCTGTATTGTCACAGACTCTATCTTAGTTCAAGTTAGTGATATAGATGCAACGCTAGTATCAGCAACAGCATCAGAAACAGATGTGCCACAAGGAAGTATAGTGACTTTAACTGCTCAGCCATCGGGATACACTTATACATGGCTTCCAGCTGCCAATTTAACTGAGCCCAATAGCCAAATCACGGATGCATTGGTGAATGAAACAACCACGTTCATTGTAATCATATCAGATGGCATTTGCGATAGAGCAGCTCAAGTGGAAGTCAGGTCTTTTGAGTTTATTTGCGACGAGCCATTCATTTTTGTACCTAATGCATTTACGCCTAATGGTGATGGTAACAACGATATTTTATTCGCTAAAACTACCTTATTAGACGAAACTCAAGCTTTTATTTTCCGTATTTTCAATCGTTGGGGAGAAAAAGTTTTTGAAACCAATGACATTGGTACTGGATGGGATGGAACATGGCGAGGAAAACTTTCTGATCCAGATGTATATGATTATTACTTGGAAGGCTTTTGCATTGATGGTCAAAATTTCTTAATTCAAGGTAATGTCACATTAATTCGATGAAAAAACTACTGACTTATATCGCCTTTTTTATACTGATTAAGTCTTTCTTTGCGCAAGATATTCATTGGTCGCAGTTTGATTTTAACCCTGTTTTTCAAAATCCAGCAAATGTTGGTCAATTTGACAATGGCGATTGGCGTTTTCATGCTAATTACAGAGATCAGTGGCGAAGTGTTACTGTCCCATTTCAAACATTTAATTTATCTGCCGATGCTAAAAGCGTATTGCATGAAGACTTGAGTTTAGGTGCTTATTTTTTCCATGATGTGGCAGGGGATGGTAGGTTCCGAACAATAGAATTGCAGCCCTCTTTTTCTTGGCTTTGGCGACTTTCTAATGACTCCATGCATGTTTTGAGAACTGGCGCTCAGTTTGGAATCAATTACAGGCAATTTGACCCTACGCAATTTACTTTCAATAGTCAATGGAATGGTGCTTTTTTTGACCCTAGCTTGCCAACTAATGAAATGTTTTTATCTGAAAACGTTTTCAATCTGAGTGCTGGTGTTGGGGTCAACTATGAGTATTTTCAATCCAGAAGAGCTCGTTTTACAGTTGGAACTGGACTCTTTAATATCATGCGCCCAAATCAAGGTTTTTTTGTAGAAGATATACCGAGGGAGTTGCGATGGAATTTATATGGCAGGGGACAGTATAAAATAGATTTAGATTGGGACATTTTACCGTCTTTTCAGGTAAATATCCAAGATTCCCACAGAGAGTTTATAGTAGGTTCGCAGGTCAGGTATATTTTGATAGACAGAATGGGAGAGTATCGGGCACTTTTTGGTGGACTGTACCATAGAGTAGGCGATGCATTTTACGTTATGGGTGGAATGGAGTGGCAAAATTGGTGGGCTGGAATTTCTTACGATGTGAATGTTTCAAGTTTAGCTGTTGCATCAAGAGGAAGAGGAGGCATAGAATTTAGCTTGCGTTATGTGATTAATCAAATCAAACCAAAAAACACGATTTATAGGGTATGTCCGGATTATATATAAGGAAGGTATTAATGAAAACCAGCAAATTAAAGTCAATCATTATGGGTTGTTTACTCGCTTTTTTTGTATTTCAATCCAACTCGATTAACGCGCAGGGCGATTTAAAAAAATTCTTGGAAATTGCAGAAGAAAAAAAACAGAAAGGGGACTTTATTCACGCCCTCAATTATTACGACAAGGCCATGCAAATTGACTCTAATGCAATACACGTATTGTGGAATTATGCAGAAGTTTTAAGGGCTTACAAAGACTATAGGAAAGCAGAGTATTACTACAAAAAAGTTTTCGAAAGAGAAGGAGCGGAGTTGTTTCCTGCAAGTTTACTCTATTTAGGATTGATGCAAAAACACAATTCGAAATACGACGATGCCATAGCGACTTTCAAAAAAGCAAAGAAAGTATATCGTAAAGATCCAAGGGGCTATTTGGCTGAAAAATCAAGGCAAGAATTACAAGCTTGTCTGTGGGCCAAATCACAGTTAATTGATACTGCAAATATGGTAATGCACAATTTACCTGAAAGTATTAATTCCAAAGACGCAGAGTTTCCGCATGCTTTGACAAGGGAACGTTTGTATTTTTCATCCATGCGTGGTGATTCTATCGGGGGCAGTGAGGAAGTTTACGCTGAAGATTACCAAACAAATATTTTTCATGCATATTTTGACGATGGTGCATGGGGTGAGGTGGATAGGGTAGCTTCGCTGAATTTTAAATCTTTTTCTACAGGCAATGGAACTTTCAGTTTGGATAATAAACGCTTTTATTTTAGTCGTTGTATCAATCAAAACAACCAAACAACTTGTAAAATAATGGTTGCTAAACACGATAATGGTACTTTTTCAAAAGTAGATGAGTTGGGAGAAATAATAAATGAGCCTGGGGCCAACACGACAATGCCATTCATCGGGGAATGGGAAGGTCAAGAGGTGTTGTTTTTCGCCTCAGATAGAGCTGGAGGCAAGGGAGGTCTTGATATTTGGTACAGCTTTATTTCAAATGGAAATCAATTTAAAAAACCACAGAATTTAAAGCGCATCAACACCATTGAAAATGACGTTACCCCTTTTTGGGATAGCGAAAATCAAACAGTTTACTTTAGTAGTACTTGGCACTATGGTTTTGGTGGCTATGATATTTTTAAGTCACAATTTGCTAACAACCAATTTGAACCACCTGAAAACTTAGGGATTCCTTTTAATAGTCCTGCCAATGATACTTATTATTTCCATACTTTATCGCAAGACACTAGTGTTTGGAGCTCAAATAGATTAGGTGTGAATTATAGCAAAAATCCAACTTGTTGTAATGATATTTTTATGGCCTCTCCACCGCTTCCTCCACCACCACCAACAATTGCAGAATCTTTAGAAGAACTCAACAAAAGATTGCCAGTTACGCTTTATTTTCACAATGATATTCCAAATCCGCGCTCAAGAGACACGACTACAAAGGTCAACTACTTAAACAGTTACAAAGAATACATCGCCATGTTGGATAAATATCAAAAAGAGTATGCTAAAGGTTTAAGAGGTTCAAAAGCTGAGGACGCCAAAGATGACATCGAAGACTTCTTTATTGAGTACGTGCAACAAGGCGTTGAAAATTTATTCCTTTTTCGAGATTTATTGTTGGATGAATTGCAACGTGGCAGACAAATTGAGCTAACCGTGAAGGGATTTGCAAGTCCTTTGGCACAATCGGATTACAATGTCAATTTAACGAAACGTCGAATTGCTTCCCTTCGAAATTATTTGATGGAATACAACAATGGTGTTTTTTTGCCTTACTTTAAAGGAACTGCGCAAAGTGGCGGTAAGCTTTGGATTCAAGCCGTTCCATTTGGTGAATATACTGCTGATGCATTTGTGAGCGACAATCCGAATGATGTGCAAAACTCTATTTACTCCCGTGCTGCGGCAATGGAAAGAAAAATTGAAATTCAAAGCGTCACGATTCATAAACAAGAGGATGCGCAGAAAATCGCCTTGATGGCTACCCCCCCGATCATCAATATTGGAACTGTAAAAAGGGGAGAGGTCATCACTGGTAAATTTGTTGTTCGGAATACTGGTGACACAGCTTTAGATTTGCGAACAGAAATTCCATGCGATTGTAATACCGTTAAGTTGTATAAGTCAAAATTAGCTCCAGATGAAAGCACAGCAGTGGAAGTTACTTTTGATACTGCTCAATACGAAGGGAAAGAAGTGAAGTCAGTGTATATCCATTTTCACGAAAATCAAGCTCCATTGCGCTTGGTCATTACTACTGAAATTCTTTCTGGAGAATAATTAATAGTATTATGAACCAGAAATTGCTATAGGAAAGTGTTTTTAATTCTTCGATTTCTTTGGAATGTCGTTTTTGCAGAAAATGCGATAAATCCTATTTCCAAAAACGATTATTTACGCAATGCCATACAATTAATTCCCCGAAGTTTATATTTTTGTGGGCAGCTGTTAAGCTATTCATAAAATTATTAGAATGAACCCAACATTTCATACTTTAACTGTTTCGGATGTAAGAAGAGAAACAGAAGATTGCGTATCTGTAGCTTTTGAATTACCTGAAAACCTGAAAGCGCATTATTATTTTTCTCCAGGACAATACCTTACATTGAAGCAAACCGTTAATGGAGAAGAAATACGTCGCTCGTATTCCATTTGTTCTGGGTTAAACGATGGTGAGTTACGCGTAGCCATAAAAGCAGTTCCTGAAGGGCGATTTTCCACCTATGCTAATACGACGCTGAAAGTGGGAGATCAATTGGATGTGATGACGCCAATGGGAAATTTCACCACGGAAATTAATCCAGATACAAAAAAATCTTTTATTTTTTTCGCAGCAGGGAGCGGTATTACGCCAATTTTATCTTTAACCAAAACTATTTTAGAAACTGCCCCGAATAGTTCAGTTACCCTCTTTTATGGAAATAAAGGTTTAGATGCTGTCATTTTTAGAGACATTATAGAAGGTCTTAAAAATAAATACATGAACAAGTTTCGCGTGATTCATGTGTTTAGTCGTGAGAACATAGGAAATAAACTACAAAAAGGAAGAGTTGATGCAGAGAAAGTGCGCAATTTACATCAAGCGTTTTTGCAAAACGACGACATCGATGAGGTTTTTGTTTGTGGTCCAGAACCTATGATTCACGCTGTTTCTGATACTTTCGAATTGCTAGGTGTACCGAAGGCTAAAATTCATTTTGAATTATTTACCGCACCTTCTGCAAAATTGAACTTAGCGGATGATAAAAAGACTGAGCAGCAAAAGCAAGTGAACGCTAATGTCACAATTATTATTGATGGGGAAGAAACGAAGTTAGCCCTTGACAGCCATGGTGATAATATTTTGGAGGCAGGACAAAAAGCAGGTGCAGACCTTCCTTATGCCTGCAAAGGGGGGGTGTGTTGCACCTGTAAAGCAAAAATTTTAGAGGGCACTGCGGTTATGGATGTAAACTACGCATTGGAAAAAGATGAGGTAGAGGCAGGTTATATTTTAACTTGTCAGGCCCATCCAACAAGCGATCATTTGATTGTAAGTTTTGATGATTAAGAAGTCAAAAATATTTACAAAAGCTTATTGTTTCTATCATTTTTTATTTCCATTCGTTCATAAAACTGAATTGAAAACTAGCGCATTAGTATTTTTGATTTTTATTTTGTGGGGTTTGGTTTCATGTAGACCTAATAAAAATACCGCAGCTCTTCCAGTAGTGAAGATTCTTTTTGAAGATAAAATTCGTTGGGACAAGAAATCGACCTGTAGCATTGTATATCAAACGGAGGACGGTGTGGACACCTTATCTGCGAAAGCTAAATATCGCGGAGGTATTTCAAGTCGATATGATAAACATTCTTACCGATTGGAATTGGAAGTACCTTATCCTTTAGGAGATTTACCAATTGAGGATGATTGGATTTTAAACGCCTCTTACATCGATAAAACATTCATACGTCATAAGCTGAATTATGATTTGTTTCGCTCCATGAACCCTGAAAATGTTGCTGCAAAAAGCACCTTCATTGAGCTTTACAAAAATGAGGACTACAAAGGCTTATATCTTCTCCAACAGAAAATTACAGCGAAATTAGTGGGACTTGACAAGCAAGATTCATCGGCAGTGCTTTTTAAAGACCCTCCAATCTTTTATCAAGAAGCTTTTATGGTTGCGGATTCGCTCAATCCTTATGAACAGAAATTCCCTAAAATCAATAAGAGAAATTTAACCCATCGCATGGAGGAACTCTCTGATTTTTTGAATAATTCCGCAGATAGTACATTTTTGACCAATGTTTGGAACTATTTCGATAAAACGAACATTGTTGACTGGCACCTGTTGTTGCTTTTTTCCAATAACGAAGATGGTTTGGTTAAAAATTTCTACCTCTACCAGCGTTTAGCGAATGAACCTTATCGCATTGCAATTTGGGACTATGACCATACATTCGGAAGAGATGGTGATAACGAAATGAATTTTTTTGAACGTTTTATTGATGTGCGAAGGGCGAATTTATTTGATCGGTTAATTGCACTAGATACGACTTATATGACGGCAGTCGCGAATAGATGGCAGGATTTAAGAACAAGTGGGGTCATATCTTTTGAAAAAATAGATGGGATGATCGAAGGTTATAACAATCAAATAATTAACTATGTCCCTAAAAATCAAGTCATTTGGCCTATTGATGAAAAGTGGTACTTTGATAGTAATGATTATCAAAAAGAGCTAGAGTTATTGCGCTCTTTTATCGAAATTCAAATCGTTCGATTAGATGAGTTGTTTGGTTGGAAGCATTATAAATAAATTGACATGATCCACAGTTTTTTCCCTAAGTTTAAATAATATATCCTTTGTTAAAATTTATTTAAGAAGCCCTATTCCATTTTTTAATTCAGATATTTTATGCTATATTCGAATGAAAACTTAACAATACATAGCATGTCTTATTTCAAAATAATGTTCTTTGCCACTTTGTTAGTCAGTTCTTTAGTTCATGGCTCCTTTGGAAATACACCATACTTTATTGCAAACAATGGACAGCTTTTAGACCAAAATGATAAAAAAAACAAGGCTGTTTCGCTCTATTTAAATGATGGAATGAATAAAGTGCTGTTTCAAAAAGATAAAATAAGTTACCAATTTGGTAAAGAAATCAATGAAAAAGAAATTGAAGTCAATCGGATAGATGTTTTCTTAGAGGGGGCAAATGGAGTTGTGCCAATTGGCGAACAGATTAAAGAGACTTCCTTTAATTTTTACAACGTGGCAGAAAATCCCATTTTAAGCGTACCGACCTATTCCGCTATTAAATATCCTAATGTATATGATGGAATTGATTTGATTTATTATTTGGATGAGTCAGGGCAGTTGAAATATGATTTTCTTGTAGCTCCAAATGCAGATATTTCTCAAATTAAAATGCGTATTGCAGGAGGAACTGTTAGTATTTTGGATAACCAACTAATATTGAAAAGTGAATTAGGTATTGTAAGAGAATCAGCATTAAAAGTTTTTCAGGAAGATAAAGTAATACCCGCTTATTGGCAAATAGAAGCCGAGCTAATTAGCGTAAATGTGCCAGATTATGATAGTAATAAATCATTAGTTATTGACCCTCCTGTGCAGCTTTGGGGAACATATTTAGGAGTAGGAGGGATTAATATTGGTCACCAAGGGGCAGTAGATTCAGAAGGTAATGTACTTGCCTGTGGTGAAACCTCTAATTTTCAATTAATAGCGACATCTGGCGCCCACCAATCCACTTATGGAGGTGGAAATTCAGATGCTTTTTTGATAAAGTTTGATGCGACTGGAAATATAATTTGGGGCACCTTTTATGGAGGAGCTGGAACTGATAGAGGATTTTCATGTAATTGTGATGCCGCTGACAATAGTTATTTAGTTGGTACAACTGGTTCTCCAACGAATATTTCAACGAGTGGTGTACATAGTACTGCAATCAATAGCAGTTTGGATGGTTTTCTAGTAAAATTCGATGTGAATGGAATCAGAGAATGGGGGACATATTTTGGTGGAGAATCAGAAGATTGGGTAGATGATGTGCAGATTTCAACTAGCCAAAAAATAGCAATTTCTGGTAGGACTCAGTCGGCGAACAATATAGCATCAACAGGAGCACACCAGACCACTTATGCTGGTAATAGTGATGGCTTTATTGCTGTTTTTAATTCAAATGGCACATTGGATTGGGCTACATATTATGGTGGACCTAGCTATGACCACGTTTGGGGGGTTGGCTTTAATACTGCTGGTGATGTGTTTTTTACTGGTCAAACCCAATCTAGTTCGCAAATTGCAACTCCAAATAGCCATAAACCAAATTATACAGGCAATGGAAATGCTTTTTTAGGCAGGATGAATGCCAACGGTGTTAGGCAGTGGGCGACTTATTTTGGAGGAAATAACCAAACATTTGGCAAAACGATCAATGTATTGACAAATGGAAATGTTGCTATCGCAGGAGAGACTAGCGCAACCAATGGAATAGCTTTTGGCAATGTTTATCAAAATACAAATGCAGGAGCATCTGATGGATATATTGCTTATTTTCAACCTTCGGGAACCTTGAACTGGGCAACTTATTTTGGAGGTCCTTCCTTGGATATGGTAAACGATATAACAAGTGATACGAATAACTTCATTTACATCGCAGGTGAAACATGGTCACAGTCTGGGATTGCATCTTTAGGCAGTCATCAGGAAACTTTTGGAGGAGGTGCGGATGATGCATTTATTGCTTCATTTGATCTATCAGGAAATCGTTTGTGGAGCTCTTACTTTGGTGGCGAAAATCAGGATAAAGGAAGTGGAATTACTGCGAAGGGAAATCAAGACATTTATTTGATTGGTAGAACAAATTCCATTGCCAATATAGCGACTACTGGCACACAACAATCAACAAATACTAATGGTGTATTGTGTTTATTTGTTGCAAAATTTGACGGGGAACAAAATGTTTCAGGATGCGATACAACTTTTGCTACGGTCAACTGGGATGTTTGTGATCAAGTAACTTCGCCAAGTGGCGCTCAAACATGGACGCAATCAGGTATTTATATGGATACCATTTCGAATGTACAAGGATGTGATTCCATTATAACAGTCAATTTAACAGTAACAAACATCGATTTAGCCATTTCGTTAGTGGATGACACCATGTTGGTATTATCCCAAGCTAATGCAAATTACTCATGGATAGATTGTAATGATTGGAGTGTGATACCAAATGAAACAGGAAGTATTTTTACACCGAATTCAAATGGTGCTTTTGCAGCGATTATTGACTATCAAAATTGTATAGACACTACGCAATGTATTGCAATTCAAGTGCTAAGCAATTCAGATTTCATCTTGGATGAATGGCGTGTTTTTCCGAATCCATCTAATGGTGTAATTTGGATAAGCAGCAAGCAAGGTGGTAATTTCAAAGTTTTTGATTCCCTCGGAAAAGAGGTGGGCACATGGGCGATTAAACCTGGAATTGATGAGTTTATTCTTGAAAATGCTTCAGGTATTTATTTTATTGCTAACCCTGTCGATGGCTCAAGAAAAAAAGTGATAGTCACAAAATAAAATCCACAAAACGCCAAATATGTAAATAATTAATGTAAATTTGCACCTGCGAAACGTCGCATACATAAAAATCATTAAACAATATTGGCATGTATTTAAGTACAGAAAAAAAACAAGAGATTTTCAAAAAACACGGAAAATCTGAAAAAGACACAGGATCAGCAGAAGGGCAGATCGCTTTATTTACTTACCGTATCAGTCACTTGACAGAGCACTTGAAGAAAAACCGTAAGGATTACGGAACGCAGCGAGCGCTTCAGTTGTTGGTTGGTAAGCGTCGTAGCTTGTTAGATTATCTTAAGGGTAAGGATATCGAGCGCTACAGAGCAATTGTTAAAGAATTAGGTTTACGTCGTTAAGACCAAAACATAAGTTAACGTATTAAAAAGGGGGGCAGTCGAAGTGATTCGGAGTCCCCTTTTTATTTTTATTCAGTTTTTTAACTGAGTTTTGATTGATAATGTCGAAGTCAGTGCGGGTAAAACTGAAATATAACATGTAAACAATTAAATATGAATATAGGAACAAAAAAGTCCATCATTACAGGAGGTAAGGAAATTACCATCGAAACGGGTAAGCTGGCAAAGCAAGCCGACGGAGCTGTAGTGTTACAAATGGGCAAAACTACCTTGTTAGCAACGGTAGTGTCTTCGAAAGAAGCAAAGGATGGTATCGATTTTCTCCCATTAACGGTGGATTATCGCGAGAAATTTGCAGCATCAGGGAGATTCCCAGGTGGTTTTTTACGTCGTGAAGGACGACCTTCTGATTTAGAAGTACTAATCATGCGTTTGGTGGATAGGGCTTTAAGACCACTTTTTCCAGACGATTACCATGCGGACACGCAGGTCATGATTCAATTAATGTCATACGATGGTGAGCACTTACCAGATGCATTAGCTGGATTTGCCGCATCAGCTGCTTTAGCAGTATCAGATATTCCGTTTAACGGTCCAATGTCTGAAGTGCGAGTTGGTCGATTGGATGGTGAGTTTATTATTAACCCAACAAAATCTCAATTAGAAGCTTCTGATATCGATATCATGATTGCAGGTACAATGAAAGATATCGTAATGATAGAAGGTGAAATGGAAGAAATCCAAGAATCCGAATTAGTTCAGGTAATTAAAATAGCCCATACGGCCATTCAAGAGCAGTGTCAGTTTCAATTGGATTTAGCAGCGGAAATTCCAACAGCTAATCCAAAGCGTGAATATTCGCATGAAACGAACGATGAAGAGTTAGCAGCTCGTGTGAGAGAATTTGCCTACGAAAAATGTCAAGCAGTTGCTCGATTAGGCGCTGGAAAAGATGAGAGAAGTAATGCATTTGCTGAAATCAAAGAAGAGTTAAAGGCGAGTTTCTCAGAGGAAGAGCTGGAAGAAAAAGGCGATTTAGTGAGTAAATACTTTGGAAAAACGAAAAAAGCAGCTGTACGAGATGTAATTTTAAACGAACGTGTCCGTTTGGATGGTCGTAAATTTGATGAAATCAGAGATATCTGGTGTGAAGTAGATTATTTACCAATGGTTCACGGTTCTGCAGTTTTTACGCGTGGTGAAACACAATCACTCACTACATTGACTTTAGGGGGTAAGTTAGACGAGCAAATGATTGATGCAGCTACTTATAGAGGAACTGAGAAATTCTTATTGCATTATAATTTCCCTCCTTTTTCAACTGGAGAAGCTTACCCAATTCGTGGGGTTTCCCGCCGTGAAATAGGTCATGGTAACCTCGCATTGAGAGCATTGAAGCCGGTTATTCCAGCAGAAAATCCTTATACTATTCGTTTGGTTTCTGAAATTTTAGAATCAAATGGTTCTTCTTCCATGGCAACAGTTTGTGCAGGAACACTTGCATTGATGGATGGAGGCGTTCAAATTAAGGCACCTGTTTCTGGTATTGCAATGGGATTAATCATGAATGAAGAACGTAAATATGCTATTCTATCTGATATTTTAGGAGATGAAGATCACCTTGGAGATATGGATTTTAAAGTGACGGGTACTGCAAATGGTATCACAGCTTGTCAGATGGATATCAAGGTGGATGGTCTTCCTTATGAGGTTTTAATTGAAGCACTCGATCAGGCGAAAGCTGGTCGTTTACATATTTTAAACGAATTATTAAAGGCTTTACCTGAACCGAGAACTGAATTGAAGGAAACAGCGCCAAGAGTAGAAGCTTTCCGTGTACCAAATGATTCAATTGGTGCAATCATCGGACCTGGAGGTAAAATTATTCAGCAGATTCAAAAAGATACTGGAGCTACCATTACTATTGAGGAAGATCCTTCAAATGGAGAAGGCATTGTTCAAATTTTGGCTGAAGGAAAAGAATCTATGGATGGAGCCGTTAAGGCAGTTCGTCAGATAGCATTCCCGCCAACTGTTGAGGAAGGAGTAGAATATGAAGGAAAAATCAAATCTGTTCAAGCCTATGGTGTTTTCGTAGAGATTTTACCAGGTACTGATGGGTTGATCCACGTTTCTGAATTTGCCCATGAGCGTATTGCAAAGATGGAAGATGTGGCCAAAGAAGGCGATATCGTTACATTCAAAGTGATTGGTCAGGATCCAAAAACTAAAAAATGGAAACTATCTCGTAAGGTGTTATTGCCAAAGCCAGAAAAAATTGACTAAAAGTTAATTTGCTATATTTTCAAAAAGCTATCCATTAGGGTAGCTTTTTTTTATCTGAAAAAGCGCAATAGTCAACAGTCAAAATTCACTATATTTAACCATCGAAAATAAACTAATAAAATGATTCTTAATAATAAGCCGCTAAGTGTTTTAAGTGCGTCTGCAGGAAGTGGAAAAACCTATAACTTGGTTCAACATTATTTATTTCTAACACTTGGTCAAAAATATACGCCTGAGAATTTTGGTAAAATCATGGCGATGACTTTTACTAACAAAGCGGCTTGGGAAATGAAAGATAGAATTATAGGGGCATTGGACCTACTATCTAACGGTGAACGCGTAAATCAAAAAGAGGAGAAAAAACGAAGAGATTTATTAGCGGTTACAGCTAAGAACTTACAGATAAGTGAAACCGAATTAACGCAAAAAGCAAAAGATTTATTACAATTAATATTACACGGTTACGAGCGGTTTCAAGTAGCAACAATTGACAAGTTTAACCTACGATTGATTCGTACCTTTGCTAGAGACCTTAACCTTAACGAAGATTTTGAGGTGGTACTGGATGAAATGCAAATTATTGACCAAGTTGTTGATCAGTTAATTTCAGAAATAGGAGAGGAAGGAAGAGGCAAAGTTACTGAATTGGCTATTGCCTATGCTAAAACAAATTTGGAAGACGGAGAAAGGTGGGACTTTAAACAAAGTTTGTTGCAGTTTTCAAAGATTTTAAAAGAAGAGAAAAATCAAGCTTATATTCAAAAAATCATAGCAGACAATTATGAAGCTGCTAATCTAGAAATACTCAATCAACAAGCGAAAGATTTACAATCGCGCTATCAAACAGCAAAAACCAATTTGATTTCTGTTTTTCAAAACTTGAATTTAACTCCTAATGATTTGCCTCAAAAAGAACGTGGGTTATTCGGTTATTTATCTAAAGGAGTTCCCAATGCAGATGCAGGAAATATCGCTAAACCCAATAGTTATGTATTGAAAACAATGAGTGGCGAAATAGTTAAGCCAGATCATCGATTTCCAGATGAACTTCGTGATGCATTGAATCAATTTTTAAAGGAACAAGACGAAATAGCTAAGCGTTATTTTGTAGTAAACTCCAAACGAAAAAATTTCCATAATCTCGCTCTGTTGCAGCACGTTGCAGATGCATTAGAAAAGATTAAGGAGAAAGACAATATTGTTCGCATTTCGGAATTTAATGCCATGATTGCGCGTTTAATTGCTGCTGAAAACGCACCGTTTATTTATGAGCGTATAGGCACAAGGCTACAGCATTACCTCTTGGATGAATTTCAAGATACCAGTAGATTACAGTGGAATAATTTAATACCGTTGGTGTATGATGCTATAAGTCAGCAAAAGGAAAACTTGATTGTTGGCGATCCAAAACAAGCCATTTATCGCTTTAGAAATGGTCTGGTTGAACAATTTGTTGCATTACCTGGTATCTATAATCCTGAAAAGGATAAAAATACGCTTGAACTATCCAATTATTTTGAGTCAATGGGGTATAAAAAACCCTTAGATACAAATTTCAGATCTAAAAAAGACATTATTGATTTTAATAATCACTTTTTTGAAGAAGCAGTAGAATTGATGCCTGCTGAATTTAAACATTACTATTCGGATGTCAAACAAAATATTAAGAATGATGAGTCCGGTTATGTGCAATTCAAGTTACATGAAAAAAGTTTAAAAAACGATTTCGAATCGCTATTGCAGGAATATTTAATAAACACAATAGCTGAATGCGAAAAAGATGGTTATAACAGAGGTGATATTTGCATTCTTGTTCGGGGTAAAAAAACAGGTGGCTTAGTAGCCAAAGTACTGAATGCTGCCGATGAAAAATTCAAAATTGTAAGTGCAGATAGTTTGACGGTAAGCTCGGATAAAGCTGTTCAACTGATAGTGCAATACATGAAATTGCGAAGAAATGCTACCAACACTACTGTTAGATTGCAGTTTGCTGTAACTTATTTACAGTTTTTAGAACAAGATCCGATTGAGATATTAAATGATTTTTGGGTGGATTTTGTTGGGAACTTGAACTGGAAAGCTTTTGTCGAAAAGCATTTCAAGGATTTGGAAAAATTATTTTTCACCTATGACAGTTTATATGACTTGGGGCAGCAATTTGCGCGTTTAATACATTTATCTGAAATAAATAGCCCGTATGTACATCATTTCATGGAGATGCTTGTAAACTATGACGTGCAGTTTGGTCCAGATTTAAGAGGTTTTTTGGAAAATTGGGACACAAAGGGAAAACAAGAAACCGTGCAAATTCCCAAGAGTAAAGATGCACTGGAGATAATGACGGTGCACAAGTCAAAAGGGCTAGAGTTTCCTGTTGTCATTATGCCAAACTTAGCTGATTTTGATTTTAGTAGAATCAAAGACTCCATGTTCATTGAATTGAAAGAACAAGGGATTATTTATACGAATTTGACAAAAGAATCTTCTTTAGAAGAGATTGAGAAAGAGTATCTTCAAGAGCGTAGCCAGCTTTTTTTGGATGAAATGAATCTACTTTATGTAGCTTTCACTCGACCAGTGGATCGTTTGTATGTACTTGGCTTTGATGATGCTAAAAAGAAGGATGATATTTCAAATATTGAGCAATTGATGGCGATTGCTATTCATCAAATGAAAAAGAAGGGAGTTATAAAGCAAAGCAATAATTGTTTTGAGTTTGGAGAAAAATGTAAAAGATCAAAAGAAATGGATTCTACCGCAATTGAAGCATTTATTCCGACTGATTTAAAAGATTTTTTGTGGTTTCCAGAATTAGCGATTCGTGATGAGGAAGCAATTAAAAAAGAAAGTTTGGAGGACGAAAGAGTTTATGGTAATATTTTTCATCAAGTTATTGCCTTAATCAATCATATAGACGATTTTGAAAATGTTTTAACCACATTGAATAGCACACTAAGTACAAGTTTATATGACAAATACAGTAAAAGATTATTGTCAGACTTAAAAAATATTAAAAATGATCTTAAGATTAAGACATTGTATAGCGAAGCGGAAAAAATCATATCGGAAAAAGATATTTTAGTTGGACAGAATAAAGTATTAAGACCTGATAAAATATTTTACTTGAAAGATAGGCTTGTGGTATTAGATTTTAAAACTGGAAAAGCAAAAACTGAAGACAATCAACAGCTGTCGCATTACATTAATGTCATCTCCGAATTAACAGATAAAGCGGTAGAGGGGGAACTTTATTATACTGGTCAAAATACACTTTTGTAATTTATTTAACATTTTTTCTAACATTTGTTTCGATATCATGAATTAAATTTGTAATTGCTTAGCTACTGGTCTTATCAGGTTCATCTACCTAGTTTTTACAAACTAAGAATATGAAAAATCTGATTATTTTATCTTGCCTGTTATTCCCGTTTTTTACTGAAGCTCAGAATATTGGTGTAAACACCTCGGGCAATCCCGCTCATTCCTCAGCTATCCTAGATGTGTCGGCCTCTGATAAAGGTGTGTTGATCCCTCGCATCAGTATTCCTAATTTAAATAATGCTGCTCCTGTTGCACTTCCTGAAACGAGTTTATTGGTTTATAATACCAATACAACAACTGGAGTTGGTTATTATTATTGGTCAGGTACCTCTTGGGTAAAATTATTATCCTCATCTAACGCATCCAATAGCGATGCATGGTTGATAGCAGGAAATGCTGGAACTAACGCTGCGAGTAACTTTATCGGAACAACTGATAATAATCCATTAGTTGTTAGAACGAACAACACTGAACGAGTTCGAGTGCTAGGCAACGGAAGAGTAGGAATAGCAACTACCAACCCTCAAGGGTTTGCGCATATATTACATAGTTCAAGTTCCATACCAACTTTGAGAGTTGAACATAATTCGAACAGTGCTAATGATGTAGCGCTGGATATTCATAGTCAAGGGCAAGTTAGAGCCTCTTTTACGCCTTCTGGTTTAGGTAGATTTGCATTTGGAACTGCAGCGCTACCCGCTGTTTCCTTTCATAATAACAACAATACAGGAATGTTTAGGCCTGCTTTAAACAATTTAGCATTTTCTACTAATGGCGTTGAACGAATGAAAATTTGGCAAGATGGAAGAACCATGGTCAATTTGAACGCTCCTATTGCATTTGATATGTTTTCTTCTGCTATTGATGGAACGGCTTCAGCGATTACTGGATACCATATTGGAACTGGAGAGGCCATATTAGGTTTGAATTTAGGAGGTGGCACTGGAGTATGGGGCGAGGCAACCGCAGCCGGTGGTGATGGGGTGGTTGCGTTAGCCGAAAGTTCAACAGGTTTTTTTGCGCTAAATGCACAGAATTTTGCGCCAAATAGTATTTCGGTTTTGGGAGCGAGTAACCCCTCTAACCCTGCACTATTACCCTTCATACCTATGGATGGGGCTGGTGGAACTTTTGGAGCTTCTATTTATGGAGTACTTGGTAGATCTACTGCACCTTCATCTTCTAATGGCGTTGGTGTTTTTGGTTCTGCTGGTGGTGGTACTACGCTAAGTACACTTATTGGTGGTTCTGGAATGGTGGCTCTTGGTGAAAATGGGGCTTCTGGTGTTTTTGCAAGAGCCTTAGGGACTACTGGCTCTGCTTTAGTAGGAATCAATAATAGTGCAACCAACTCTTCTGCATCGATAAGAAATGAAAATGCTGGTGGAACAGGTTTAGCAGTTGGAGGTAATGGCCAAATACCTTTTACTTTAGGCGGCGGCTCTGGAATGACCGCTAGAGGGACCAATTATGGTGTAGTCGGTCAATCCAGCTCCTTTGCAGCATCTACTTTAAGAGCAGGTGGTTTTTTCTATACAGGAGATGGTCTAAACGCAACACCAAGTAATGGTGCCCGTGCTTTGGTAGGTGCACGAACCGCCGCTAACGTTAATAGAAAAATTGAAGGGACAGGCACAGTTAATACAATTATAAAAGATTTAGATGAAAATGATGTTTTAATGAGTGCACCAGAGGCTCCAGAAAACTTATTTCAAGACTATGGCGTTGCTCAACTCAAAAACGGTGTTGCCTACGTTGAATTGGATCCAATATTTTCTAAGAATATTGTGGTTTCTGAAAAGCATCCATTGAGAGTTTTTATTCAATTAAATGGTGATTGCAACGGTGTTTATGTTACGAATGAATCACAATATGGATTCGAGGTAAAAGAGCTAAAAAATGGTAATGCTAATGTTCGTTTTACTTACACCGTTGTTGCAAATAGGGCAGATGAAATTAACGAAGATGGCACAATTTCAGCCTATTCTAAAGAACGATTTGCTCCAGCATCGCAACTTCCCGAATTTATAAAAGCTGAAATTCCGCAAACCATTGAAAAGCAACAGATGCAATTCAATGAAACTGATGGTGAGAACAATCTCTTTAACCATAAGTTGAAAAATCGAAAAAGAGACCATGAAAAGATCATTAATGCTATAGAAAAATCAATTATAGAAAGGGAATAAAAACAGTTCATTTTTATGAATACTTGATTATCAATATTCCACTTTTACTGAAATGACTGTTAATAATTAATACAAGAGCTATTCTTTGGCATCCTCTTTGAACTTATTTTCGTATCGTGAAAATGGGGTACCAAATATTTTTGCTCTGCTTGCTGTCTTTACCTTATTTAAGTAAAGCACAATCGATGCGTGTTGGTGTTTTTACCGCGTATAAATTACAACTCATTGAGGCGGCTTACCACAATGGAAGTTTTTTGATAGTTGCTGATGGACAAAGCTTTGGGGCAATTTTACCCAATGAGTTTGTCTCCTTACGCAAAACAAGTGATGCAAAAGTTGAATTAAAACATGGTGTTAAGTTACTTGGAAGGTTCAGAGAGGTACATCTAAAGCCAACAAAAACCAATTTTGCGCTGCGCTGGAGAGCAATGCAACCAAGTCTAAAAGAGCGCCGTTACCAAGGAGCTTTCAATATTAAAGTGAAAAATGGACATCTTTTGATTATTAATGAGGTAGATATGGATACTTACCTTATGGGGGTAGTGGAATCAGAAGGTGGAGGAGGAAAACCCCTAGAATATTATAAAGCGCAAGCCGTAATCTCAAGGACTTATGCCATCAAACATCAGAATAAACATGCAAAAGAAGGTTATCACTTGTGCGACCAAGTTCACTGTCAAGCCTACCACAACATGTTGCGATTTACAGATGATATCGCAACGGCTGTCAATGCAACTTCAGGGTCTTATTTGGTTCAAAAACAAAATGGAGAATTGGTTGACGGCTATTTTCATGCTAACTGCGGCGGACAAACCAGCCAAGTAAGTTATGTTTGGAACAATGATATCCCTTACTTGATCCCTTTTAAAGACCCTTTTTGCACCCATACTCCACAAGCAACATGGGAAAAACGAATTCCTAAACTGGAGTGGCAAAAATTCTTGGTGAATAAATACCATTACCCCATCCATGACCCGATTTATGGTTCTGTAATTTTTAATTTTGAACAAAACGAAAGAAAGGCATTTTATATTAGCCCCCATTTAGGTATTCCGCTTAGAGATATTAGAGCACATTTCAATCTGCGGTCAACTTTTTTTTCTTGCTATCCTGATGGTAATGATGTTGTCCTAAAAGGTCGGGGCTACGGTCATGGAATAGGGATGTGCCAAGAAGGAGCAATGGAAATGGCTAGGCAAGGATTTCACTTCGAACAAATATTGAATTATTATTTTCGTGGTGTAAAGGTGGAAAATGATTTGTACCACTTACATTTTAGACACCCCAACCTGCAGCCTTTTGAATGATAAATGGAAGTTTTACAAACAAATATCACTTATTTAAAAGGTGTTGGACCAGAAAGAGCCAAGCTTTTAGAAGAGGAGTTAGGCATAAAAACTTTTAATGACCTTCTGCATCATTTTCCCTTTCGATATATCGATCGTACGCAATTTAATACTATTGCAGAACTCCCTGAAATCTATCAACAGCCAGTTCAATTGAAAGGAGTAATTACTGGACTAAATGTTTCTGGAAATGGAAGGAAAAAAGCACTAAAGGCAGTTTTTAAAGATGCAACAGGAAGTATAGAGTTAGTCTGGTTCAAAGGAATAAAATGGATCATGGATAGCCTTAAAACGAATCAAGTTTATGAGATTTATGGCAAAGTTCAACGGTATGGAGGTGTCTGGAATATGGCACATCCTGAAATGGAAAAAGCTGAAGCAAGGAAAATTACCAGACAGTTTCAGCCCGTTTATCACAGTACAGAAAAATTAACCAAAAAAGGGCTTCATTCCAAGGGGATAGAGAAGTTATTACAACAGTTACTAATTGATGTGATTGGTAAAATACCAGAATCATTATCGCAAGAAATACTTGCAACTAACAAATTGTTGGGTATTAATCAAGCAATGAAGCAAATTCATTTACCTGAGCATTTAGAAGAAGCAAAAAGAGCTAGATTTCGATTGAAGTTTGAAGAGTTATTCTTTTTACAATTGGAATTACTGATCAGAAAAAATCTTCGCACAAAACCAGAACAGGGCTTACCAATGCCAAAAGTGGGTGAAGTATTCAATACATTTTATGAATATCACCTTCCTTTTGAGCTTACGAATGCCCAAAAAAGAGTGGTAAAAGAAGTGTTTCAAGATATGAAGCGTGGCATTCATATGAACCGTTTGATTCAAGGGGATGTGGGTAGCGGTAAAACGTTGGTGGCTTTGTTAAATATGCTGATTGCTGTGGGAAACGGTTATCAGACGGCACTTCTTGCTCCAACAGAAATATTAGCGCAACAGCACTTTGAGACTATAAATGCCATGCTTGAACCATTGAATTTAAAGGTTGCATTGCTCACGGGATCTGTGAAAGGCAAGGTGCGAAGGTTACTCTTCGAAGCATTACAAAATGGAGAAGTTCATATCCTTATTGGCACACATGCCATTATTGAACCAAAAGTGATGTTTCAAAATCTGGGCTTGGCAGTGATTGACGAACAACATCGCTTTGGGGTAGCACAAAGAGCAAGCTTATGGAAAAAAAATAGTCGACCTCCCCATGTTTTGGTAATGACTGCAACACCTATTCCTAGAACGCTTGCCATGAGTTTTTATGGTGATTTGGATGTATCTGTTATTGATGAATTACCTCCTGGAAGAAAGCCAATCAATACCGTGCACTATTTCGAAAAATCGCGAATTAAGGTGTTTGCATTTATGAAAGAACAAATTGCGCTTGGGAGGCAGGTATATGTGGTATATCCTTTAATTGAAGAATCATCGGTTTTGGATTATCAGAATTTAATGTCTGGCTTTGAGGCGATTCAGCGGGCATTTCCACCCCCACAATTTCATGTGAGTATTGTTCATGGTAAAATGAAAGCAGAAGACAAAGATTTTGAAATGCAGCGTTTTGTGAAGGGTGAAACGCATATCATGGTAGCAACAACGGTGATTGAAGTAGGGGTGAATGTTCCCAACGCTTCTGTGATGGTAATTGAAAGTGCAGAGAAATTTGGACTGTCTCAGTTGCATCAGTTAAGAGGCAGGGTAGGTCGTGGCGCTGAACAATCGTACTGTATTTTGATGACAGGAGATAAAATTTCCAAAGAAGGAAAGCGAAGATTGCAAACAATGGTACAAACGAATGATGGATTCAAAATTGCAGAAGTGGATTTGGAAATTCGCGGACCTGGGGATATCATGGGGACACAGCAAAGTGGTCTGTTACAACTATCGATAGCCAATTTGGCAACGGACGGACCAATTATCAGCTTAGCTAGGGATGCGGCACGAAAGTTGCTCGAGATAGATGAGCGATTGACGGAAAATAAACACTTCCCGTTAAAGCATAAGTTGCAATCTATTATAAAAAACAAACCGAATTGGAGTAAAATATCTTAAATTTAGCGTTATGAATACAAAACAAATCTACTTATTGCCAATCTGTTTATTGTGCTTGTCTAATGTTTTTGGACAAATCAAAGGAACTATAGCAGAAGAGGGGAGAGCCCTCTTAACAAAAACAACTTTCATTATTGAAGGAAAAGAAAATGCTAAATTCACCTTTGATATAGCTGTAGAAAGAAATGGAACGGTTTCTGGAATAAAACTTAATGCAGCAAATTCTACTTCTAATAGTACTCCACTTATGATGGAGGCTAGAAAAGTAGTGTCTGGTTTGCGTTTTGAAGAAGGCACCCATTTCCCAAAGTTTCATCATGGTTCAGTTATAATTACGATGGTTAAACCTGCTGAGTGATGAAGCTTTTCTCATCCATATTTTATTTGGGCGTTACTTTAATTTTGCTCTCATCTTGTGTGCCTACACAACAAATTGTAGGGGTGAACAGTACAGTCGTTCCCATGAATGAGCGCCAAATGTTTGAATATGCCAACAACGATTTAGTCATTCAATACTTTCTTAGCGGCTATCAAATGCCGATTAGTTTACGCATTGAAAATAAACGTAACGAACCGATTGTCATTGACTTGTCGAATTCTTTTTTAATTGTTCAAAATAGAAGTTTGCCTTGGTCTTCGACACCAGAACAGCGATTGGTAATTCCTCCTAGGTCTTTTGATGAGATGCAAGGATTTCGGCTTGTAACCCAAAGGCTGGAGTATTTGAGTTTTGAAAATATTAGCCACGGAAGTTTTCCAAACCATGCAAAATACAGTCAGATTTACTTCAATCCATTTAATTCGCCATACGAATTTAGAAATTATTTAACCTATGGTATAGGATTACAACCGTCGGATTGGAAAAACCTAGATCATCCCTTTTATGTAAGCGAAATATTGGAGGTAAAAGGAGAGGTTAACGCTGTAGATTTGCCAACACCTAATTATGGAGTTTCGGATCATAAGCAATCGTCTGGCGCTGGAACAGGTGTTTTAGCTATTTTACTTTTAACGGGGTTATTTATACTTCTCGTCAGTTGAGTTAGTGTTGCCCTTCAATAAAACCAGCTTATCTTTCATATCTAATTTTGATATTCCTCAGGCATTTTGATATTCAATGCGCTAGGCTGAAATCTTGTTTTTTTTCCAAGAAAAAAAACAAAATGATAAAATCCAGTTAACGATTGGCTGATTTTTACTTGTTCTTTTTCGGTTTTGAGTTTTAAATAACCCGTCATTGGACTGAAATCAGCGTCTTTAATAGCATCCCACTCAATTGTTCTTGATTTTCCTTTAAGATTGGTAACAGTTATTTCCTTTTGATTAAAAGAGACTTTATGGTTCAAGCCTGATAGCAACAACCAAAGACTAGGAATAGCAAAAAGGACGGTAAGAAAACTAGTTTGCAATAATGTTTCCCAAAAAGAAAGCTCAGAAGTGGTTACGAGAAAAATACATCCAATAACGGTCATAAAAATTCCTACTAGACCTAAAAAGAAAATGAGTTTTGGTACACGCATGGCATAACTTCCTTTATTGGGGGCAATTTTTTTTCGCGCATTTTTCAACTGAAAGAATAAAAAAGCCAATACAACGACAATTACCACAATGATAAATCTCCAGTTTTCCATGGTTACAGTTCAAAGTTTAATTGACTAAATCTTCGAGCTTCCGATCGAATAAAATCGGCATCAATATGCTCAGGAAGTAGGACATTACCTAACTTTTTAATTTTAGTGAATTTTTCGATTATTTTTTCCGTATGCGCGGATGGCTCATCGGTATAAATAATTCCAGCAATGGGTATGTTTCTTTGCTGAATAGCAGCAACTGTTAGTAAGGTGTGATTAATACTGCCTAAGTAATTTCTTGAAACCAGTATAATGGGTAAAGCACTTGCAGCGTAGAGGTCTAAAATTGTCTCTCCTTTTTCGTTTAGCGGAACTAAAATGCCACCAGCTCCTTCTAAAACAAGGGGTTTCACTATGTTTTTTGGAAATTGAATATCTTCCAAGCAAATAACTATATTTTCTAGATTTGATGCTTCATGCGGTGCCATGGCTGCTTTTAAGGCAAAAGTATTGGGTAATGCATCAACTTTATCTGAGCACCATTCTATTACTTTATGTCGGTCAGAGCGCTCCAAATCTCCGGCTTGAATAGGTTTAAAATAAGTGGCGCCTATGGCCTCTGAAACGATTGCACTAATAATTGTTTTTCCAACATCCGTTCCAATTCCTGCTATGGCAAATCCCTTCATGTTCGATTATTTATCGTATAAGCGCCAAAAATAAGGTAAAGTTTTTTTAATCATAGCCAATAAAATCAAAAAAAGGAAGCCATCAATGACTTCCTTAGTGCAATTTATTTGAGTATTTATTTAGTAAACAACTAATTTTTCTGTTCTTCCTGATTGGTCTGATAAGAAGTAAACACCTTTTTGCCAGTCCGAAACATCAAAAGTAAATCCATTAAAATCACTAGACTTTACTTCAATTGGTCTCAATTTTCCAAGCGCATCAATTACTGTCAAGCTTTGTAAATTCATCCCTTCAATATGCACTAAACTATTTGCAGGGTTTGGATAAACTTTAGTGCTGTTAAGGGCAGATTCAGAAAGAGATAATTGGACTTTAATATCACTGGCAAATCTTGGTGAAAGTCGGAAGTTACCAAATGCAAAATTCACTACACCAATAACTTCATAACGTTGTCCTAAAATGGCTTGATAAACATGCATTTTATCATCAACTCGCAGAGCGCCTGAACCATCATTCACTTGCCACATGCTGAACCCCAAATTGTCGTTTGTGCATATCGCATCTTCAACTCTTATAAATACACCTTCCCATTGTTCTTGAGCTACACTACCAGTATTTAATAAACTGGGTAATGGTAAATCCAAGTTACTAGCAATCACCTCAAAACTTGTTACGTTGGCAATTTGTGTTACCCCATTAAATTCAACCACTCTTCCAGCTACAACAACTGAATCACCAACTGAAGGTTGGTTTGTGCTATTGAATACCTCAATACCAGTCCATGGTCCAACGCCATCTTGAATAAAATAGAAAGAAGAACCAGTAGCAGTTACGATACCTGTTGTGGTTACATTTTCATCTTTTAATGGAGAGTCTCCACTTGGATCAGTGGTAAATTGAATATCAAAAATACTTGTTATTCCTGAAGGAATATTTTCTCCAACAAAAACATTATCAATGCGATAAGTAGATCCATCTGTGTTGCTGCCAACATACTTATAGGCAATGTAAACAGCGTTGTTGCCGCTATAATTGGACAGGTTAATATTGCCAGATGAGACTAGAGTCCAAACACTAATATCTTGATCCATATTAGCAAGGTTCGTAATATTATCCCAAGTAAAACTGTTGGTAGGGTTACTGGTTCCATCATAATCTGTAGAAACCAGTATTTCCAAATTGTCACCGGCAAATCTCTTAGTATGATCAAAACTAAAGATGACGTTGGTAACACTGCTAAAATCAATAGCAGGTGTAATTAACCAGGTCTCTACTTCTTGGTTATTTCCTGAAACAAAATTCCCCATACTGGCAAATTTGTTTCCACTAAAGCTTCCCTGAGTCCAATTCAAATTCCCTGAAGAGGGCACAACAGTAAAGGTCGTCCATGGATTATTGGCAGTTAAGTTTGCACCTTCAAAATCATCACAAAATAAGCCGGTTGCACAACCACCAACAGTTGTTCCATCTTCTTCTAATAAAATGTTATCTATCCTGTAAGTGGAACCATCAGTTGTGCTTCCAACATATTGAAACGCAACATAAATGGTCTCGTTATTGTAAGTTGATAAATCAATTTCTCCAGAGCTAATCAATGTCCAAACTGAAATATCTGTATCAAAGTTAGCTAAGTTCGTAATGTTACTCCAAGAGAAACCATTTGTTGGATTGCTCGTCCCATCGTAGTCTGTAGAAATTAAAAGCTGAATATCATCTCCTGCGAATCGTTTAGTGTTATCAAAAGATAACACAGGATTTTGAGAATTAACTAAAGCAATACTCGGAGAAATCAACCATGTCTCTAATGCTTCGTTGGTGTTATTGGTGAAATTGGTCACTTGAGCAAAACTATTTCCACTAAATGTATGGTAAAACCATGTTTGGTTACTTGCAGATGGCGCAACATCATAAACATTCCATGCATTGTCTGCAGTTAACGATCCTCCATTGAAGTTTTCTTGAAAGTAAACTTGTGACTTCCCCATGAAGGAAATACAAATAACTCCTAAAAAAGTAAATAAATTTTTCATTGTGGTAAAGATTAGTTTTCTTGTATAATTATATCATCAACCTGCCAAGTAGCAGCACTTTGACCATTGCCACTTTGATATTTGAACGCGACTGTTACATTGTCTGTCAAGAATTGAATCATAGGAATAATTCCAGAGTTTGTCCATAGAAAATCACCAGGCGACCAATTGGCAAATGAGGTGTAATTGACCCATGTTCCTTGTTGTGCAGGATTGCTTACTCCGTCATAATCTGTTGAAACCATTAGTTGTAAGGCCGGTCCGTTGAATCTCGTAGAACTTCTAAAAGTTAATTGTGGAGCTGTTGCATTGGACAAATCTACTAGAGGAGATATTAACCAGATTTCAGTATCATCGGCACTACTACCATTCCAACCAGTAGCCACCGCATAATAATTACCGGGCGAACCTTGGCTTGAAGTTGTCCACGTGTGATTACCTGGCGTGCTCTGAACAACATAACTTTGCCAACCACCTGAACTTATACTTTGGTCATTAAAATCTTTACTCAAATAAAAGCTTGTGGGGTCACCGCCACATCTTTGGCCATTCATTTTCACCTCTTCAATGCTTCTAATTAATAGCTGTTTAACCCCATTAAATTCATTCGCAATGGCGACCATGCTACCATTTCCTTGAGCCACGGTTTGTCCAGCAAAATCGGCAAAGCCGCTTGTTCTTACAATTATTTCATTACCATTACAATCTGTAAGCGTTCTATTCAGTGATTGCTGTGTTGCAGCATTGGCATAAGTGCCGCTCAAATCGTTAGAAACAAACTCAACGTTTTCTAAACGAACCAATCTTGACTGGAAATCACTATTGATCAGGTCAGCAATGGTAACCACGGTAGGAGCGAAAGTTCTTTGCGTGGCTTGCTTAATAATGTTTCTATCGACATCCACTGAGTCCAATTGAAGTAGACCGTTAAAGGAGGTCAAAGTTGTACCTTTTAAAGCAATTCTAACAGAATCACCAACGAATAAACCTCCTGGAAACCTCGTTCTAAGAAGAATGGCGTTCGTTTCATCCTCTGCATAAGCGTTTCTGAAAATATTACCATTTCTATCATCCATGGTTATAGTTGCGAAAACAGAAAAATCATCTTCAAATCGAATAGACTCACCTTGAAAAAGATCTCGTAGCTCCTGAATGGTTAAAATGTTTCCAACAGGAATTTCCTTTATGGGTGGTTCATCAAATTCTCTTTTACGACAGCTACTTATGATAAGCACTGCAAGAATTATAATTAAGGCGCTATATTCTTTACTTTTCATCATCTTATAAACTTAAACTTAACATGGCGAAAGCCGTAAAACCAAATAAATAAGAATACATTGGCGGAAAACGATTAATGTCCGCTGGTGTATATCTCAATTGTTCGAATCCACCAATTCTGAAATCTTGGTTGTTCAATAGGTTACTTATACTGACATTTAGATTCAAAAATCGTTTTTTAATTTTCCAAGATTTCCCACCATATAAATCAATGGTAAAGTTGGCGTCTAATCTTTCTTGCGCAACGATGTCTCGCCATTGAGGGTCAGATGCAACAAATCCTGAGATGGCTTCTTCTGTTCTTCTATCTGGGTTGGGGTCAAGGTAAATATGGTCAAAGAAATTAATAGATGCTCCAACAAACCAATATTTTGGAGAATTGTATCTGAAACCAAATGATGCAGCTGTTTGTGGCATTCCACCAACTCTGTAGTTTTGCAAATAAACAGTTCTGTTCTCATCGATTAATTCTGCATTATTGTCTCTTGAAATAGTTGCTGATGGACGCGAATTATAAACGCCTAAACCATGCGCTACAACAAAGTGGGTAGAAATAGTAGAAGTCACATTCCAGTCTGCCCCAAATTCTAAACCTGTAAATAAATTATCCACACCTGTCATTGCATAGTTGACTAAATTTCTGAACTCATCATGAAAAAAGCTACGGTTCCAAACTTGATTTTGAATTTCTGTATAATAAAGTGTTGCACGCATCTTTATTTTTGGATAACGTAAAAAGTAATTGATATCGCCACTAAATAGTACTTCACTTTCTAAACCTGGAACCAAATCATGTCTTGTTCTGGGTGATAAATAGGCATTGCGCATAAATGGAGCTCTGGTCATTGCAAGCGCATTAGCAGTAAAATATTGTCTTCCAGAAATTTTATAAACAGCACCTGCTTTAAGTCCGCCATTGTGAAAATTTTGTTTCTCGCTATCTCCATAGGAATTATCCAAAAACCTTGCATTACGCATATTCCCAGTGCGCCAAAAAGAGGTATAAGTATAATTAACGCCACCAAATATTTCCAATTTACCAAAATCATGCTCGATTTGAGCAAATAACGATTGTCTATTGATATTGTTGGTATAATCAAAACCGAAGCGATCTCCCTCTAAAATCAAACCATTTGGGTTGTCTACGTTGTTGATGGCTAATTCTGGATCTATCAAATCTCTTTCAGCGAATTGGTCAATGTCTATCCAAAACTCTCCACCCAGTAAATCTTTAACTTGTCGGTAATTATAACTTTTATAAACGGAGAAATTGTAGCCAGCATTTAAAACAGTTTTTGGGGTAAATCGTTTTTCTAAAACCACATTCCCACCAGTTTGAATATGATCTTGCCTCTGTTCTTCTAACATGAATTTTGAACGCATTCCAGTAATGTCATTTCCGGGAATTCCACCAGCATTTTCGACTGTAAAAAGATTCTTTCTGTTGGCGTGAAAAAAATCATCCCATCTAATTTGTCTTTGGTTAACATCCGTTTGCCAAGCCTGAATCAGCGCTAATTGCTCAGCTGAGCCATCTTCTTGCCATGAAGGTAGGTAGCGATAAAATGTGGGTCTAGGATCTGCCGCTTCATACCAGTTTAATCGTGATACTCCTCCACGCCCTCCTTGTGCGTAAATACCAGTAATTAAATCTGTTGAAGGGTTTATTTTAAAGTAGTGGTTCACAACAGCAGTTGGTTTGTGGAAATTACTTACTCTGCTATTTCGTTTTACACCATTTTGAAAGCCCCAATCTGGATTGTAGAAATTTGTTCCTGCCAAATCCATAGCTTCCTGCACTGCCATTCCTTGTCTTCCTTGAACGATTGGCGCTCCAAAAATAATTGCACTGATTGAATGATTTTTATTGATTTCTTTTTCAGCTGCTAAATAATATGCCCAAGCATCAAAAAATGTTCCTTCTACATAACCCTCTTCGGCATACCTTCTAGACGCAGAGGCTGCAAAAGACCATCCATCTTCTCTTTTTCCAGTGGCGTGAGTTACCATGAATCTGTGGCGATAGGCCCGATTGGTTCCAGCATAAGAGACCTTTGTCCCTGCTCTTATATTGGAAGCTCTTGCATTGATGCTAGAATACCCTAAAAGTCCAGTAAATGCCTCTCTAGAAGGAACTATGCCTGTTTGAACATCCATAAATCTTGTGATGTCATTGAGGCCACTCCATGTCGCCCAAATAGCTCTTCCGGTTTCCATGTCGTTTAAGGGGATGCCATTAATGAAAACAACCTTGTTTTCTGTCCCTAAGCCTCTGATTCTAAATCTCGCTTGACCAAATCCAAAACCTGCTGTGGCTGTGAATATATCTCTCGAAGATTGCAATAAACCTGCGATATCTTGCGAACCAAAATCACTGTCTGAATCAGCATCCATATTGAATACTGGTATTTTATTATTCCTAAAAATAGCAGAGGTATCTTTTGGAGATTTTTGACTCCTTAATGTATCAATTATCTCTTGACCAAACGAAAATTGCGACAATGAACAGGCAAAAAAGGAGCAATATAATATGGTTCTTAACATGCGGCAAATTTAGTTCAAAGCATTCTAAAAAAATACAGTGTAGAAAAGAATTAATGTAATGTTAATAACTTGGTAAAAGTTAATCCTTAATTTCGTAAAGCATTTTTGGAATAATCATTGCAACTCCATGGTGTATTTGGTAATTATTTTAATTGTTTTATGATTAACGGTATTTATTTCTCAAGACTTAATAGGGGATTGCTAACGCTTACATTATTAGCAGTTCATTTTGTAGCCTGTACACAATCAAAAGATAAAGATTATGAAATTGCTGCTATAGGTTTCTATAATGTTGAAAATTTATTTGACACCATTGACACACCTGGTGTAAGGGATAGAGAATATACGCCAACAGGAGCCAATCAGTGGGGGACAGAGCGCTATTATGAAAAATTAGATAGACTATCAGAGGTACTTGCTTTAATGGCTAAAGAAACAACACCAGACGGCCTTGCGGTTGTGGGCTTAGCTGAAATAGAAAATGAAGAAGTGATTCGAGATTTAATTAATACGGAAAGATTAAAAGATAGGGGGTATGAAATTGTCCACTATGACTCTCCAGATAAGCGCGGTGTAGATGTCGGATTGATTTACCAACCAAAATACTATCAAGTTACTTCGAGCAAATCTTATACCCTGAAAATTGACGGGATGGAAAATTTCTTCACTAGGGATCAGTTGTTAGTGTCGGGGAATTTTCTTGGTGAAAGAATGCACTTCATTGTTGCGCATTGGCCTAGCAGAAGGGGAGGGGAGAAAAGAAGTTCTCCATTGCGAGAGGCTGCCGCTGATTTAGCCAGATCCATTATTGACTCCATTCAAACTGCTGAAAATGGAAATGCAAAAATCATGTTTATGGGCGACCTGAATGACGATCCAACCAATGTGAGTGTTAGAAAAAATATGAGGTCTGTTGGGAAAATTGAAAAAGTGCGACCTGGAGAAATGTTTAATCCATTTGAGTACTTCTTTAAGAAAGGTATTGGAACTTTGGCATGGCGAGACTCATGGAATTTATTTGATCAAATTATTCTGACAGAAGCATTAATTGACCAAAGTGATTTTACCAATTGGACCTATTACAAAGCGGTTGTTTTCAATAAACCTTTTCTAATGCAGCAAGGAGGCAGATTTGAGGGATATCCCTATCGCAGTTTTGCTGGAGGTCAATACATTGGCGGATATAGCGATCACTTTCCAGTATATCTCTATATTTTGAGAGAAATTTCTTCTCAGAAATAGTTGAATTTTGTTAAGTGTCTGATAAAAATATCTCAAGTTTTAATTATCTTCGAAAAAAATATCATAGATGCAAAGAATTTACCTACTTACTTTAGTAATGCTGCAGAGTTTTTTTTGTTTCAATTACTTAAATAGTCAATTAATAGCTTCACCGATACAAGTTTCGGATATCACAACTACAGGGTTTAAGTTATCATGGGAAAATACCAGTGTGGCTAATTCCTTTATTCGACATGGTCATACACCAAACTTAGAATTAGGAATTTTAAATGCCGGACCAACAACGAATCCAGTAATTGAAATAACCAATGCGCAGCCATCGCAATTGTATTATGTGCAAGCGGTGGCCCAGTTTGGTGGAGATTTAGACCAAACAGATACGCTAGTTTTTATTACCCAATCCAATTCTACTGGTAAGATAAATACTTATTTTAATCAAAGTGTCGATCAAACTGTTGCCCTGCCTGGGAATGAAGCGGTTCATACACCAAATTCGATTGATGATACATTGGTGAAATATATTTTAATGGCACAAGAATCTATTGATGTGGCTGTTTATAATACGACCAGTTCCTCGGCAGTTGCTGATATTGCAGGAGCCCTGAATACAGCACATGCAAATGGTGTTCAAGTAAGGGTGATTTACAATGAAAATACCGGTAACACTGCAATCCCTTTGCTTTCACCTGGTATTCCTCGATTGGAAAGTCCACCAGCTGATTTTAACAATAATATAGGCATTATGCACCACAAATTCTTCGTTTTTGATGCCAATGCTAACAATCCTAATTTACCGAGGGTTTGGACTGGCTCGACTAATCTAACTACGCAGCAAGTGAATACAGACGCCAATCATGCTGTGCTTATACAAGATCAATCATTAGCAATTGCCTATTGGCTCGAGTTTAATGAAATGTGGGGGTCAGATGGTTTTCAACCGAATCCTCAAAACGCCAAGTTTGGCATTCAAAAAAAAGACAATACTCCTCATGTGTTTAATGTAAATGGTATAAAAGTCGAATCTTATTTTAGTCCGTCAGATAACACGAATCAAAGAATTGTTGAAGCAATATATGAGGCGAATACGGAATTATTAGTGAACACCATGTTAATTACAATGAACAGTCTCGCGGATGCCATCATTTTTCAGCATTTTAATGGTGTAAACACCGCTGTGCTTGTCAATACTGAATCACAAAGTTCTACATTCGGTCAGTTAAGAAATACTTTAAAAGGGCGATTGGCAGAATATTCTGGAATTACAGGTATTTTACACCATAAAACTATGATGACAGACGTCCTTTCGAATCAAAATCCATTAGTATTGACTGGTTCGCATAATTGGAGCGCCAGCGCTGATAATATCAATGATGAAAATACCATCATTATTTATGACGAAATGGTTGTAAACCAATTTTTTCAGGAATTTATGGCACGCTTTGAACCAATGGCATCCCAAGTTGAAGCAATTGATGACCAAAAAACAGTTTATGGTGAAACGATTCATATTTTAGATGTTTCTGAAAATGATAATTTATACTTCACGATTGTTCCCACAACATCAATTGTTCATCCTCCTGCAAATGGCATCGCAAATGGTTCTAATTTAGGTGTAATTTCTTATCTTCCAAATACAGGATATTTGGGTATTGATTCCTTAATGTATCGAACTTGTAATCATACCATTAAATCTTATTGTGATTCGGCTTGGGTTTACATTCAAGTTGAAAAAGAGCTTTCAACTGTTGATGTGAACGTGACTCATAATCTAAATATTTTCCCCAATCCAGCGAAAGATAAGGTAGAATTGCAATCTGATTTAGAACCAATCGAAAAAGTTATAGTTCGAGATGTTACTGGTAAAGTTATTGGGCAAGATCAACCTAATTCTTACACTATGGAATTTGATGTAAGCACTTGGAATAATGGTGTTTATTTTATTTCCGTTACAATAGGGGATAAAACTGCTAATCGTAAAATAGTTGTAGCGCATTAATGAGATTCTTTGTGAAAAATACCTTTATTGTTCTAGCGATAATCGCAGTATTCTCCTGCCAAAAATCTAGGGTGGTTGTAATGCAATCAAGGACTGTCTCTGTGAACGCATCAATTCAAGAAAATCAACAATTGCAACTTTTTTTAATACCATTTCAAGATAGTTTAAAGCAAAGCATGAACCAAGTTTTAAGTTACAGTTTGGAAAACTTAGAACGACAACAACCAGAAGGTAAGCTAGGTAATTTTACAGTTGATTTATTGCGCAATGCAATCATAGAAAGAGGTGTTTTCGATGCGGGTAAATTTCCTGTTCTTGCCATTTTGAATAATGGAGGTCTAAGAAGTCCAATTCTAGCAGGAGATGTTACAGTAGGAAGTGTATTCAAACTCATGCCGTTTGATAATGAAGTTGTGTTTATGAGGTTACCATTCACTGTTTTACCGGCGCTACATGAGGTATTAATCAGCAAAGGAGGAGAACCAATATCTGGAGGAAGCGTAAATCATGAAAGTATTCAGTTGTCAGATACAGCCGCGATGCGACAAGATTCTATTTGGTTAATCACCTCAGATTATTTAGCGCAAGGAAATGATGGATTTGAAGCCCTGCGAAAATTTGAGTATCAATCTGCTCAAATATTACTGCGTGAATTGCTGTTAGAAGAAATAGCAAAAAAAGATACTATTCGAACAACGATTGATGGCAGATGGAATCTAAATAAAGCGGAATGAAAAGAAGGATTTTTGTTCAAAGCAGCGTTTTGACTGGATCAGGTTTGATACTTGCACCAAATCAAATTTTATGCGCTCAACCCCAGAGTAGTGCTTTGAATAATTTTGAACGTTTAACAATATTGCATACAAACGACACGCATTCACATATCGAACCACTTTCTGAAAAAGACAAAAAATTTCCAAACCAAGGAGGAGTAGCAAGAAGGATGACATTAATAAATAACATCAGGTCTGAAGTCGAAAATGTCTTGCTTTTTGATGCTGGTGATATTTTTCAAGGAACACCATACTTTAATATGTTTCATGGTAAGTTAGAACTGGAACTCATGTCAAAAATGGGCTACGATTGCGCAACTATGGGGAATCATGATTTTGATGGTGGAATGGATGGTTTTAAAAATGCACTCGAATTTGCCAATTTTCCTTTCGTTTGCAGTAATTATGATTTTTCCAATACGATTTTAAATGGACTCACAAAACCTTTTTCAATTTTTGAAAAGGGCAGCTTGAAAATCGGTGTTTTTGGTATTGGAGTGCCTTTAAATGGCTTAGTACCCAAACATTTGTATGGTGAAACTATTTATTTAGATGCCATTCAAAAAGCCCAAGAAATGGCCGATTTTTTAAAAAATGAATCACTTTGTGACTGGGTTGTTTGCCTTAGTCACCTCGGTCATTTTCCTCGTCAATTTGAAATATGTGATCCTATTTTAGCGAAGGAGACTCATGGAATTGATTTAATAATTGGAGGGCATACTCATACCCTTTTAGAACGTCCTGAGGTGCACAAAAATTCAAAAGGGGAGAAGGTGCTGATCAACCAAGTTGGATGTTATGGTGCTGTTTTAGGAAGAATAGATTTGTATTTTGG
>JAFIEX010000203.1 GCA_020832365.1 Crocinitomicaceae bacterium
TTGGATGTATCTGTTCCATTCCATCAAATAATCATTCAAGATTTAACTGGAAAAGTAGTTTGGTCTGAAACATACGAATCATTTACCAATCATGCGAAAATCGATATTTCTAAACTCTCAAATGGAGTTTATACGGCAACGGCTCTGGACAAATACGGCAAAAAGGTAATCAAGTTTATAAAACACTAATTGTTTTTTAACAATATGAAAAAGGGGCGAAATATACGCCCCTTTTTTGTTCTTTTAACTAGAAATAAAAAACAGTACTCATGCTATCTAAATAAATTTTAGAAGATTAATCTATAATTTTTCGCAATGATTTAACAGTTATTTTCTTTTTTCGTTGCGCATCATTCAACAAGACTTCCAATGTTTTGATATCCTTATGCTGGTTTACTACTGCGACTATTTATGCTTTAGGTTTACTATTAATTAATGAAATAAAACCAGCAATAATCGCTTTTTTTCTCTCAGAGATCAAAACTTCCTAAGGAAAAAAACAACATTGATTAGTAACTGAATATACTGGGATTTTAAATAGACCTATCAAGATATCGAAAACTTGAGAGGCATCCACATTCAATTTATATGCCTCATTACCTTTCAGGAATTTATGCCTATTTATAATCCTGTTAAAAAAGATTAAGGTTTTAAATTTGTTGTTTTACGCATTTCCTTACCAATAATTCTTTCCTTTAATAATGAAAAAAACTCCGCTGTCATATCCTCATTCACTGTAACGGGCGTACTATAAATTATGGCTCCTTTTGCTTTTTCACTGATGCTCTGTAGCTGTTCAACAGAAAAATGGGGATCAAACAACAAGGAATCCGATCGTTGTTCACGATATTGCTCTGCAACGTCTTTAAAATACCGCAATTGTTTTTTCAAATTATTACCAGCTGCTTTATCGAAATGGTATTGTGCTACGCGCAATTTTGCATCCGAAAGATAAACAAATGGGCCTTCTCCTCCACCGCCAAGTATCCCAACAGCAATTCGTTCATCTGTTAAAGGTGTTGTTTTAATATATATGACACTATAAAATGCTTCCATGGATTAAATTGGTAATTTATAATTGATTAATAAAATGTATTGCTTTAGATTTTTGTTGCTCCAAATGTCTATTCGTAAAACACTGCGATAGTTCTCCCCAGCTGCTTGTCCTTTGCGCTGTGTAAAGACTTAACTGGTATTTTAAATGTAAATAGAAGCGCTCATGGTTTAGCGCGATAAACTCCTCTAAAACTTTATAAAGCTCCATTTTTTGGTAACTTAAAAACTTCATTATAACGGGATTTCTGAGACCTAATTCGCCAAAAGTAATAGCGCGATATTCCCAAGATAAAAACCCAAGAGTTGGGACTGCGTCTAATAAAAAGCTATTTTTCTTCCCCAATTGAATGATCGTAGTAAATGGACTTTGAAAAACAGGAAAATAAATCGATAACAAAGCATGTTCGAATAAGTTTCTGGCCAACAAAAAATTTGAAAATTTATGTTTTTTATTCCACAGGTGATCCGTTTCAGTTGGCAAACTTACCCAGTTATTCTCCTCTTGCACACAAAAGTATTGCACCCCCTTAAACTGAAATACACCAGTAGCGCATCTTTTTAGATTAAAATGTTTAGCCAATTCTTGTTGAATGTTATTCGTTAATGCCATAGATGCTGTTAATGGAGCATATAAGCGAAACAGTCGAAAATCATTGGTAAGCAGGACTGTAGGTGCACCAACAATGCTATGATTCACAGTTAATGGCACCAAATGCTCCATGATTTTATTTGGCTGTATTATTTAACATCGGAACAAAACTAAAGTCACCGTAAGTGCTTTTTTCGTAGGTTTCATGATCTATCTTCACAATTTTAGTCATGATTTGCATCCCGTCTTCTCCCAATGGAATGACCATGATTCCTCCTATCTTAAGTTGTTCTATCAAAGCATCAGGGATAAACGGTGCTCCACAAGTCACTAAAACACGATCAAAAGGTGCGTACTGTGGAAGTCCTTTGTAGCCATCACCAAAAAACAACTTCGGGTTAATATTTATTGCTGGATGTCTGCAATTTTCTTTAGCTAACAAGTGGAGTTTACTTTGTCGTTCAACAGAATATACTTTTGCGCCAATTTTAGATAGTATGGCAGTTTGAAAAGCACTTCCAGTTCCAATTTCTAAAACCTTCATCCCCCGCTCTACTTCCAAAAGCGACGTTTGAAATGCTACGGTATAAGGTTGAGAGATGGTCTGACCAGCACCAATTTGAAATGCTACATTACTGTATGCTTGTTTTTCAAATACAGGATCTAAAAACAAATGTCGCGGTACTTGGTCAAAAGCCTTCAAAACAGCTTGATTGTCAATTCCCATTTGCTTTAACTCGTCAATGAGTTGTTTGCGCATTCCTTTATGTCTTGGCGTGTCTTGCATGGGTCGCAAATTTAAGACAAATTCATCCGTTCTTTTTGCAAAGCTCTATCTTTTATTAACTTTTTAGTTGTTAAAAGCAAATACTACTAAACACTTTCTTCATTCGTATTTGCTTTCAAAGTAATCCAGTCATCTACCGTGTCGACATCTCTTAATTTTTCTAACAAATAATAAGTTTGTTCCATTGACTCAATTTTCCTGATGCTGTCAGCTAAAACATTTGGGTGGCTCCATGTCATATTTTCAAAAATAAAATTCGTCCTAGTTTTCATAAAAAGCGCATAATAGCCACCATCTAGAGCAGGCCCAAAGACAAAATCATACTTTTCTACTATTTCAAAACCTAATTGTAAATGTTTATCCGTTAAGCTATAACAATCGCTACCAATAATTCCAATATTTTGATAACCTTGTTCAAAAACTGTTTTAAATGCGTTTAGCATCCGCTCTCCTAAATCCTTACCTTCTTGGGAATAAAATGAAAACTTCATCCAACGCTCTAATTCACTCGGATTGCCAGCATAAAAAACAAATACGCTTACCTGTTTTGACGCGATTGTTTCAGCAAGGCGATAGGTTTTATCCAAAAGCAAACGATATATTTCCAATGCACGCTCTTCTCCTTCTGTTTTAGCTATGCGCGTTTTAACCTTTCCTTTTTCAGGACTTTTCAAAAATACAATTAATGCGTTTTTCAAGGTTTAATTTCTGTAGTTATCCAGTTCTAAAGTCCAATCGTATTCCTCAAAATAAACTGTAAAATCGGTATGTGGAATATCCAGATTTTCAGCTAAAATGCGCTTAATACCGTTCATTCCACCAAAATCAGCTCTGAACCAAGAAAAAAGCATGGTGGTGGTAACACTATTTTCTTGTTCATTGAAAACAGATTGAGAGCTTACAAAGGATTTAGTTGCAATATCAAGCAACTCATCAATGGTTTCTAACTCATAGGCAGCAATAGGCGGGCAAGCTTTTGCGCCGCAGTTCAGTGCAAAATGGATGCGATAGTCTAACTCCTCTACACTCAAAGCACGTTCAATGCGGGAAACAAAGATTTTATTCAGATAGCCCATACTCAATTTCACTTTCGATCGTCGCAAAATTCCGTGCTCAATCCAATCAAAGCTGATGAGCCTTCCTGCAATTGGAACCGAAGGTTTCCCAAAAAAGTCAGATCTTGCTGCATATATGGTTTCATCATCCTTCAATACATCCTGAATAAAAGCATTGTAAATATTGACCCAAAACGTAATCTTTTTTGCGTCCGTATCTAGTTCCTTTTCTATTCTTTCAACTGATAAATCGTACAAACATTTTTTATATTCTTCAATGGCTGCTTCATCTTCAATTTTTACAGCAATCAAGAAGTCATGTGATAAGGTGGTTAATGTTAAATTACAATCTGCAAAACTAGAAGACAGGAATGACGTCGTCATAAAAATAACTATGAATAATTTCATATGGCATTGAGTTTTAATGATAACAGCACAAATCCAAAAGAGTTTGAACTTATTTTCTCTTTAGATAGCCTTTTTTCCATTCATCGACGAATTTAGCCCAAGCCAAAGGATTTAATAAATTATTCGGTGGCGTCATGGCATTTGGATAAATGATGGACTCCCTTTGCTGGTTTTCCCAATTGTAGTCTAAATCTCTGCGTAAAGGATAGTTTCTAGCAGCTCTCACCATTTCATCACTTGACAACTGATTGCGCAAAGCTCGTAAATTTCCATCGAAAGGATTTAACTCTAAAAACATTTTATCAAACTCTTCTTTTGTTGGCCAAGGATAAACATCTATCTCTGGATATTCTTGTACATCTGGCAACATGAAGTGAATTAATGAGTAAGAATCTCCAGTTAAGGTGTCTGACAAGATATAACTTCCTGACTTGAAGCCAAAAGCATCAAATAGCAGGGTATCACCGGGCTTAGCCAAAAGACTGAAATAGCCATAAAAGTCAGAGGTGGTTCCATGTTCTGTTGTTTTATCCATAATCCTAGCAAAAGAAACAAGTTCTAAGCTATCTACAGTAACCAAAACACCGTTCACGCGAACCGACCTGTCTTTGATGTCTTTTGTTTGACTAAAGCCAAAGTTCGCTATAAAAATCAGTAATATGGGGAGAATAAACTTTTTCATTTTTTCTTTGAAATTAATAAATTAACGAGTATCTCACAGAAAATTTACAGTATTTAACTAATCCATGAATCTTTGCGCTAGAACAATAACTGTAACTCTTGCTTTACCATACGAATAGCAATATCGGTAGGTAATTCATCTAATTCAGCAACTAATTCTAAAATCTTATTACTGAGATCATTTGCGCTTGCCTCTTCATTCATTTGCTGTGCTGCAATATTTATGATTTTAATCGTTTCTTCTTTACTTTTCTTCACAAGATCCCATGCCGCAGGAGAAATAAATATTTGTTGTGCAACATTGTGGTCAAACTCTTGACGGATATTACTCAGTAGCATACCATGTAATTGCAAGGCATTCAATTTCCCATCATGCAAACGCATCACTAAACTATGGGGATTGATTCGTTCTAATAACAATACTACTCTTTGATAAGCCTCCATTCGTGGCTCCAAAAAAAACTGGTGTCTTTCCTTTTTTAACTGCATGGTTAAATCAGTAACAGCCCGCTCTGCGTTATGCTTTAAGAAGTAATGCACCAATAATAGGGCCACAGTAGCTGGTATCAGCGCTACAATTACATATACTAAGTATTCCATACTACTAATTTTTGAATTTTGCAGGTAAAGTTAATCATTCCCCCTGAAACTAGTCTATTTCAATTTTAGAACGCATCAAATTTTTAGCGGTTACAAAAAAACTTTGAAAAACAACCTTAAATCCACGAATCCATTTCTATAGCAAAGCTGAACTACTAGCTTTATCTGGTAAATGCTTCCCCGCAATCATACCACTAAAACGTAAATAGATTACGAAGTGGGAGTC